>NZ_CP017704.1:3177156-3485734 GCF_002243645.1 Peribacillus simplex NBRC 15720 = DSM 1321 | reverse complement strand
AATGGAAGGTAAAAGCTTATATATCATCATTAAAATTACATCGATGAAATTAGTTGGTATTGCGGAGCCGAACTCTTTGATCTCTTTCTTTTTGCCAAAAATGGCGAACCACATTATAAAAAGACCACATAAAATAAAAATGATGGAAAAAATCTTATATCCCATTGTATGTCACCTGTTTCCTCATAGGTTAAACGATATTGTTATATTCTTATCTTAACGGGGGTTTCCTGATTCAAGTTTCAAAATGAATTCTTCAACCTCTTTGCCTCTTGTATGGGAATACCCTTTGTCTTCATCGAATCTTTCAAACCCGCATTTTTCCAACACTCGGATGGATGCAAGGTTATCCTTGGCTGCGCGGGCATAAAGAGGGCGGACTTTTATTTTCGGCAAAAAATTTAGCAGTGCTTCTGATGCGATTCCTTTACCCCAATATTGCTTCCCGATCCAATAACTCACTTCCGGGTTACCAAACTGTTCAAACTTGAGAATGTTGCCCGCAACACATCCGTTGCAGAGTATAGTCATTTTTTGAATATCCAGGTTCGATAAGATGTTCTTCCAGTGTGTCAAAAAAGCCACCTCGTCTGATGGATCCTTAGATGTGAAAGCAGCCATATAGTTTGCGGCAGGATCCAATTGCTGCTCGAAAAAGATAGGAAGATCGCTCTCCTTGACCTCCCGCAGCCGGACTCCTTTTTCATTGGTTTGCAATTCCATAATGTCACCCTCCCTACCAATTCATTAAAAACCAGAAAAGCCGAAGACTCTGCCATCTTCGGCGTGGTTTCATTCCTTTATCATACTATAATTTCGTTCGAAGGCTTATTGCTCAATATGTTTTATAACGTCAGACAAGCTCTTATCCAACATGGATCGGAGGCGTAAATGATGATTTTCAAAAGCTAGAGCTTCCGTCACGGGATTAGGAACGATAACACACTTTAATCCTGCAGTCAGGGCGGCTTGAAGCCCATTTAAGGAATCTTCAAATGCTACGGCTTCTGTGGGCCGAATACCCAGGACTTCAATTGCCTTTACATACAAATCAGGCGCAGGTTTTACTTTTTCAACATCATCCCCTGTGATAAGAACTTCAAAATAGTGTAACAGTCCAAGTTCCCCCAAATGATGAGTGACCCACTCTTTTGTCGAGCTTGAAGCGAGGGCGATTTTATATCCATTGTTTTTTGCTTCTTCTAAATAATCCTTTACACCTTCACGTGCCTGTGATGTTTTCATTTTGACTTCATGAAGGCTTTTTGCTCTGGATTCAATTTCTTCAATATTACAACTTTCCCCCAGCTGATCCTTGAAGTACTGATTAAGTTCAGTATTATCCGTTCCAATACATTTTACGAAATGTTCAAGAGGCAAATCAGATTTATAAAAAGCCATCGTTTCTTTATAAGCCTCATACCAAGCCGTTTCTGTGTCTAAAATTAAACCATCAAAGTCGAAAATAACTGCTTTAATCATGATGATTTCCTCCTTCAACCTTGAAATGGAATTTCTATTAACATAAACGTACATGAATGAATGCCCTTGTTCAAACAAACGGTTCCGTTCGTTCCACGGGAAGCTCGATCGTTTTCCATAATTAGTTAATCACTAAGGATATGGTAACCCGATGTCCGCCTCATTTCTTTTTTATATGTTACATGTTTTAACAATTACATAGTGCCTTCGCGGTGTTTTTCCTTAACTGCGCCTAAAAGAGTGATAGTTTAACGAATCGTTTATTGCAGGAAACAACGAGGAGGATAAACATGAAGAAAATTTTATTAACGATCCTAACGGCTTCTGTATTCATTCTAGGAGTATGCATGCCAACAAAAGGCGAAGCCGCTGCTTTGGATCGCACACTTTCATTTGGAATGAGTAATAGTGATGTAAAAGTATTACAAGAATTATTACTGACAAAAGGGGTCTTTCCCTATCACGAAGCAACAGGTTACTACGGACCGATTACAAAAGAATCCGTAAAGAAGTATCAGGAAAAATCAGGACTGAAAGTCGATGGAATAGCAGGAACAAAAACGAATCAGAAAATACAGGTACTAAAAAGCGGGGATATGGGAAGACCTGTAGCTGAACTGCAAAGATTATTGAAGGACTGGAATGTTTACACATCAACGATCGATGGTATTTATGGAACAGGTACAAAGCAAGCCGTCATCAACTTTCAAAAGCAAAAGGGATTATCCGCTGATGGAATAGCCGGTGCTCGGACCTTCAGTAAATTAAAAGAAAGAGCAAGTTTAGCAAGCTCTGCCGTTAAAGAAATAACGGTAACAAGTACAGCATATACAGCGAGCTGCGAGGGATGCTCAGGCACTACAAGAATGGGCGTTGACCTAAAAAAATATGATGATGCCAAACTGATAGCAGTCGATCCGAACGTGATTCCGCTAGGCTCCATCGTTGAAGTCGAAGGCTATGGACAAGCAATCGCTGCAGACACGGGCGGCGCCATCAAAGGAAACAGAATCGATGTATTCATCGCGAGTGAAGCGGATGCTTTAACGTGGGGAAGAAAGCAAGTGAACGTGAAGATAATTAAATGATGCGTGACATACACATCGTTTTCATATAAAAATAGATACATAACCAAACCGAGAGAGCATGTATTGAATTAATTCATGCTCTTTTGGTCTGTTCAAACCATTTTGTACATGATAATATCATCGACGTATTCACTTTCGCTCATCTTAAATTCCTTTATTTTACGGCCCTCTTCAACAAACCCCATCTTTTTATACAGTGATATTGCCCGCTGATTTGTTGAAAAAACTCCCAAGCTCACCTTTTCAATGAACGGATTTGCTTCTGCCCATTCCAATAATGCTTTTATAAGCTCTTTTCCAATTCCTTTCCCTCTGCAATCTTCCCTGATCATCATTCCAAATGAGCCCTTGTGAGACATTCTCTTCCTATTTTCCGATTGAAATCCTATCCATCCAATGACCTCACCATTTATTTCGGCCACGATGATGGTTTCTCGTTCATTTTCCAATAACCTTTGTATCCAATCCCTTTGTTGTTCTGGTGTTTTATTGAACTCCTCCGATACCGCAATAAAATACTCTCCTTCGGAAATAACGGAATTCTGTACATCCAAAACCGCTTCCGCATCTTCCAATTCACCGGTCCGAATCGTATATGCAAGTCCATTAATTTTCATTTCTGACATTCCAATCCCCCTTAATGAACCATGTTCGGATCGAAGTGAACAATAGGACGGCTATCCATGATTCTTTGTTCGATACTTTTGACGGTTTTGAATAATTGACCATCCGCGTTCTTCAAATCATACTTTTTATGAAAAAAATTATATAACGTTAGATCCCTTAACTTTAAAAATAGAGGAATCGCTTCGTATTCTTCAGGTGCCAGGATATTTTCCGTCTCATAGCCTTTTATGAATTCCCTCATGAACTTGGCGGCATATTCATCGAGCCCTTTTACCCCTTCACGTTCCAAGCTCCATATCAAATAGTACAGAGGTATGGCCAAATCGCTGGCAAACCAGTGATAAGAACAGTCATCAAAGTCAAAAACATGAATCTTCCCCTCATGAAGATGGAAATTGCCGTTATGTATATCTGAATGAATCAATCCAAAATTATCTTGATGAACTGGGAGGGCATTTAATTTCTTCTTGATTAATTCTTGTTGGTGCATCAATTGCTCTGGAACATCGGATGCATAGAGTTGGACATTCAATAATTCTTCTTCATACCAATCCAGCCTTTTATATTTTGTTTCAGGCTTATAACTTTTTGTTTGTTTATGCATTTGGCCAATGGTTCTTCCCCATTCAAAAAATAAAGGTCCGTCGAAATTTTCATCGGTGACTTTCATCCTTACACCAGGAGCTTTTTCAAACAGGCAACAATAAAATTCCGTACCATCCAGACCCTTCACAATTTCAACTAAGTTATTTTCTATCGAAGTTATGACTTTAGGAATTTCACTACCATTATTCTGTAAATGCTCAACCCACTTTAACTCAGCAAGCACTTGGTCTTTTGTACGATGTGATTGATGTGTCATTCTTAAGATATATGGAGTTCCATCCCTGTAAACCTCAAATACGTAGTTCTCTGCATCTCCAAGTTTAACCGGATTCCCCGCATTCACTTGAAAAAAATGCCCAGCCAATTTCACCAATTCATTAGAAAAAATTCGTTCTACCGCTGCTTCCATGATCTTCACTCCCATTAATGATATGGCCAACTTTATTAATAAAAACGATTTATACTATGCTTTATACGATACCAAGATGCCTTTTCCCTTTATTTGTATATTATTGTTTTTTATAAAAAGGTAAAGATATGTTCTTTTGCATAATAATTTATTAGCGGCTCCTTCTTCCTTCTCAAAAAAAAAACGCCCTATAGGGCGCGTCCAAAAATCAAGTTTCCTTTTCTTCTTCATTCGCTATTTTATTGAACTTCAAGATAGTTTCTTCGATTACCGGATTATTGAATTCCTCTTGGATGGCTGATTGTACAAATTTATCTTCACCATTCATTTCGTCCCAAGCATTAACTCTGTAATCTGGATCATTGTTATGCTCTGAACCTTGCCGTGAATTTGATTTACCGTTTTGTTCCTCATTATTTGACAACTATTTTCACCTCTTAAACATAGTAGAGTTCGTACCATTCATAGGTAGAAAAAGTATAACTTTTTAATAATCTTCCTTGATTGAAATGGGTGAACCCGTTGAGGTATGTTGATTAACCCACTCAAGCGACACTTTTGAAACGGTATCCCACTCAGGTATTTGGGCTTTATGCTGTTCCACCCAGCTCATGCAATATTGCGGATCTATATTGCTTTCTTCGGATTTTTCCAAGAATGACTGAATTGTAGTTTCCGTACAATTTCCCCATGATCCACATGTATCCTGCCAAATGTTCTCCATTTTCATTTGTATATTTTCGTTAGCCATTGGGTTTCCTCCTTAATTAAATGTTACTTTGTGATATCTTAATTAAGTATGTCCAAGGCTAAATAAATCATTACAAAAATTTTTTCGACTTAATGTTCAGTGCGACTACATGATCTAGTGAATCGGTGATACTCGTGAATCGGCGTTTACTTGTGAGTTTCAGCGATTTACTCGTGAATCGGCGTTTACTCGTGAATTTCGCCTGTTTACTCGTGAGTTTTAACGATTTACTCGTGAATTTCGGCGATTTACTCGTGAGTTTCAGACTTTTACTCGTGAATTTCACGCGTTTACTCGTGATTTTTAAAATTGATCTATTCTTACTAAAAATGTTTATAATCCAATACACATAGTGGACAATGTGTATTACATTCACTCCATTTCCTCCATCAATGGCACAAAAAAAAAGCTGAATACTCAGCTCTTTTACTTAACATTTCGCTATTTCCACTCACAGCGTTTTTCTAAATGAGTAGCACCATTTATCATAATCTAATTTTTCTTCATAAAAGCGGTGGGCATCGTTTCGCTGGATGCCAGATTCCAAAGCCACATATGCAGCACCGTTTTCTTTTGCCCAGTTATGTATATAATTTAATAACTTCTCTCCAAATCCAAATGAGCGGTGCGCAGCATCTGTTACAAGGTCATAAATAAACACGTGACGTTTATTATAAAAGTTCACTCTCCAACTTAAACCAGCCAAGGATACAATCCGGTTATCCTTATATAAAGCAAACAAACAGTACCCATCCTTCCTCATTTCTTCAAGTAACTCCAGGTATGTTTTTTGAGTTAAGTCAGTACGTAACTGATTCATGATTGGAAAGGCTTCTAACCATTGTTCTTTATTTGTTAATTCTTGTATTGTTTCTATCGAATTCACATTAACACCCCTGAAAGTTTTATTAGAAAGTAATTCAACTTTGAACACCGTAATTCCTTCCTCACTGGATTGCCTCAATATTGTTGTAATCGTTTGCAGAAGGAATCAGATGTTTAACCGTACTTTCTTAAGGCTAAAGTATGACTAGATCAATAGTTTAAGAGGAGGAGATTTTCTTTGAATATATATGAACAGCAAAAAAATGGACAGCCCGGACAAACACAGGAAAGACAGCCTGGCATTGAATCAGAGATGAATCCACTTCCGATTCAGCCAAAGGATTACATAGGAAGCGGTAAGCTAAAGGACCGCGTTGCCTTGATTACAGGCGGAGATAGCGGCATCGGACGTGCGGTTGCCATTGCTTATGCAAAGGAAGGCGCCCATGTGGTTGTGAATTATTTGGATGAGCACAGCGATGCCGAAGAAACAAAGCAGCTAATTGAAGCGGAAGGCGTTCGCTGCCTCCTACTTCCAAGTGACGTTTCCGTGGAGGCGAATTGTAAGGAATTGATTACGAAGACGTTGGACGAGTTCGGAAAGCTGGACATCCTCGTCAATAATGCAGCGGTGCAATCCCCGACAGAAAACATTGAGGATATCACGGACGAGCAATGGGACAAAACGTTCTGCACCAATATATATTCAGTATTTTACATGAGCAAGCACGCGGTTCCTCATATGAAACAAGGCAATGCGGTCATCAACACAACATCGATCAACCCGTACAGAGGACATGCAACTTTGATGGATTATACGGCGACAAAAGGGGCAATCGTCGGATTCACACGCAGCCTTGCACAGAATGTGGCTAAAAAAGGGATCCGGGTCAATATGGTGGCACCAGGCCCGATTTGGACTCCGCTCATCCCGGCGACGTTCGACGAACAATCCGTTGCCGAGTTCGGTACCGAGGCACCACTTGGCCGCCCTGGGCAGCCGACAGATCATGCAGGCGCATATGTGCTGCTAGCCTCTGATGAAGGTGCTTATATAACTGGACAGTGCATTCACATCAATGGCGGGATCACGATGTCCTCATAAATCCAAAACGACCGAAAAGCATGATGCTTTTCGGTCGTTTTCATTCCAATGAAATTTCGAAATTTATTTTCCTATGCCGGGCGAATTCATCAATACAATTCTCCAACCATCCGGATCTTCAATAGTAACACCTGATTTTTCCCAATATGGATTTTCCGGAGAAACCGGTTCATACCCCATACCTTTCAATCTACTTGTGATTTCTTCAATGGTTTTACGTTCAGGAATATAAAAGACTAGCAGATTATCTTTTGATGGGGCAGGACAGGGACTGCCATCTTTATGTTGAGTAAACTCCAGATGATAGCTGGAATCAGGAAGCCCAATCATGATGCCGTCATATCCCTCATGCCCTTCAAAAGAACCGATTTTTTTCAAACCTAATCCTTCACAATAGAAGTTTACAACCTTTTTTAGCTGATCAGTAGGACGTGCAACCCGGATTTGCGCTACTTTCATTTCATTTGGCCATTTACTTTCCATTGTCCCATCCCTCTCTGAAAATCAAATTAAATTTCTTCTTTCAAATTACGTTTACCAATATTCATGCCAAAACCTAATGCAATAGCGGCACCTAAACAACTGAAAAGACAGCCAGCTCCCAAGAAAATGGATGGATCTGATTCACCAATCATCACTGAAGCTATACCTCCAATTGCCGGAAAAAGGGCAACCATGTATCCACTTTTCGCCCCACCTATTTTTTCTACAAGCTTGAGGTAGAATAGCCAAGCTCCAAAGGAAGCGAATATAGTTAAATAGAACAAAGCAGATAAATATGTAATAGAGGTCGGTAAAGTGACTGCTTGTCCTTGAATGAACACAATTGCCGCTAAAAGAATTCCTCCTGCTGCAAATCCAAGTACATTAGCATAGATTGGGTTTACTTTCTTCCTGGCATTTCTAGCTGAGCTTGCATCGCCCAATGCAGTAAGGATGGTACCAAGAACAGCCATCATGATACCCTTTATATCATTGAATCCATGAATATTATTTAAACTCGGATAAATAACAATACAAACAGCCAGCACACCAATTATCCCGCCAATTAAGATACGTGAATGTAATGGTTCCTTCAAAAAAACACGAAGGGCAATGGGCGTTAAAATGACTTTCAATGAAAATATTAAAGTAACCATTGCCGCTGAACTTAAGATAGTGGCGTAATAAAGGCATAAATAGCTTAAAGCAAAATTACAAATTCCAAACACAATAATAAATGGAACATCCTTTTTCTTGGGTTTTCCTTTAGGTCTAAGAATACACAATAAAATTAAAAATAGGATTGCCGTCAAACCTAAACGATATGTTAAAGATAATTCTAAACTCACAGGTGTACCTTGAATCTTAACGGCAATAAAATTAAGTCCCCATACTAATAAACAAAATATGTACATAAAGTTAGTCATAATAACATGACCAATTTGCGATATTGCCCACTTTCTATCAGTTTATGGAACTCGTCGTAAATGATTTTCCCATCCATAATTAAACCGCCTTCTATTAAAAATCACATATGTAATAATAAAGTAAATATTACCAATTGAAAAGGAATTGTCAATATATAAAAATACATTCCGAAAAGCCCTCCAGTTAATTTGGAGAGCTTTTCATTGGCTAATGACTATTAGTCTCTGACTGTATACAAACTCGGTAATTGAATTTCTACAGTTTTGAAAAACATTCCAGCTGATTTCAGAAATCCGCTCTCTTTCCGCCGACTGTCTGCCAAGCCTCCTCGGCGCAAGCGCCTGTGGGGTCTCGGCTAGCCAGTTATTCGGCAGGAGTGTCGCAAATTTCTTCGATCTATTTAGGGTTTCATCTCATATAAAACAGTAAAAAAATCATGTAGTATAACCAAGTCTTCAGGGTTCGGGATACCATTCCGATTCCCTTTAGTCTAAAAACTGTGGCCAACGACTATTAGCCTTTATAGCTAACCTGCCCAGTTTCAACCAATTCCTTCAGTCCCATAAACATTAAATTCCAGCCATGTTCAGATCCATCGTGATACTCCCCAAGAGCTTTTTCGATATCGGATTCTGTCCAATTTTCTTCATGAGGAACAATGATGTTTTGATAAAATGTCATTTCACAGCCCCGTTGAAGTTCTTTCAGCTCAACTGTAATTGTATCTTCTGATTCACTGAATTGCGGCATTTTAAAAGTGAACACTAATTTATTGGGAGGGTCCATTTCAAGATACTCCCCTATCGCCCGATAATCTTTTCCATCGCGATGGTCAATAATTTCCCAAGTACCTCCCACTTGAGGTTCATTTTGTGTCACCTTGTTTGTCCCTTCCAATGTAAAAAACCATTTTCTCATCATCTCTGGGTTCAACCAAGCTTCAAAAACCCTTTCAGGCACTACATCAAAATTCCTTGTCATCTTTAAAGTGGTTGTTGAATTTTTTTCCATTTACATTACTCCTTACGTCATTTTATGGATTTACCTTTTTACATACTATTCAATTCTTCTTTTGAGACAACATGCCAACTGTGTGCTTCCAGTTTCTCTATATAAGTTTCCATCTTGATTTCCTCAATTTCGCTCGCAAGCGGGTGCAGCGAAACAAAACATTCATTCGAAGCATAATTGATCGAAACCTTTACAACTTCATATCCATTATGAAATCCTGGATCATCCATTATATCCCCTTTAACAGGACGAATATCATATTCAAATGTTTTCATCATTGATATACTCTTTTCTTGTTCTATTGCCGATGAAATAAAGATCATTAAATTTATCTTCATCTGCGCCGCCACCCTTGCTCCAATTGGGGAGTAAGCATCTGTTGGTTCTTTATGACTTAGGAATTCACTATTTCCTTTCTCATATTTTGAAAGGAATAAATATCATTTACCACTTTAAATAGTTCCCCGTTTTTGGAGAAAATTGCACTTCCATTTGGTATTGCATATACTTTTCGTTCATTTGATAGGGGAATTAATTCTCCATCTATATTATCCTCGTAATGGACCTCAACGCTAAACCCAACTAATCCTAAGCCCTTGATCATTATCGTTTCTGGATAGTCTTTATCTTTTGTTATTATGCAATCATTACAGAAAGCTAATGAACCCGCACTATATCCAATGATTAAACCTTGAAAGTCTTTAATAATTGGAGCAAGTCCTTTTTCCTCTACTACATGAATTAACCTTTCTGGCTTTCCACCAATAAAGTACAAAATATCATGTTCTTTTATAGACCTTTTCATTTCTTTGTCCGAAAGGTCTTCGTTTAATAATTCAACGCTTACATTATCCATTATTGAAAAAGCTTGTTTGATACTTGCCATCCAACTTTCATACCTGGAATTGTCAGTAGCAAAAGGGATTATTAAAATCTTAGCTTCAGGTTTAATCATTTTTGAAAGTTCCAGAAACACTTCACCTAATTCATTATTATTGTGATTTCCGCCACCGATAAAACAAATTTCCATATATGTCCCCCATTTATTCACCTGCTATTCTTAAAATATTCTATGTAAAAAGGACAATACCTTTATATGTCACCGCTCTTCAGCTAATCTCCCCCGATAGTGACATAAAAAAAGACGGTTTTACCGTCTAATAGATTGCACTAGTTTTATTAGTAAAAACAAAACTAATATTGCGAAAAGAGAAGATAGAATTTATCCTGGAATATTTATAGTAATTAACAAATTCACACTGCCCGATTAATACTATTTACCAAGTTTTAGGTGTTAAACTAATGATGGGGTTAGTACGAATAAAATATGATTAGGTTCATCACTCTTGTTCAAAAATCGGTGTTTAACATTTGGTGGAATACGTACGACATCTCCTTCATCTAAAAAATATTCGGTTCCTTCCAGTTCAACATATGCTTGACCTTTCATAACCACAGCAATCTCTTCTTTATTGTCATGTGAGTAATGACTCTCAGTAGTAGTAGAATGTGCATTCAAATCCATCATTAAGAGTTCAATATGTGCTTTCATAAAATCTGGTGTTAATACATCATATACAATATGATCACTATTTTCTCGATATACTTTCTTTCGATCTTGCTTTCTGGAAATGAGGGAATCTGTATCAATTTCATTAACAAACAGAGTAAATAGTGGCACGTTTAGTGCTTTTGCAATTAACTCTAGTACACTTAACGACGGATTCCCTTGTCCTCTTTCAATTTGGCTAATAAGTGATGTGCTAATTCCAGCATAATCAGCAAACTCACGAATTGTCATACCATTCTTCTTACGATAGTTTAATACTGTTTGTCCTAAGCGATGATTTTTCATGGCATATGCCCCTTTTAAAATAATGTATGTTTGATGTCTTTTGTGCTGACATTCTAAACATGGAGAAATAATTCTTTTTCCAATAACATAAATATTTTATACTTACATTTGTACATTATAATATATTATTTTTATTATAGTAAACAAACGTCAAGGGGGAACAGTATTGAAGTCACCACTTATTTCTTACACGATCTTATTTTTGGGCGTATTTGCATTGTCTACTTCAGCAATCTTGGTGAAATTAGCAGATGCACCTGCGACAATTACAGCATTTTATCGGATGCTTTTTACAGCAGTAATGCTTTTGCCATTTTTATTAGTAAATAAAAAGAACCGTAAAGAAATACGTTCGTTGTCAAAAAAACAATGGGGACTTGGATTACTCTCAGGTTTATTTCTGGCAGCACATTATTTATTGTGGTTTGAATCATTAAATTACACATCAGTAGCAAGTTCGACTGTCATCGTCACATTACAACCACTTTTTTCGATGGTTGGCGGTTACTTTCTATTCAAAGAGCACTTCAGTAAAGGCGCTATAATGGGCTGTCTCGTAGCGATTGCAGGAAGTATTGTCATTGGATGGCAAGATTTTCAAATTAGTGGTCAGGCATTATTTGGCGATATACTTGCTTTTATTGCAGCAGGTGTTATAACGGCCTACTTCTTCATTGGCCAGCATGTTCGTAAAAGATTATCTCTTATCCCTTATTCAATCATCGGTTATACCAGTAGCGCACTATTTTTAAGTATTTTTGTTTTCAGCCAGCAAACTTCTTTCGTCAATTATTCCAAACAAACATGGTTGTCCTTTATTGGATTAGCGTTTATTGCAACGATATTAGGGCAAACGGTTTTTAATTGGTTGTTGAAATGGCTAAGTACCTCAGTTATTTCAATGAGCATATTAGGAGAGACGATCGGAACTTGTATACTCGCATATTTCATTTTGGATGAGGTCATTTCTTTACAACAAGGTATAGGAATCGCACTCATCTTAATTGGTCTAGCATTATTTTTACTACAGCAAAGAAATAACAAATAAATAATTGGAGTACAAGTGATTTAATTTAAGGACAGTTATTAGAAGCTTGTTCAACTAAAGAAGGCATTAATTGAATCACTCCTACACTTTATCACTTAGACTTATTAACTAAATAAAAGTTGTGTTTTTGCATTTAAAAAATCTCTAAAAGATTAGATTAGAGATTTTTTCGTTTTTTTATAGAACTGACTTTTAAATCAGTTGTCTTAGAAATAAGGTAAAAATCATGCTCTAAGCTCATGTTTTCCTCCTTAAAATAAGTTCCTCGTTAGATCTAATATTAGTATTCCTTATGGAACTATCCTGCCCAGTTAGTTGCATAAAGAAAAAGCTGCCTTATAGACAGCTCCGATCATCAGCTAAAGCATCTGTTAGTTTAACAAGGTTTAAATTATCCCTGACGTAATATCTTTTGAACCATTCTCGGTTGATGTTTTTCAAAACCTTTTATCAGCCACCGATAATGGCAGCTGATAAATTTTAATATTTAGATATCATATCGACTTTTAAATTCAAAAATCTCATCAACCGCTTGGTGATATCCACCCGATTTTTGAAAGGATTCCCTTATATTTGAAACAGCTTTATGGAAAGATGGGTCGTTTAACACATGATCTGCGGCCTCACGTAGTTGATTTGTAGTCAAGCTTTGCATTTGTAATCTAATACCGGCTCCGATATTGGCAACTTGGTGAGCAATAATCGGTTGATCCGCGCTTTGTGGGATTACAATTAGCGGAACCCCGTAGTAGAGACCCTCATTGGTACTATTCATTCCACCATGTGTGATAAATAATTTGGTGTATTTTAGCACTTCCGTTTGTGGAACATATTTTTTTACAATGAAGTTTTGGGGGATCTCTCCTAAATCAATTAGTGGGGTTTGTTGACCGATCGACATTACAACCGTGTGATTGCTATTTCCAAATGCTTCAAAACAAAGCTTATAAAAATCAACAGCACGGTTAAAAACTGTCCCGAGTGAAATGTAAATGGGACTTTTTCCTTTGATAGCAGCAAGGTCAAAGTTATCCTGTTTTAATCGTGAAGAGATGGATGGACCTACAAATTTGTAAGTTTGGTCGAATGCTTCTCCAAAAGGTTGAAACTCCCTAGTTGTATAAACGATTGAAAGTGGTGCAGGATTACAAAAAACTTCGTAAGGAGAATGGATCTCCACATCATATTTTTCCTTCACCATTACCGTCAGTCTTTGAAATTCATCGTATATAGGTTTAACTATTTCTGTAGGAATTTCTTTAGAAAGCTGTTCCAGTATTTTATCGAATGATGCATTTGTCTGCGCAAAAGAAGTACAAGAATTGATTGCGGGAAGTTTAAGGATTTGGGCAAGTAAACGTCCACAACCAAACATGGAATCATGGATGATGTAATCAAAATGTTCTCCTTTGATCTGTTCAAGAACGCTAGGTATGACGATATCTACCGTACGTAAAAGACCGTTGATTCTTTCGAGTAAATAATTTCTTCCACCTGAGAGAAAAGCTTTTATAAATTTTTCACCGTCAATTGTTCGTACAGTAGCTCCCGTCTTCTCAATACGTTCTCGAAAAGCTTCTATCGTAAAGTACACTACCTCTTCTCCACGCGAAATAAGCTCTTGCACAACTCCAATAGTTGGATTGATATGTCCTTCTGACCCACCATTAATAAATAAAACACGTGCCATTTTATCACTCCTTAGGTAATTCTGTAAGAGTATGGTCACTGTCCCATACCCTTCCCAACTCAAATAATTTAAATTTATCATAGTACAATACTTGAAAACCTCAAACTCCTAATCACCCTTGTAATCTAAAATTAATATCGTTTAGGTACCATTCTTCTTCAAATAAAGGGCCAGATTGTTCTTTTTCTTTTTTACTTATGTACAGATGATAGTCTTTTTAGGTATGAATTGCTTGAGCAGATAAAATGATTAAATCTTTCAAAACTTAAAATCTTCGCTTCAAAAACTACAAATTCAACCTTAGCCTAATCAAAAAAAAGACCGAAATTAAACGGTCTTTGTTTGTAAGGTATTGTTTGAAGATGGTGCACGCACCGTTTCTGCTTTTTTACAATCGCTTATTTTTCTTCCTCTGTGATGTTTTTATTTATTTGGTTATCTCAATCCTGTGCACCTAGTCCAAGCCTTTTGAGTAGATTCGCTAACTGTATTTTTTCCTCATTACTTATAAAAGACAAATTTTTAGTTATGACTTCAACGTGTTGGGGAAAGATTTCTTTAAATAAACTTTGTCCTTTGTCAGTTAGAACTACGTTTGAAGCTCGGCGGTCTGTTGGACTTGGCTCCCTTTTAACGAATTCTTTTTTTTCAAGTTTATCCACAACGTAAGTGATGCTCCCACTTGGAATAGACAATTTTTCACTAATTTTTTGAATGGAGTGGGGTCCCTTATTATAAAGAAGTTCCAGAATCATAAAATTCTCTGAACTAATCCCGTGTCTTTCAATATCTTTAACGACATGACCAAAAATAGTTTTACTTGCCTTAAGCCAGATACGGAAAAGACGTAGATCAATCTGGCTTTGTTCATCTCCTTGATACATTCACCGAACCTCCTATTACAACTAACTTTTGAAATTACAATTGGTTATTTTGGTTTTCTGTATAAAGGATAATCAACTTCAGTCGGAACTTCAATTAGGAAGATTCTAAAGTCTTTATCTAATGCTTGAATTGTTACTTCTCCGCCCTGTCCTGATTGAACGATGGCAAAATCTTTTTCTGCTACACGAGTGGGTTCATTCGTGTCTAATGAAAATGCTCCATCGCCTCTGATGGCTAAACCAGCTAATATACGATCCGATGAAATGCCATGAGTATATACTGTTCCCTTTGGAATGATTACATCCCACATCGAAGCATCTGTCACGATTTTCATTGACGAATCATTTCCCAGTAATGTTTTTATTTTCACACCATCTTTATCCGTTATAGAAAAATCATTGGAGTCGTATTGTGAATAAGACGGTGTACGTTTTACAGCCTGACTTAAATGCGGTTCAAACCAGATTTGAAAGATTTCCGATGGTTCTTTTAATGCTTCTGCATGATACACACCGGAGCCTGTTTGCATGAGCTGGGTTCCCCCTTCTTCTACAACACTTTCCGTACCAAGTGTATCCCGATGATAAGCTTTACCCTTTATCACATAGGTGATGATTTCAAAACCTTGATGTGGGTGCAGCCCAATTTCTGCATGTTCTTGAGAATGCCCCCAAGCCCAGTAAAATAATGGTCCTAGTCGATTTATTAGAGACCCTTCTCCAGAAAAGCCAATCGGTTTTTGCTCTTTTATTTTTCCATCATCAAACTGCCCGTGTGCTTGATCTTCTGGTTTAATAATTTTAATTTCCATTTTTAACCCTCCTATAGGTCAATTGGCTATTTATCCAAGCAAAGCTCCGAAATTTATAAGTAGAACCACTAATCCAAGAATGAATAAAATGATCGGCATCATCATTTGTTTTACAGTATCTTTCATTTTAATATGAGTAAAAACGGCACCAATCATCGTTATTACAATGAATAATCCTCCCCATGCAGCTAAACTCTCATTCCAAATACCTGCGATGACCAATACCGCTGAAACGACTTCTGCCATACCTGTAAACACTCTAAACCATCCTGGATACCCATAATGCTTAAACCCTTCCACCATTTGCTTTGATCCGAACTTCATAAATCCAAACATTAGGAATCCCAATCCTAATATAACTTGAAGAATAATTGACAATACACTCATTATTTCTCTCCCCTTTTTCCATTTATTTCACTATTTTTTATCCTATAATTATTTATCCTAACAATAGGATAAATATAGCCTAACATTAGGATATGTTTCATGTCAACAAAAATACCAATTTAGTTATTCAGTTGTTGTTTTACTATTCATGATTATTTTCATTAAACTAACCTGCCCCTTTTACTCCACAAAAAAAAGGCTGCCGCAGCAACCCCTGTTATTGAAGTAATGGACCTGTTAATATAACCCCCGCTTAAATTAACCTTTCATTATCTAACAAT
The DNA here is from genome assembly GCF_002243645.1 of Peribacillus simplex NBRC 15720 = DSM 1321. NCBI lineage: Bacteria > Bacillati > Bacillota > Bacilli > Caryophanales > Bacillaceae > Peribacillus > Peribacillus simplex. The sequence goes on along the minus strand of NZ_CP017704.1, from coordinate 3,469,463 downwards.
TCCTCCTCATCACTTAACATATTGATAAATTTCATTAAAGACGCAGGTGCATACTTACCTTTTCGATAAATGAATACTGTTTTGACTTTTCCGTTTTGATTCGGAATTGAATGTTGTCTAAGGCCGTCTTGTTCATGCTTTGCAATAACACTTTGTGGAAGCATACTTATACCTAGACCAGCTGCGACACAACCGATGATCCCATCTAAAGTGCCAAATTCCATTATCTTATTTGGTATTATCTTCTCTTGTTTTAACCATAGTTCAAACTTTTCCCGATAAGCACATCCTGCATGAAAGACAAGCAGCGTCCTTGTTTGAATATCTTCGATAGAAGATATAGGAGGATGAACTGTATCTGTAATGAGAATTAGTTCCTCTTCGAATACTTCTTTCTGAATGAGATCGGGGTGATTAATGGGTCCAGCCACAAAAGCTCCGTCCAATTCATTCTGAAGGACTGCTTGAATATTTTGTTCAGTAGAGCCTGTTTTTAAAGTTAAATCTACCTCCGGAAAACCTTTATGATACTTTGAAAACAAGACTGGTAAGCGAACTGCTGCGGTTGTTTCCATTGAACCAATATTTAACGGACCTCTAGGTGTTTGATCATCATTCATCATATTTTTGGTTTCTTCTATGAGGTCGAATATTTTTTCTGTATATGTTAGCAACATGCTTCCTTTGTCAGTTAATGCAGTGCCGCGATTATGTCTATAAAAAAGAGTTGTTTGAAGATCCGATTCCAACTGCTGTATTTTCATCGTGATATTTGACTGTGCATATTGAAGTTCCCTTGCTGCTTGAGAAATGCTCCCCATCTTAGCAACACTCTGGAAAATTTTTAATGAATGCAAATCCAAAATAATCTCTCCTTGGTTGATTTATCTTTTAGCCATCATTAAAAGTGATACCAAATATAAATTTTAAGTATTATACCATATAGCAAAGAAAAGATATGCTTATAATATCCTACATTTCAATTGGACACTCTAAAACCATTTTATTTTGAGGGGAGATACACAAAATGCCATTATTACGTTTTGATTTGGTAGAAGGAAGAAGCGAAGAAACGTTAAAAAAATTATTGGATTCGGCTCACCATGCGATGGTGGAAGCTTTCCAAGTACCTGAAAGTGATCGTTATCAAATAGTTCATCAGCACCCGCCACATGAGCTAATAATCGAGGATACCGGACTGGGGTTTAAAAGAAGCAGAGACCTAGTGATCATTAGTATAGTAAGTAAAAAAAGAACTGAAAAACAGAAAGAAACCTTATACTCACTTCTTGCTCATAAACTTGAATCGGACTGTGGGATTTCTCCACAGGACTTGATGGTTTCTATAACAGAAAACAGCGATGCTGACTGGAGTTTTGGACGAGGGGAAGCACAGTTTCTAACAGGTTCATTATAGCTATAAAGGTATGCTTAACGTATACAATTTCATTGGAGGAGAATCTTTGAAGAATCAAACTTATCTTTTTTTAATAGGGGGAATATTTTCTTTAATCATTGCTATGGGGATTGGAAGATTTGCATATACTCCCATCCTTCCCCTTATGCAAAAAGAACTTTCTTTATCAAATACAGTTGCTGGTTATATAGCATCCAGTAATTACGCAGGATATTTGCTTGGAGCAATTTTAGCAGGTGCCATTCCTTTTAAGAAGTATAGAACCATTTTGTTAAGAATAAGTCTAATCATCAGTATCTTAACCACTGCCCTAATGGGTCTCTCATACTCTCATTTACTTTGGAATGGACTTCGCTTTCTATCAGGGTTTGCCAGTGCGTTTGTGTTGGTCTTAGCCTCCGGTATCGTGTTAGATAAACTTGCAACTATAAGAAAAACCAGTTGGTCGGGGATTTTTTATGGGGGAGTAGGTTTGGGAATCTTTTTATCCAGTCTAATGATTCCGAGTTTAAACCATTTATTTCGGTGGGAAGGAACATGGATAGGATTAGCTGTTGTAAGTGGAATTCTTGCGATCTTTGTATGGATCTGGCTCGATGAAACCCCTAACGTTGTCGAGAAGAAAAGTAAACAAGCTATGATTGTAAAGGTGCCCCCCGCTAAATGGCTTATATGGTTGATTATTGCGTATGGTTTAGAAGGATTGGGTTACATTGTTACCGGAACGTTTATCGTATCCATCGCTGAAAAGACCACATACTTTCATGATGGTGCTACCTTAGTTTGGATGATGGTGGGATTGGCTGCGATTCCATCGTGTCTCATCTGGTCTTTACTAGCTAAAAAATGGGGATTCATTAAATCTTTAGTGCTTGCAATGGCTCTGCAATCCTTGGGTATTGCGATGCCAGCCTTTTGGATGTCAAAAACTAGTTTTGTCATAAGTGCTTTATTATTTGGAGCCACGTTTATGGGTATCACCACCCTTGCTACAACATTGGGACGGGAAATGAATCCATCTGATAGCAGTCGGACTATTGGCATTTTGACCGCTATTTATGCTATTGGACAGTTGATAGGACCAACCCTTGCTGGAGTTTTATCATCACTCACACATGATTTTAATGCTGCTTTTATTGGCGCAGCAAGTGTTGTCTTCTTTGGGGCAATTTTGCTTTCAAGTGGGATTCATTTCGAGATCAACCCTAACGTTCATCCATCCAATATAAAAAAAACAGAAGAGAATTAATTGGGATTAAAATACAAAATTAGGGGAGTCGCTGATGTTAAATAATGGAATGATGAAGCATTTGAAGATTAAGAATCCTATTATACAAGCTCCTATGGCTGGCGGGATCACCACTTCGAATTTAGTAGCCGAGGTATCCAATGCTGGGGGACTTGGAATGATCGGAGCAGGCTATCAGACACCAATACAAATAAGAGAGCAGATTAGAGAAATCAAGCAGTTAACTTCAAACCCTTTTGGCATCAATCTATTCGTGCCAAACGAATTTAACGTAACGCCTGACGCAGTCCAATCAGCTAACCAGCTTTTACACACCATTCGTAAGCAATTAAATTTAGAACAAACAGACAGCATGGACATTCCTGAGTATAAAAAAATTTATGAAAGCTTCATTGAACAAGTTAAGGTTGTCATTGAAGAGAATGTATCTATTTGTTCCTTTACATTTGGTATTCCTCCTAAGGAAGTGATGGATGAATTAAAACAGCATAACATCACTCTTATAGGAACAGCTACAACGGTAAGGGAAGCCGTTGAAAATGAAAAAGCGGGAATGGATATGGTTGTTATGCAAGGCAGTGAAGCTGGCGGGCATCGCGGGAACTTTATTGATGGTCATCAGGAGAGCCTAGTAGGTTTAATGTCACTTATTCCGCAGGCTGTTGACAATGTAAGCATACCTGTTATTGCTGCAGGAGGAATTATGGATGGAAGAGGATTAATGGCTTCACTCTTCTTAGGAGCACAAGGTGTACAAATGGGTACAGCTTTCTTGACTTGTATAGAAAGTGGGGCACATAAGGTACATAAAGAAGCCATTTTGAATGCTGATGAAGACCAGACAACCTTTACTCGTGCCTTTTCTGGTAAATGGGCAAGAGGTATTAAAAACAAATTTATTGCAGATATGCTGGAGCATGAATTGCTTGTACCAGATTTTCCTGTTCAAAACCTATTAACTCAAGTAATTAGAAAAACGTGCAGTGGACAAAATAATCAAGATTTCATGTCACTCTGGTCTGGACAAAGTCCAAGATTAGCCAAGAGTCAAACCGTTGAAAGGTTAATGAAAGATATTATGTCTGAAGCTAATATAAATTTACATTTGTTGAGGCAGCAGCTCACTGCTCTTTAATAAATCTAATGTTGCCATTCGTACTATAAGGTCACCAGATATTCCTGGTGACAATTTTTTGTATCGTTTTTCTATAATAGTAGCAAGTGGAGAAGTTAATACTTTTTAGCTCTTCACTGCCCAAATAGTTCCATAAAGAATAAGCTGCCTTAAAGACAGCTCTGATCTTCAGCTAACGCACCCGATTGTTTACGTACATTTTTTCACATACTAAATAAAAAGAATCGTTTTCTCATAAGAAAAACGACTCTTTTGGTAAACATGGCAACAAATTGACCAACGTTGTCTCCATGCAATTACTTTTTATATATTTCGAGAATCCGATACTACTTCCTTCACTTACAGTTTCGCTTATAGTACCCCATTTATAACCAAACTTCTTATATACTGGTCTGCACATTTTGAATTGCCAAGCCATATTTTTTGAAATACCTTTTATCTATCTGGGGCTCTATCACCTCATCGACTAATTGATTTTTTCTTAAATAAATCAATTTACTCAATATCAAAATGACTAGATTCTCTTTTTAATATCCTCCCTTATTGATTCAATGATAGTACCTGATAAATTTGCTGGAAGAGATGAACCATCCTCCAAAACCCATGTATTAATTATTTCAAGATCTGCTTTTTTTAAAGTAATGCTATATTCTTTATAATTGTGAGTAAAATCAGCTGTAACCGATTCTTCACCATCAAACTCGTCATCAATAATCATATTTTTTATTTCATATGGCTTCACTTTGTAATCTCCTTTTTATCATTCTTGTATATAGAATTGACCTTATATGATTGTTTATTCATTTTTTTCAACCAGCCGCCCAAATCAAAATCTTTTCCATTTCCCTCTTCAGTGAATACAGCGAAAATTTTATAGAGGGATTTATTTTTATTTTCTTTATTAAACTATCCTGCCCCTCCATCTCCACAAAAAAAGGCTGCCGCAGCAACCCCTTTTATTTACGCACAATGTCTAATCCAATGATTTTTCTAATGCCATATTAACAGCTTCAATGGCATGGATTACAGCTGTATCAAATAATGGCACTTCTGAATCCTCTGGTTTAACTAGTAATCCAATTTCGGTGCAGCCTAATATTATTCCTTCCGCTCCATCATCAACTAACCCCTTGATAACCTTTTTGTAATAATCCCTCGATGATTCTTGAATTTCCCCTAAACATAATTCTTCATAAATTACTTTATTGATGACTTTTCTATCCTGATCATTTGGTATTAAAACCTTGATTCCATTGGACTCAATTCGTGTTTTATAAAAGTCTTGCTCCATCGTATATTTAGTGCCAAGTAAACCAACCGTACTGATTTTGGACTTTTGAATTTGTTTAGCTGTTGAATCAGCAATGTGTAAAATCGGTAAACTGACTTTTTCTTCAATATACCCGACCACTTTATGCATCGTATTTGTACAAATTACAATCATTTCGGCACCTGCCTTTTCCAAAGACAGAGCTACATCGCCTAATAATTCACCAGAGCTTTCCCAATCTCCGTCAGCTTGGTAGCGTTCGATTTCTTCAAAATCGACGCTATATAAAATGCACTTGGCTGAATGCAATCCTCCCAATTTGGTTTTTACTTCTTCGTTGATGATTCGATAATATTCTAACGATGACTCCCAACTCATTCCGCCAATAAGGCCGATAGTTTTCATGAATGTTCCCCCTTTTCCTTTGAAAATAGCTTACTTATCAGTCGAAAAACTCCATATGTGTTTTTTCTTGTTTGTAGTAATCCATTCTATCTTTTAAAGAACCTGTATGAAACTCAAACTTATGACCATCTGGATCAGTGAAATAAATGGACTTCTTATCTTTTTCATCTCTTGGACGACCTGACAAGATGTTTACATTCAATTCCATTAGTTTCTCGTACATGTTCATAAAGTCAGCTTCTTCTATGGAAAAAGCTATATGTGTGTATGATTGGCTTATTTCATTACGGGGAATATCTTTTTCTACATTCAAGGCAATCCATATTCCATTCAAATCAAAATAGGCTGTGTTTCTCCCCTTAACCAACAATTTTGCATCAAAAACATTTTGATAAAATTCAATGGAACTCTCTAAGTTAGAAACGGAAAATAAAAAGTGATTCAAACCTTTTATAGACACATTACCACCTCATATTAAGATTGCTTTTTTTTCGCCATTAGACGCTTATAGAGAGGATACCCGAACATGTAATACCCTGAAAATGACAGCAGTATTAAGGATAAACCGGTCATTGTGAGGATAGTGTATCTATACCAATCGCCAAAGAACGATCCATCATGCAAAGTAATGAGGAAAGTCGAGTAATCTGGATTTGTGGATAACACTTTTCCCGTACTCACATCTATTTGAACACCTTGACCGTTATTAAAGCGCACCTGGTACACATTTGCACTTGGTCTATATTCAATTCTAAATATATCTTCAACCGAGTCCGCACCTGGAAGATCCTGAGACGTAGCAATGGACACGACCTTCTCCATAGGAATCGCTTGATCTGGACTCGCCTCTTTCCCCGTCCTTAACTCATCAGCCACTCCGAGTGGTATCATATAAACAAGCACGAGGCCTGTGACTGCGATGAACATAAAAAAAACGGATAAAATTAGTCCAGTCCACTTATGTACTTTTCGGCTTAATTGATACAATTTTACAGATTTCGACATTGTTCCATCACATCCCATGACTATTTTTCAACATAAATTTTTCTTCATAACCACCCTATCTTCATTTACAACATAATAATTTTTTAGATAAAATGCTTCTGCAAGCCCGTCATTAGCAGTTAATAAATATAGACTTTTAATCTCTCTCTTCATTAGTTCATCTTCTAAAGAATGAAGCACTTTTGAGCCATGCCCTTTACCTTGCATTTCATTATTCACACAAAGTTCTGCCAAATAATAAGTTAAACCTTGATAAGACACCTTACTATTTCCAGCAATGAAACCAACTGGATTGTGATCAATATGAAATAAAAAGCCAAGAAATTTAGGCGTATGCAATAAGTCTGAAAGTCTCTCTTTAGCCGTTTCATATGTCCATCTTTCATTCCATGGTTCACTATTAAAAACTTTCATATAGAGTTCGATACATAGCTCCAAATTCTCCGACGTCAGTGGTACCATTTCTGTCATATTTATGTTTCCTTTCTATTTTCATTAAAAAATTATATATTAATCCAAATTATATCTTATCTTTGTTGAACTATCCTGTCCCTATAGGACCATAAAAGAAGAGCTGCCTAAGAAGAAGAAAATCACAAAAAATACCAGACAACTACAAAATCATGGAGGGGAATCCAATGAGCAGATTAGATAATTATGAGATTCTAGATCAACTGAAATACATTGATGGCATTACCATTATAGATAATAAAGGGACAATCTTATTTACAATCAAATTTAATCCTATATTTCACTCTGAAATTCTCGAACGAGAGGAAATATTAGGAGAAAGCTTATTTTCTGTATTTCCTACGTTAAATGAAAAATCGAGTACGTTATTAAATGCACTGAAAACAGGTCGCCCTATTTTTAAAGGCAAGCAAGAAATTGTTGATTTTATGGGACGGAAAATTGAAACCACAAATATTTCTTTACCAATCAGGGCCCATGGGAAAATTATTGGTGCAATTGAATTATCGAAAGAAAGAAGTAAAGAAGATTCAATTCCTAATAATGCAATCGAGATAAATTCGGAAATGTTTAAAGGTGATAAACGATTACTGGAAAATATACGGCCAGAACGAGCAAAATATACGTTAAAAGATATTATTACTGATAATGAACAAATGAAGAATTTAAAGAGTTTAACTGAAAAAATCGCTAAAGGAAGCTCCCCCGTCTTTATATATGGTGAAACAGGAACAGGAAAAGAATTATTTGCTCAATCACTGCATAATGCCAGTAATCGTGCAGAAAAGCCTTTCATTGCGCAAAACTGTGCTGCCATTCCGGAAGCCTTAATTGAAAGTATTTTGTTCGGGACTATAAAAGGAAGTTTTACAGGGGCAGAAAATAATCCGGGTTTATTTGAAATAGCGGAAGGAGGAACCATTTTCCTGGATGAGATTAACTCAATGCCAATTCATCTCCAGTCCAAGTTATTAAGAGTATTGCAGGACGGGTATATTCGAAGATTAGGAGATAGAAATATTAGAAAAGTTGATGTACGAATAATCACGGCTTCCAATAAACGCCCTGAAGATTGTGTAAAGGATAAAGATATGCGGCTTGATTTATATTACAGATTGTGTGTAATGACGCTCAATATTCCGCCATTACGTGAACGGATAAATGATATTAAGCCTTTATTGGATTTTTTCATCTCTAAATATAATGTGCTGCTGCACAAAAATATTACCAACGTATCGAAAGAGGTATATGACTTTCTCTTGAGGTACAGCTGGCCAGGGAATGTACGGGAGTTGGAACATATTGTTGAATTTGCGATCAATCAAATAGATGAATGGGAAGATACACTTCAAATGAAAGATATTGAAGAGCGTGTGAAAAATTTCATTAGACATAGTGAAGAAGAATTTCAGATTGAACCATTAAAAGATGCTGTTGCCAGATTAGAAAAGATAATGATCGAAAAAGCGATCCATCAAACAAAAAACAACGTATCACAAGCAGCTAAATTACTCGAAATCCCAAGACAGACTCTGCAAAATAAGATCAGATTGTACGAAATAGTGCCCAAAAGCTAACAATGGACAAATAAACGATGTAGAAAGTGCCCAAAATATAACATCCATTGCTTAAATATTAACAATTTAATCATTCTCATTATCTGAAATCGACATTTTCATAACGGGAAACTCTTATTTTTCTGCATAAAACAGCGGAAAATGATGAGTTCTCTTGGCATACTTCTTGCTAAGTTTACAGATGTAGCACAAAGCATTTCATTTCTATAAAAAATAGGAAGAAGGGGTATAGTTATGAAAATTGGTATGCCAAGGGAAATCAAAGCTGGAGAAGATCGCGTTGTATTTACGCCAATAGAAGCTGCTGAGTTAGTTGGAGATGGGCATTGCGTGTTAATCGAGACAGAAGCTGGTTTGAAAGCTGGCTTCACTGATGAGGAGTATCTTGAAGTAGGCGCACAAATCAGACTGACCATGGACGAAATATATAAGGAAGCTGACTTTATTGTGAAAGTTAAGGAAATTTCACCTGAAGAATATGAGCTGTTAAGGGAAAATCAAATGATCTTCGCCTGCCTTCATCCGGCTTCAAACAGAGAAGAAGTGGACGTATTAATTAAGAAAAAAGTGATTGCACTTACGGCAGAAGATTCCCATAGATACGGTTCCCCGAATTGTGAAGTTGCAGGCAAATTAGGAGCTTTAATGGGAGCTTATCATTTGCTTAGTATAAATGGAGGAAACGGACAGCTTATATGCGGAATTGGCGGCGCATCGGGAGCGAATGTCTTGGTGCTTGGAGCTGGAATTGTTGGAAAAGCAGCTACAGAAATTGTTTCCGCCTTAGGTGCTGACGTCACCCTGATGGACATTAATATTGGTGCATTAAGGCATTGCCAAGAAATTTTCCCTAAAAATGTAAACACAATGATTTCCAATCAACAAAGTATTAAGAAAGTCCTTCAAGATATAGACTTAGTCATTAATTGTGTTAAATGGCCAAAACATAGAAAAGATCATTTAATTACTAGAGATATGTTAAAGATCATGAAAAAAGGTTCAGTGATTGTAGACATCAGTGCGGATGTAGGCGGGGCAATTGAAACCTATAAACCGACAACACATGCAGACCCCACTTATGTGTTAGATGGCGTAGTTCATTACGGAGTCGATAATATACCAGGAGCTGCACCACATACTGCCTCTAAAGCCTATGCTGCATCCGTTTTACCTCATATCCGGTCTATCGCGAACAACGGTGTAGCGGAGGCATGTAGGAGAGATGGGTACTTAAGAAGAAGCTTAACCGTATATAAAGGCATTCTTACACATGAAGAAACGTGTGTCGTTCAAGGCAGAGAATTTACATTTCCGGAAGAAGCACTGGGTTTAACGGCTCGCAATGATCTCGATTTTGTACCTAATGCTACAACTACAAAATTACCGATGAAAATGAGTTAGCACATCAACTATTTAAAAAGAAAGAAGTGTTAAGGGGGGAGAAAAGTCCATGAATGAAGTTGAAAATAAGGTTTCACTCAAGGTGGCATTGCTGACTATTCTTGTATTAATAACGGTTTTATCAATCGGCAACGGCATTTTGAAACTGCCTACTGATATAGTATTTATTGTCGCAACCATCGCCATTTCCATCGTTCTATTAACCCAGGGATTTAAAGGCAAGGAACTGCAAGAATACTTTGTTGATGGTTGTAAGAAATCATTGCTTGTCGTGTTGATTTTAATGAGTGTGGGAATGGTCATTGGTTCCTGGATTGTCTCGGGAATCGTTCCCACCATTATTTTTTATGGGCTAAAATTATTGTCTCCCACCGTGTTTTTAGTATCAGGTTTTCTAATATTATGTGTTACGTCCTTTTTTATCGGCAGCGCTTATGCATCAGCAGGTACACTTGGAGTCGCATTTATGGGCATTGGCTATGGAATGGGAATACCACCGGCATTAACAGCAGGCATGGTTGTATCAGGGGCCATATTTGGAAATAAAATCTCGCCATTTGCCGACACTACAAACTTGGCAGTAGCTGTTACGGGAGTCGAACTCACGAGCCATATTCGGTCCATGCTTTATTCCGTTCTCCCAATACTGGTCATCAGTACTATCTTGTATGGAATTCAAGGAATGAAGTTTTCCCATAATTCGCTGGATGTGACCAAAATAGATTTAATTACAGATACGTTGTCTAAACACTTTGTGATTAGTCCCTTTTTGCTGCTAGTACCGGTTTTAACGATTTTATTAGCTGCAAAGAAAGTTCCTCCATTAATTGCCTTGTTAATATCAGCATTAGGCGGGGTGGTTGCTGCTGCCTTAATTCAAACAAATTATGATATAAACACCATTTTCACCGCATTATCTAAAGGATTCCAAATACAGACCGGGGTGGAACAAGTCGACAACTTACTTAATAGAGGCGGTATAGCAAACATGATGCCGACTGTTACTCTATCAATTTTAATTCTCGGTTTTGGAGAGATACTACAAAGAACAGGTATTGTAAGTGCTATTTTAGGCAGCATTAAGAATACAATCAAAAGTGCACGGAGTCTTGTTTTAACAACCTTATTCTCAGGATTAGTTACAGATATGCTTACAGCAAGTCAGTATATGTCCATTATATTGCCTGGTCAAATGTTTAAATCCGCTTATAAAAAACATAACGTATCGCTAACCGTTCTTTCCAGAACGTTAGAAGATGGAGGAACCATGTTTTCCTATCTCGTTCCTTGGTCGTTAACAGCCATTTATTTATCAGGGGTATTAGGAGTCTCGACTTTGGATTTTTTCCCTTATGCTTATCAAGCCGTCTTAACACCCATTCTTGCCATAATCTACGCAATAACAGGATTTGCAATATTTAAAGAAAAAGGAAATGTGAACGAGGATAAAGAACATCTGGAAGAAAAATCGTTTATGCAGAAAAAGATAAGCAATGAATAAAAAACACTTTAGCTGACAGTCCCGCCTTAGTGGATTCTATGAAAAAAAGGTCGACCAGATTTTTACTGGTCGACCTTTTTTCCATTGTCAGTCCTCGTAACTTGATAACTGTTTCATGAATAAAACTCTATCTTGATTGGGTCCGTCATAGTCAGTGTGGACTGAAACACCATCAATTAATTTATCTCCCTCTTCAATTTCAAATCCCATCTTGGTATGATAGGCAATTGAAGATTTGTTGACAGGTGACGTTACACAACGGACAACATTGCGGCCATTTTCATTTACTACATTAAAAAATTGTTTGTATAAATGTCTTCCGATATCATTTTTTCTGTATTCAGGATGTACTCCGACAAAGTGAATATATGCCTCATCAGATTGAGATTGAGATAGAATCCCTATTAGGAAACCGACTATTTCCCCTTCCTTTTCGGCTATGAAACTTGTATTTGTAAAATGATCAAAGAATAATTTCGGTAACATATCAGACATTTGCCTTCCTCCCCACCACTCATTGATTAGTGGAGATATTGCATAGTAATCTGACCCTTTCACTGAACGAATTTCCATCCTTCTCCCCCTTTAATGATGTAACAGTCCATTTAACTAATTTTATCATTAAGGTCATTTTCACGTAATTCATTCTATAACTATCCTGGCCCGATGCATAAAGAAAGAGCTGCCTTAAAGGCAGCTCCTATCTTCACTTCATAATAACTGCAATAATCCCTATAATAATACACAGAATTCCACTCAAAAATTGCCCTAATCCTGAAGCTTCTCCCATTAGCATTAAATTGAATATGTTTTTACTTTTTCGGTTTTTCCCAAATAAGCCATCATCTGTTTTCATACGATAAATACCCCAAACTATTAAAACAGCCCCAAAAATAAATAATACATTAAGCATTTATGTTCCTCCGTTGTTTGTTTAATATGTTCATCTTTGTGAAATGTATTATTTGTCATCCTCATCAAAAATAAAAGTTTCTTCAATTGATAAATTAAAAACTGAAGCTATTTTATACGCAAGTAACACAGATGGATTATACTTTTGTTTTTCTAATGAGATGATCGTTCTAGAAGATACACTTACTTTATCAGCTAATTCTTGTTGCGTTATTCCATATTCTATTCGCAATTCTTTTACTCTATTTTTCATAAATCCTCCGAATTAAAGGAAATGATTGTAATACTTTCTAGACCCAATTTGGCTAATTATTAATGAGACTAAGACAACAAATAATACAGTATTTGTTGGGATAACGACATAATTAGTTATAAACATAAGAATAAAAATTTCGCACATCAGAATTTGCAAGGAAAAGCGAGCAACTTTCCCATCAATTAAAGCATCTCTTTCGTCGTACTCCTTCGATAGTTCCTTTTCTAGTGATTTATTCTTACCGGATGTTATGTAAGAAATTGTTGAGTACAACAAAATTATCCCACCTAGGAATACTATGATATAGCCAAAATTAAATCTTTGTGATGTATCGAGAATTATTTGAATGATTCCCAATATTATTATCACCGTTGAGACTAAAAAACGCTGTATGAATAGATTTTTCAATCATACCTCTCCTAACCAACTTATTCACCTGGGGGTGAAGTTTTCTTCACATGAAGTTAACTTCATGTGAAGTTGATTTCATGTTAATCTGTTTCAAAACAAATGTCAAGGGTAAATACTGATTCAACAACTTTCAACTAACCTGCCCCGATGCATAAAGAAAAAGCTGCCTTAAAGGCAGCTCTGATCTTTGCTAATGTACCTGTTATTTTAACAAGGGGACATCCTTTATTTAAATACCTCGTCTATTTCATTTCTGTCGTAATCTAATAACCAGTCGTTGTATTTATCATAAACATCTCTTATTGTTTCGGGCGAAGTCGCCAATAAATCACAACCCCTGTCATCATAAACGTGAAATATAGTTTTCCTGTTGATGTTTATAAAATAGACTCTATTAAAAATACTTGGCCTTATTCCCATATCTTGATTGCAGATTGCTTTTAACATATGAATGTATTTGAAGTCAGACGCTTTACATTTTAATGTAAATCTATGTGTTTTATAGGTTCCTTCTTCATCATCGTCATGAAAAGTTGTCTTTTGGTTTAACCGGTATAAGATCGACTTCTCTTTAATATACCGTGAAAAAGTATTTGATTTATGTTTAAAACCATCTGCATAATCGTTTACGTCAACTACGATATAAATATCATCGTTATGAGAATGCAAGGACTTGAATAAAGTGATAGCCCTTTTATATACTCCTTGTAAATAGGGGCTATTTTCATAAGCATAATCACTATCATAGTCCACACCTAATTCAAACCGGATACCAGTTTTCCAACTATAAAACAAGGGTGGTCTAAGTTCTAAGTTTGGAAAATTCTCATTCATAAAATCGTTTAAAAGCATGTTTGCACCTCGTTAAGTTCCTTTATTATACCTTTCCATGTTAACATGCCCCTTAAGTTGCATTAAAAAAAGAGTTGCCAAAACAACTCCCAGACTGTAGACAAACTAGATGAAAATCGAGTTTGTCTACAGATTCTTTATGGTTTGTACAATTTAGACGCTGATTTCCATTCCAGGCACTCGCTTTCCGCGGGCGGTCCGCCCTCGGCGCCCTTTGCTCCTGCGGGGTCTCCCTTAGACGCGCTTTTCCCGCAAGAGTCTCGCACCTTCCTCTCCAATCAACTTTGTTATAAAATTTAGAAATCATACCTGAGGAGTTGAAGGTATTGCTTTGGTTTAGTTGGTTCGGGAACATCATTTGATGTTACCTATTTTCTGAGATTTTTCGTTTCATTAAAACCTCATTTTCGTACATATCTCCCCAATCTCGCATTAGGTAAATAATAGGTTTTAATGTTTCCCCAAAGGCAGTAAGGGAATATTCAACTTTTGGAGGAATCTCCCGATATATTTCACGATGTACAATACCATCCTGTTCCAATTCTCGAAGTTGTAACGTTATCATACGTTTTGTTGTATAGGGCATAAGTCTCCCTAATTCGTTAAAACGTTTAGGGCCGGAAATTAAGTTATATAATATGATCCCTTTCCATTTGCCTCCTATCACATCTACTGTAACTGCAACAGGACAAGCAGTGGTATCAGGACACTTTTCCGTTTTAAAGTCCTTCATATCGACACCCCAATCTTTTTAAGTATCAAATTGTATACTATATTACAAATTTTATCCTATTCAACAAAAATGTGCGTACTTTTAATTTTATATTATATAAAGTATCATTGATTTTGCAAGTAAAGACTAAACATTCACTCTTTTCATACTATTCATCATTAAAGATGTTACTAAAAAATCGGATTAATGTCTCCGGTGTATTCATCCTTAACATGAATAGGTGATGAGACATTTCCCCATAAAATAAATAGGAGTGACTAAAGTGAAATCACAAGTTATTCAATCTTTTGGTGATCCAAATGTATTTCAATTTAAAGAGATTTCAAAACCTGAACTAAAACCTGGACATGTACTTATTCAAGTCAAGGCTACAAGTGTAAATCCTATTGATACGAAAGTCCGTGCTGGTGCAGTTCCAGCCGTTGCCCCCGAGTTCCCAGCAGTATTACATGGGGATGTTGCAGGTTTGGTATCTGCAGTGGGTGAAGGAGTAACTGAGTTTAAAGTTGGCGATGAAGTGTTTGGATGCGCGGGTGGTTTTAAAGGGACTGGCGGTGCACTTGCAGAATATATGCTAGCAGACGTTGATTTACTGGCTCACAAACCGAAAAATTTGACGATGGAAGAAGCCGCAGCTTTACCTTTAGTTGCCATTACCGCATGGGAAGCATTATTTAATCGGGCAAATCTTGTCCCTGGACAAGATATACTGATCCATGCTGCAACCGGCGGTGTTGGACACATTGCCATTCAACTGGCCAAATGGGGAGGCGCGACAGTCTATACAACTGCCTCTTCGCAAGAGAAGCTGGAGATTGGCACGCGCCTTGGTGCAGATGTAACTATTAATTATCGAGAAGAAAGCGTTCACGACTATGTACAAAAATATACAGACGGAAAAGGTTTTGACGTTGTGTTTGACACGGTAGGTGGTGAAAACCTTGATCGCTCTTTTGAGGCGGCTGCGGTACATGGAACGGTAGCAGCCATTGCTGCCCGTTCGACTCATGACCTCTCCCCAGTGCATTCAAAAGGACTTTCTCTACATGTAACCTTTATGTTGTTGAAGATATTAAACAAGGACATGCATAAGCATTATGGAGAAATTTTGAAGAAGGTTGCTAGTTTGGTTGAGGAAGAGCAGCTGCGTCCGCTTTTGGATTCAAACATTTTTACGTTTGATGAAGTCTCAAAAGCCCATGAGTACATGGAGTCAGGCGAGGCCATAGGAAAAATTGTTTTGAAAAATAATTGGTAATATTTGAAATGCCTATTTAAAAGCAGACGGTACCGTCTGCTTTTATTTTTAATTACCGTAAAAACCAATAAGGGCATAGTCAATTCAATTTCTTTTTCGGTTCTAAGATCATACTTTAGACCTCAAGAAAAAAATTCATCTTGAACTAGCCTGCCCCAATGCATAAAAAAAAGAGCTGACCTAAAGACAGCTCTTTTCTTTACTAACTATTTATGAACATTTTCAAATTTGGCATTAAGAATACTGGCAAATCCTACTGAACCTCATTACATAACCGACCGATATTCTCGACTTCAACAACGACCTCATCCCCCGACTTGATCGGGCAGCTGCCAGATGGTGAACCCGTGGCCAAAATGTCACCTGGCTCAAGTGTCATTACCTGCGAAAGCCAGCTGATTAGATACGGAATGCTTAGAGACATTTCATTGGTATTCCCGTCTTGGACAACGCGGCCGTTTAAAGTGGTCACAATCCGCAAATTTGTAGGATCTACCCCGGTAACGATGCACGGCCCCAAAGGTCCGAACGTATCAAATCCTTTGCCCCGCGTAAACTGTGGATCTTTTTTTGTAAGATCTCTTGCTGTGACGTCATTAAATATCGTGCAACCAAACACATAATCAAGCGCATCTTCTTCTTTAATGTTTTTTCCGCGCTTTCCAATCACCAGTGCAACTTCCCCTTCAAGCTCTACTTGGTTGGATAGATCATTTGGAGGAAGGATAATTTTCTCCTTGTCTGGAATAAGCGCAGATAATGGCTTTAAAAATAGAAATGGTTCTATAAGGTTTGCCTCTCCCCCTGTTTCCTTCGCATGACCTGCATATGTCCAGCCGAAATTAACCACTTTCGAAGGTTTTACAGGTTCCAAAATTTTCACGTCACTATATTTCAGCTCTACCCCGTCATACTTTATTTCCTTGTTGACAAGTTCAGCAAAACTGCTAGACAGTTGTAATATCATCTCATCCTCAACAATACCGTAATGTATTTTGCCCTGTTGATTCTGATAGCGAACTATTTTTTGTGTTTTTTGTAGCACATGCATTATGAATAAACTCCTTTGATGATTAAGATTACCTCAGATAATATAAAATCCGGTTCTCCTATACTATAACATGCCTGTTCTTTTACGTGAAAAAAGAGCTCCCGTCACAACTCCATCTTCAGCTAAACCGACCTTTAGTTCAATAAGATTAAATTATTTAACTATGTATTTTATGGAACCTACAATTTATTTATAATTTTATCTGTGTATTGCCTTATATAGGCTGCAATAAATATTCCGATTGGTAGTCCTAGTAATACATTCCCCATGAAATGTTTACTTAATTTTATAAATACAATTACAACTAATACACCCGAAACCAAGCCAATTAACTTGTATAATACTTTCTTCACAAATCTACCCTATTACATTCAAAGACTTGGTGCTTATTGATTATCTCAAAATATCAAAACTTTTGTACTGGTAATTCGTCCCTTATTCAGCTAACCTGCCTCGTTAGTGCATAAGAAAAAGGCTGCCTCAGCAACCTGCCTTCTTGAAGTAAATCACCTGTTAGATTAAGTGGATAACTTCACATTTAACCCTGATCTTTCGCTCCTGATAAGGGAGCATAAAAGTATGTATTGAGCTTTTATGTATCTGTACTTATTTCCTCCCATTCTTGATCCATATAATTTACTAGCCAATTAAGAGTGTAGTGTCTTTCATATACAACGCCTTCATCTAGAGATGATGGAACTTCCAAATGATTTATTTGAGCTTCTCGTACCGCCCAATGTGCTCTATAAATAAAATCAAGACTATCTAATATATCACTGGTTGGTTTTAAAGTGGATTTATCAAGCAACTCTTGTTTAGAATGAAGAAAAACCGTCTCAAAAACATATTCAGCATTACACGTATCGGCCGGAACATCTATATCGGGTATTAGATTTACAGACCAAAGCAGAAGCCAAATACATTCTAACTTCCAAGAGTACTGGATCAGCTCGTTCTGATTCAGATGTTTTTTCATTAAAAACTTTTGTTCTTCTTCTGTGAACAATTCATTAGCATTATATCTTTCAATAAATTCGTCAATTTTTTCTGGCGGTGCCTCCATGGCTTTAGCTGAGACTATCGCTAATGAAATAATTCTGTTTATTATCTCTTCCTTTGTTCTAAGAGAAACTTCTTCTTCATTTTCCGTTAAGGGTAAATGTTTATTTATTGGTACCTTTAGGGTCTTTAATATTTTTTCGGATTTTTTTTTCCTATTTTTCGTACTTTTCATACCGCACCTCACTATTAGGTAATCCCGTTATCTTTAAAACTACTATTAGAAAAACTTTCCACTCACCATTTTTTATTGTAACATTCTTCTCAACTTTCCTGCGCCTTTAGTTGCATAAAGAAAAAGCTGCCTTAAGACAGCCCGATTACTCAGCTAAGGCACCCATTAGTTCTTTTATTCCCCAAAAATAAAAATAGTGCCAACTTCTCTTTAATAGAAATCAGCACTTCAGTTATTCGCTATACGTTATCGTGCCGCTTTAGGCGGTTGGCACACATCACATTTACGTTGGTTATTATTTTTAAATTTCTTAAATGTTTTTTCAAAATTGCTACCACATGTACATTTAAATAGTAACTTTTGAGAAAAACCGTGATATTCCGTCGTTAATAACTTACTTTCCGAATTGTTCTCAACAAATTCTTTAATTTTACCAATCGTCCATTGTTTATTCATTCTCTTACACCTCCATATTTTATCGTTATGCGGAGGCTTTTCTTGGCATCCGTTCAAAAATAGTAATTATCGTAAGTTATTCATTATAACATGAGCTGGCACTCAATTAAACAATGGAAGGCATCTTATTAACTAACCTGCCATGTTAGTTCCATTAAGAAAAAGCTGCCTAAAAGATAGCTCTGATCCTCAGCTAACGCACCCGTTAGTTCATTAAGACATACGAATTATTGTAAGCCAGCTTTATATGCGTATATGTAAACCTAAAAGGTCATAATTATCACTTCCGATAATTATGACCTTTTAGGTAACGACAAAGAGAGGGTACCCAAGGGAGTGACCTCACTATTATGTGGGGCTCTGACCCTTTGAGAAAGCCTCTCATTCTTAAACAGTTTTACTTAGTTTCAGATTCATTTTTGCCCATATCTTCAGCTAATTGTTCAAATGACCTGACCTTACCATGTGGATTCTGCGATTGTTTACGATCTTTCCATTGGCGTTCTTGTTGTTGCTTAGATTGAGTCATCTAAATAAGCTCCTTTACATAAAGTTCAGTAAACAGTTTGAAGCATGAGAAGCCTCCACTTTGTACTCGGTGCAGGCATCACTTATCATGAGTTCGAGTCTGGCAGGTATTAATTAATGCATGCCTTTCCACTCACCTTGATTTTTAGATGCTTTTTCTTTTTTTGCTTTATTTTTATGTGCTTGATTAGCGTTTGCACTGCCAAATTCTTGAGAGAATTCTGAATCAGTTTTGCTTGAATCAAATCCTTGTTTGTTCTTTTGGTCTGCATCATTTTTCTTTGTTCGTTTTGCCATGGATACCCCTCCTTCTTATCTTTAGTATGAGATCAGAAAGAAGAAATATACCCCGAATTAATACCGATAGTAACATGAATCTGTCATGTAATTCAGGTAAAAAAACAAAGTGAATAATAAGTTCCAGTTCGGTTATTTTATAAGTTATTTATCGCAGCGGCTGACTATTAATATGGCTAATCCCATAATGGTGTACTTACCCTAACTGGCGTTTAAATACTTTACTGGCGAAGAAGTAAGCGATGACCATGATGCCGACGCACCAGGCAAGTGCGATCCAGATATCGTTGCCAACAGACCCTTCATACAAGATGGCACGAATCGCATTCACGATTGAAGTCACGGGCTGGTTCTCAGCGAACGCACGGACAATTTTAGGCATGGTTTCGGTGGGGACAAAGGCAGAACTGATAAACGGCAGGAAAATCAGCGGGTACGAGTAGGCTGTCGCCCCTTCCATAGACCCTGCTGTCAATCCGGGAATGATCGCCAGCCATGTCAGCGCCAGCGTAAACAGCCCGAGTATCCCAGCTACCGCAAGCCAATCCAGGATATTAGCGCTGGAACGGAAGCCCATCAAGAGCGCGACGAGTATAACCACGACGACAGTAAGCGCATTGGATACAAGCGAGGTCAACACGTGAGCCCACAATACCGACGAGCGCTTGATGGGCATGGTAATGAAACGGGCCATCAGCCCGCTCTTTACATCCGTAAACAGCCGCACGGAAGTGTAAGCGACGCCGGATGCGATAGCCATCAGCAAGATTCCCGGCAATAAATAATTGACGTAGTTGTCCGTGCCTGCCTCTATGGCGCCGCCAAATACGTAGACAAACAGCAGCAGCATCATAATCGGCGTAATTGCCACCGTGATAATTGTATCCGGGCTGCGCATGATGTTGCGCATTAAACGCCCTAGTAATACCCCTGTTTTGCTATTCATTTACATCTCCTCCTTTTTGCCGATGATCGCGAGGAAAATTTCCTCCAATGTCGGCTGCTTCTCGATGTACTCCACTTTCGCTGGCGGGAACATCTCCTTGAGTTCGGTAAGGGTCCCGGTCGAGATGATTTTTCCGCCATGCAGGATGGCGATACGGTCCGCCAGTTGTTCGGCTTCCTCCAGGTACTGGGTCGTCAGCAAGATTGTCGTGCCGCCGCCGGCAAGCTCCTTGACGGTATCCCAGACTTCAATCCGCGCTTCGGGGTCGAGCCCTGTCGTCGGTTCGTCGAGAAAAATGACTGCTGGCGTCCCGATCAGGCTCATGGCGATGTCAAGCCGGCGCTTCATCCCGCCGGAATATTTATCCGCCCGGCGGTTGGCCGCATCGGTCAGGCTGAATCTCGCAAGCAGATTGTCGGCGACTTGAGCGGGATTGGAAACTCCCCGCAACTTGGCGATCATCAGCAGGTTTTCCCGCCCGGTGAGCATGCCGTCTAAAGCTGCAAACTGCCCTGTCAGGCTGATGCTCTGGCGAACATGATCCGGTTGACGCTGGACGTCAAAGCCGCATATACCTACTTCGCCGCCATCGGCCTTCATCAGAGTCGAGAGGATGTTGACCGTCGTCGTCTTACCCGCTCCATTTGAGCCCAGCAGTGCGAAAATTTCGCCACGCCGTACCTCAAAATCCACCCCCTTTAAGACTTCATTGTCTTTAAAGGATTTTTTTAACCCTTTTACAGAAATCGCTGCATTACTCATACTTTTTTCCTCCTTTTAATAGCGCAGCAAAGCCGCTTGTAAGATTCGTAATTATCCTTCCGAGCGCCTAGCGGAACTATATTGCCTATTCTCTTCTATTTAGTCTGACTGATAATCTGTATAACTTATTACCGGGTTAAAAATATAACTGAATAGCGAAGGTGGCAATTCACATTTGTAACCAGCTATTCAGTCGGCATTATTTATTGAATTTATTTTTTCCCAATCGCTTCATGATACTGTCATTCAAATCTTCACGATACTTGGCGAAATAGGTTTTAGCATTTGCCACTAGTTCGTCAGCAAAGGACGCCACGTCGTCCCCAGTGATTTCCAGCACTTGTCTACCTTCCGCCGCACCGGCTTCGAACAACTCGATTAATTCATACTGCATGTGCAGCATATCCATCCCGTTGCCCGCTGAGAAATTCCACATGTAATTTTGAATTTTCTTAAATACAAACTGGTAGTCCTCTGGCAGGGCTTCAACCCGTGCCATCATCATTTTATACTCTTTTTTATCACCAATCATTTTTTTGAACAATTCCATCATGTTATTTTTCCTCCTTTTTTATAAAGCTGAACAAGACACTCCAAGAATAGCGTACGGAATATCTTATGAAGCTAGATTGACTTTAAGACATTGATTTTTGATGATACAAAATCCCATTTTTTCCAAAACAATTCAAGTTCCTGGCGGCCAGCCTCATTAAGTGAGTAAAACTTGCGGGGCGGCCCCATATCTGACGGTTTCTTCTCTATGTTCACCAGGTTTTTCTTTTCTAATCGCACGAGGATGGTGTAGACCGTCCCTTCCACGACTTCAGTAAACCCAAGCTCGTTCAGGCGGCGGGTAATCTCGTAGCCATAGGTTTCATGGCGGCTGATGATTTCCAGCACGCAGCCTTCCAGCGAACCCTTCAGCATTTCAGTTAAATTTTCCATGTTCAGAGCCTCCTCTATTTTGTGACTTATATTATAACGTAGTTCCGAGGGGAATTTTTACTGAATAGCTTTTGGGAAATCACGCTATTTAGTATTACTTATTACACCTAAACTGTAACACTGAGTAGCAGAGGTGTCAACTTTTTCTTAAAAATATTTTTGCAACTTCACTATTCAGTGCTATTGGTATCAAATGTTACTTACTACATGGTATGCTGTAACACGTAGTAGGGTGACTGTCAAATTGATTTTTTAATTTTTTTTAAAAACCAGCTATCTCCATTGGATACAGCCGATTTTCTTTATGGAGCTTTTACTTCCAACTATGCTTCTTTCACAATGATTACACCGCGGATCACTCCCATCCAGCAGCTGTACATGTAGGTTCCCGGTTTCTATGGTGTGAAAACGATGAGGTTTTCTCCTACTTCCAGTGACCAATTCCTTCCGAAGAAATGTTAAAGAGTATTCCCGAAATGAAAGAAGAACTTCGTAGACCTATGTTCTTAATAATCTCAGCAGAAAAGTAAATGTTTATTATGCGTTCCTGCAAGATGCATTTCTTCACAATGTTAGAAGATAAAGTTATTTCGTTTTAACGCAAATCCCTCCTAATTTACTACAATAAACCCCCTCGAAAATGCTTATAATATATCCAGGCATCTAATGTGGACAGATCTCTAAAATTTTTTGTATTTATAAAGGAGAGAAATAAAATGCAAACATTTAAAAAAGTTACAGCAGAAACAACAATTCAAGCACCCATAGAAAAGGTGTGGAAGTATTGGACAGAGCCGGATCATATAACAAAATGGAACAATCCTTCAGATGATTGGCACACACCATTTGCCGAAAATGATCTAAGACCAGGTGGGAAATTCGTTTCAAGAATGGAAGCCAAAGATGGCAGTGCTGGTTTCGATTTTGGTGGAATCTATGATGAAGTAAAATTACATGAGGTTATTGCTTATACCATGGGTGATGGAAGAAAAGTAAAAATCACTTTTAAAGAACAAGAAAACGAAATCGAAGTAATTGAAACTTTTGATGCTGAAACTATAAATCCGATTGAGTTTCAAAAACAAGGATGGCAGGCGATTTTAAATAATTTCAAAAAATATGTTGAGCAAACAAACAATTAAAAAAGTTGCTCCAGTTATTAATTTTATAAGTCATTAAAATCATTAGTGGCGTATCTGTGGATATAAAATAACCACAGATACCGCCATTTTTTATTTTTCCTTTATTGTACTAACCTGCCCCTTTAGTTCCATAAGAAAAGGAGCTGCTGATCAGCTCCGGTAATGAAGTAAAGCATCCGATAGTTAAAGAAAGACATACCTAATGAATGAATTTCCAGTTGTAAAAATGAGTAATACACCACTACCGATGAAAACAATCCGCCAGAACCAATAACTACCTATAAAAGGTAAAATATCGATTTTTCCTTCTTCAACTTCCTTTATACCCTTATACAACCACTTGTACTGAAACAAACCAATCCATAGAAAAATAACTCCCGTTACAAAAACAAATGAACCACCTATCATTTCCTCCATTTCATCGAACTCCCTTTTTCATCCTACCATTATCTTAGTATATATTACGCTTCAACAAATCTTCCCCTATTGTTGCATAAAGAAAAAGCTGCCTTAATGACAGCTTTGATCTTCAGCTAACGCACCCGTTAGTTCATTAAGCAAAGGTTGCTTCAACAACCTCCCTTATTGATGTAAAGCACGTATTCCCTGACTTTCTTTGAGTGTGGGGTGTTGAGAAAGTATCTTGCTGAAAAGATCGAGACTTATCTTTTTATTCAGCTACCTAAGCCAAGTGAGTATCCAAATGTTTTAAAAATTTCTGCTGGAGATTACTGGTGTATCCAAAATAACGGCTGGTCTATTGATTCTGCTACTGAAATTTTTAGTGAGGAATGGATTTCTGATGACGAGTTTTTTGTCACCGAATCTGAAATTTATGGGAATAATAAACTCTATCATCAATTGAAAAAAGAACTTCGAATAAGAAAAACATAGGGAGATTTTAGTCTTCCTATGTTTTCATTCATATTATTTATCTGTTTGTTTTTGCTTCTTTTTCAAATACTCCGCACGTATTTTTTCAAGATGCTGCTTTTTATCAAATTTGGCAGGCGTCTGTTTTTCATGAAACTTTGTCACAGCTACCTTACCTTTGGTATCCAATTGATATTTTCCCACTTTGTTCACCTACTTTTCTTGTCTTTAAAGAGAATCTATTCAACAAATATAATATACCTTATTTTACTGAAGTAAACCTTATTACTTTATTAGTGTACTGCTAACTTTGCATATATCAGTAAAAACATTAAAAACTTAGTAAAATAATTCATCGCCAAATGGTATTCATTTCATTGCTATAATCAAAATAAAATGCCTTGACACTCTGCATAAGCCTCAATAATTCTATTTACTGTTTGTTCAGCTCTATTCTAAAGGTCCAATTGTTCGGTAAATAAGGTTTAAAATATTAAAACAATCTAAGTCTACTCCATCTTTTAAATGGTTCTTAATGCTAATAACCATTACGTTCTCGATGATTTCAAATTTAGGTTTCTGAGGGGAAATATTGTTTTTTTGCAAAGTCTTTTTACTACTTGTTAAAAAAAATCTACATCCCCAATATTTTTCTCCAAAAAATCACCCCTTGTTATTAACTTTTCTACTTATATCTATCTTAATCCAAATATCACCTTATTCAACTAACCTGCCCCTTTAGTTCCATAAGAATAAGCTGCCCTAAAGACGCTCCGATCTTCAGCTAACGCACCCTATAGTTTAAGTAGAAACCTTCACAATCCCTTATACATGTTAACATAATCCAATCCCTTAAATGTATTGTTCTAGAATCTTACTCATTACAAAAAGACGCCTTCTTATTCAAGAAAAGCGCCCGATTATTGAATAACTTTTATTCGATAATTCCTTTCGGAACATCTTTTTTTTGTTGGGGAATCTAGCTTCCCGTTGGAAGTATTTTAACCTCATATTCTTATCCACTATCTAATTCCTATAAAACTAAAAAAGAAAGATGGTCTTCTCCAAACTTAGACTATTCTTCATAATTAAAGAGAATGTCCCAGGTTTCCGGTCCGACAATTCCATCTACTTTTAGTCCGAATTTTTTCTGAAAATCCTTTACTTTAAGCTGAGTGTTCGGACCAAAAACACCATCAATTTTAATCGATCCCCCAGCATCATTAAGACGCGCTTGAATGTATGTTACATTTATGCCCTGATCCCCAATTTTAACGGCATGGCCCGGATAAGGAAATGCAGTATGATAGAGCGCAGTCCAAGTTGAAGGCCCTACTATCCCATCAGCTTTCAAATGTCTCTGCATTTGAAATCCTTTGACTTTCTTAAGGGTTGTCGGACCAAATATGCCATCTACATAGATTGGTACATTGTTTTTGTTTAGCTGGTTTTGTACTTTTCTCACATCAGATCCTCGAGCTCCGTACTTTATGACATGGCCCGGATAAGGTTCACTTGCGGCTTTTATTTCATGGGTGTTTGTATTTGATTTTGTACTCGCTGATGCTTCAGTCATTGTTGGAAGTTGAGTTTGAAATGCAATGATTCCAGCTGCTGACAAACAGAAAAAGGATTTTTTTAAACTCATAATAATTTCCTCCTTAAATATAAATCCGTACTACATTATTTCAGAAAACTGCTCATTCGCTTAATTACAATTATTTAAAAACTTGTTATTTTATTCAATATTTAATTCTACTAAAAAAGACACTTTCCATTTTCCAGAAAAGCGCCCTTTTATTGAATATCACTATTTATCTTTTAATTATCTAATACAAAGTATCTATGTAATAAATGGAATTCAGTTGTTTGACTAAATATCACTAGGTAAGGTAGCCGAATTGTTGATAGTTCATCATACTTTAAGTTGATGGACTTATCAGCTTTACATATTTTCTATTCGATATTTTTCAAGTAAACTTTTAATTGCTTTTCCAATTTTAATTCTTCTTTGATTGACTATTTTTTCACGCTGACTTTCAGCTTCAATCCAATCTATGCAGCATTAACATCTGCATAGAGTATCTTTTTTTATTAAGACTTATTCATGATCATAGTAGCTCTTTCTGCCTTGTATGTAAGAGTTGGCAAGGTCCAATGCTTTTTGAACGGCACCAATTCGGTTATAAAAGTGGAAGAGTTTTTTTTCGTAGTGTTCAATAAACATGGTGAAGCCCATATTTTTAAAAAAAGGAAGGGCTGTAGTCTCAATAAAATGATAGTAATCGTCTTCTTCATGATTAAGCTGATAAAGGTGTAATTCAAAAAAAATCCAGTTATACGATTTTGTCGATTTTGCTATTCTTAGGCCTTTATGTGCTAATTCCAATAAAATCTCGAATGAGAGTAGTTTTCCTTTATAACAAGTATTAATATAACCATCTAATGCAGTTAAATAATGAGGAACCTTTTCATCAATTAGTTCCATGGCTTCTGTGTATAGTTCGGATGCTTCTTTGTATTTTTTTCTTCTGTAAAGTTCAAATGCAAGATTATTAAGGAGCTTTGATTTACGGTCTATTTCATTAATGGTATCACAGGTACGTATTAATTGTTCGTAACGTTCTTTCGTCTCTTCAAAATCATGAAGCTCCTTTGCATTTAATTGTAATAACATGATCGTCTCTGTATCAATTATTCGGATGACATTTAACGTTTTTTGAAAATAGTCAAGGACTTTCTCTGCATAATAATACGATATTATATTAGAATGAATAAGGTGATAGGCTAGTGCCAAATGGTAATAATATTCAAAATGATTATATTGACTTTGATCAATCGATGTTAAAATTTGAATACAATCTCGATACTGTCCGTTGTGAAAATAATACATACCTAGAACATTCTTTAACATATTGCGGTCTTGCGGAGAAAAAGATGATTCATTTTTTTGCAGGTTTTGAATAATTAATAATGCTGTTTCTAATTGATAATTAGATAAATAATACCTTGCAGAGAGTAATTGATAGAAAACTTGAAAATCTGGCAATTGAATCAGTGTTTCTTTTTCGATTTCATCTTTTAAAATTTCTGATTCTTTGCTTTGTTGCATAACGAACGTGTCGTGCCATAACTTTAGTTTCTTTTGAAGATTATGATACCGCACAAATTCATCATCAAGACAGATATTCAATCTTTGGGATAATAAGTGAGTAATTTCCCCTGAGTAATCTGTTATCCCTCGTTCTATCTTACTAAGATGTGTAACCGAACAAATCCCCCCACAAAGCTGCCCCTGAGTCAACCCTGCTTTTTCACGATAAAACTTGATAAGTTTCCCCTCAATCATAGCTGCACCTCTAGATTGTAATTTTATCTACTATATATAGAAAAAAATGAATATATAATCTATATATTCTAGTAAAATTAAGAAAAGCGCAAGGCTACTTTG
Organism: Peribacillus simplex NBRC 15720 = DSM 1321; assembly: GCF_002243645.1. NCBI lineage: Bacteria > Bacillati > Bacillota > Bacilli > Caryophanales > Bacillaceae > Peribacillus > Peribacillus simplex. The sequence continues at coordinate 3,441,925 of NZ_CP017704.1, read as the reverse complement.
ATAGCTTCCCTCTATTTATTAGCTTTTTCAATAATCACTCTTGTCTCCCTTTTTTACGAATTCCCAATCTACCTCAATATTTTATTCTGAAGAAAATTCAAATAACGCAACCTTATTGGAATACTCTCCTTCTTTAAAAATACTTTTAGAAAAATTTTATACTTTCTTTAAAAGTTAAAACACGATGAAGCTAAGCTTTCATCGTGTTTTTTAATATTTATGGCTGTATTCCCAACTCAACTAAAATTGATTCTAATGTCTTACCTTTATACTTCTTCTTTGGTTTTGGAGCATTATCGACATGCTCATTTTGCTTGAGATAGTTTGTTTGAACATATTTCATATCTTTAGCATCAACCATTCCATCAAAGGTGATATCCGCTGCACGCTTCTTTGTTTTCCATGCATTTTGAATTTCAATCGCATCTAGAACATCAATGACATTGTCTTGGTTTACATCACCTGCAGTAATATCAAGGGCAGGTATCCAGCGATTTTGACCGTATAACTCACCATTGTGCTCAAAACCAATACCAGAATTTAGTTTTTCTTTCGTGGCAAAGTGGCCTGGGACTTTCATTTCAATCGTGAAGGCATTTGTGCTTAACGGCAGCTTGTTGAATACATATTGTCCATTTTCTTCTACCGTTGATGTCGCATCGAACTCATTTTCTTCTGAATCAAAGATTTTCACTGTACCGCCAACCTTGCTCCAATCCCTTTTCTCTGTAACAGTCCCATCTTCATTTTTAAATCCTTGCGGAGTGACATAACCTCTAGCCATTGAGAATTGAGGGTTAACCTTCCAACTATAACCAGATTTTAACACACTGCTTGTCTGATTATTAGCATCCATTACGCTCACAATCGGATTAATCGCTGCTCCGAGGGTATATTGATCATCCTGAACCTTTAACGTAACCTCAACGACTTTTGCATGGTCCAATGCTTTACTCTCTTCATTAAATTGGACAGTAACGACCTTGTCTTTAATCGTTAAAGAGGCTTTGTCCGAGAATTTGCTGTGAAGCTTGGCATCAACTAACTCTACGCTATCTAAACCTCTGTCAAAGTCTCCGTCACCATTAAAGTTCCATTCCGCCTTTGACACTGCGTTTAGGTTATCTAATGATAGCGTTGCTTTTACCGTATCGCCTGTTTTCACCTCATACTTTTCGCCAATAGTATACGCGACAGGTGTACCTTCTTTTACAAAGTAATATTGCTTTGTTGCCGGTTTGTTTCCTGCCATATCATATCCATTCATGCGGAATTGAAGTGCTGGGATGGATTCATCCAGGGCGATTTCTTCGACAAACTTTCCTTCTTTATCCATTGGAATTGGCGTAGAAGGGAAACCACCTTGACCCCAGTAATACACCATCGAGTTCGATGATTGATCGATATTTACGCCCAATTTCTTTAGTTCGTCAATGGTTGGATCTGTGATTTGAATGTCGAATGGATATGTTTCTTGACCTGGCTTATATTCAATAAATGGAGACTTTCCATCAAGTGAACTTTTGAAGCTCGGTGCATCGAGATCGATGAGCAAATGCTGCGTTTCAGTTGTAACCTTCCCGGAAGTACCTGTACCAATGAATTTCAACTTGTAATGTCCCGGTTTTTTCACATAACTTGCTTCTTCCGAAATGGGCTGTTTTGAGTTTCCTGTAAACTCATAAAAAGCTCCATTAAATGCATATAATCCATAATCTACATTGTCATAAGCGTAATCTAAATTTATTGTTCCGACCAAACCGAGGTCCTTTCCTGTTTTGCCATCTTGAAGAACGACATCCATTTTTTCCATTGGTGCACGAAGGTTAAAATCAGCTAATACAAATGGAGTACGCATAGGATCCCATGCCACTTGGTTTAAATGACTTGGGGAATAGGCAGGATTTAGTACCTCAACCTTATTAAACCCATCTTCCATTGTTCGGAAGCTGAAAGGAATCCGATACTGCTCTGATGAATTCGCATTGTTTGTTAATGTAATATAGCCTTCGTAAATTCCATCCTTTGCTTTCTTAGGGATAAGCAAACGTGGTGTTACTTTTTTGAAGTCTTCACTTTTTACAGAAATTTTGCTTGGAATATCCAGCTTCACTCCATTTTCCTTCAAGCTGTTTGAACCATTCGATTCAGTTACAGATACACTGAAAGTTTTGTTTACTTTATCATGGTTTTCAATAGTGATTGATTTTTTTAGATTTAGTTTTTTATCTGCATAGTGAACGTCAAAGCTGAGTCCGCCCGTCAATTCTTTTACCTTGATTAATTCCTCAGCACCTGGAACAAATGTTTTATCGTTAATTTTGAAGCTTGTTCCACTATACACAGCTTGGTATGGATCAACTCTTCCTGCTCCAACTTCAAATACACTATAGTCTCCGTTGAGAGGATCTGCCGTATTCATTAGAACGGCTTTAATATCTTCCGGCTCAAATTGCGGATTCGCTTGAAGCAAGAGTGCTGCAATCCCTGCTGTATGAGGAGTAGCCATAGATGTTCCAGAATATCTGGAATATGCATATTGATAGTTTTCTTGATGTTCAGCGTCCACCATATAAGAAGGGACTGTTGAAAGAACACTTACTCCCGGTGCCGTCACTTCTGGCTTCATATCGTATGTTTCTCTTGCCGGGCCTCTTGAGCTAAAGTCCGCTAAGTGGTCACCTTCTGTTTGTTTATCCGCGTATTTGGAGAAAGTAAAATTCGCTTCACCTGCTTGAATCTGTGCTTTAATGCTTTCTCCCGCTTCTTTTGTTAAAGAAAATGACGGCACAAAGTCAACGGACTCTCCAAGATTGGCATTAATTTGCCCTTCCACATTATTATAAAGAAGAACGGCGGCTGCTCCATTTTGTTTCGCATTGCTGACCTTTTCGGCTAAGGCGAATTCTCCGCGTTCCACAAGTGCAATTTTCCCTTTTACATCCTTGCCGGAATAATCAGAGCCATTTCCTAAACCGACATTCACTACCTCATAGGATTTTCCTTCCCATTCCTTTAATTGGTCTGAATAGTGGCGTGCCAAACTAACAAGTTCGATCGAATCTTTATTTCCGATTTTCCCATTGAAAGTAGAAACCGCCATCGGCACATCACTCGCCCCGACTGTCAAAGCAAGTGCTGCTGAGCCAGGTGAACCTAATGTATAATCATCTGATCCTGCATTTCCAGCTGCTACAACTGCTGTTACATCATTAAGGACAGCATAGTTAATGGCAGTACTGGTTGGATCATAAGGATCATTGATGTCCGATCCGAGGGAAAGGTTGATAACATCCATGCCATCGTTTACAGCTTTTTCTATACCTGCAATGACCCCTTCAGATGATCCTGATCCATATGGTCCAAGAACACGATACGAATATAAATCCACATCAGGAGCCACACCTTTCACAGAAACCTCTGCATTCGTTCCTTGTCCAGCAATGGTACCTGCGACATGTGTTCCATGGGAAGTATAATAGGAAGAACCGGACCAGCTAAATTCTGGTTGCCCCGACGCTTGCCAATCCTTGTAAGTTGCCTCCATTGGATCATTATCTTGATCAACTAAATCGTAACCGCCCTTATAGGCATCCTTCAAATCAGGGTGGTTGTAATCAATCCCTGTATCAAGAACCCCAACTTTGATTCCTTTTCCTGTAATACCTTCATTGTGCAGCTGGTCAATTTTTAAATATGGAATACTTTCAACGGATGTACCAGGGGCTGATTTCTCTCCCATGGCGATCGGATCGACCTTAAATTCTACATCTTTATATACTGCTTTTACGACTTCGGATTGTAAAAGCTGCTCTACCTGATTAGCTGGCAGCTTCATAGCTACCCCGTTATAAACGGTCTTAAAGGTAGAAGTGATTTTATGACCTGTTTTCTTGCTTCTAAGATTAGTAGATGGAAGAATCGATTGAATGTCTTTATTAAACTGAGCATGTTCCTTTACTACTTGATCATCCGCTTGTTTTTTAGAAAGCTTCTTTCCTTTTACATTCGCATCCAAGACTGCAACTTTTCCCGGCTTTGATTTAAACTGGACGATGACCGAGATTTCTTTATCCTTTTTTAACTCTTCCATTTTAAATCCTTGCAATCCGACATTATCTGTCATTTCAAGTTTATTTAACGCTTTTCGTTGTTCACTTGTCAACGAAGCCAAGACGTCTTCTGCCTTTATGTTCGCTGCATTTGCATAAGGAATGAAAGGCGTGTTTGCTGATGATAGCAGCAAGCCAGCTGACAGCGTAATCGCCGCTGTTCGTTTAATGAATGAATGAATTTTCATATGTTCCCTACTTTCTTAGTTAAATAGAAGATTTCCGAAAAAAATATCCCTTTCTAAAAATTTAAAATATTCTCATAATAATATTAATTGCCTTTGTATTGGATTTCAATTGGTTTAATTTTGTAGTTATTTCTACCTTCTTTTTCTATTAGATGCTCTAAAAAGGTATTATTCCTGCGAAAATTAGTAAAAAAGACTTAAATTCATTTTTATAAATTGGGGTTTTCTTTAGTAAAATAAGAAAATATGAATTCCATTGAGTGAGTTGGGGAGGGGAAGGTCTATACTTAAGTTGCAGCAAAAAGGTTTATTCCTGAAAATATCCAAATTAACTTCCAAGTGTTATTCTATTATCTGGCCCAATTGTTGAACAAAGATCAAACAGCACTGTTGAACCAACCTGCCTTTAGCTACATAAGAAAAAGAGCTGCCGAAACAGCTCCCTTTTTGAAGTAAAGCACCCGTTAGTTCCATAAAGAAAAGGATTGCCACAGCAACCCTCTTGTTAAACTCAAGAATCCGTTACCGAAGCAGAGCAAAATTAGTTGTGAGCAGTATTTCTTCTATACCAATCCTCTAATGACATCTCTCCAAAGGATTCCTCAAAGTCCAATCTTAAAGGAGCAATCAATTCAAGAGGATTTCCGTCTGGGTCATTAAAATAAATAGCTGCGTGAGCTTGTGGATTGTTATCAAGAACTAAAGGTTGTTGTTCTTCAGTTAAGTCAAAAGTTGTACGAATTTCGATTCCTTTACTATTTAACCAATCCTTTGCTGATGTCATGTCCTCTATATCTATTTGTAAAGCTACATGTCGTATTGAAGGATGGTACGGGATTTCTACATGGTTCGTTTCCCATAGACCAAGCCAACTTTTACCTTTCTCAATCCAGAAGAAAGCTAATTTATCATTTTGATATGCAATTTCTAAATCTAACTTTTTATAAAATTTTATTGAGTTTTCAAGATTACTTACAGGTAAATGTGCCTCATAAAGACCTTTTATCATTTCTCGTCCCACCTCGTTATGATATCTATAAATCCCTTATATTTACTGTATCACGCTAATATTTGGAATCTCCAGATATTAGTATGAATCAAGCCACATTTTTAATCGTATTTTTTGAGTTAAATCAGAATTTTGTTGAACTAACTTGCTCCTTTAGTTCCATAAGAAAAAGGCTGCCTCAGCAACCCCTGTTATTGAAGTATAGCACCTGTTAGTTGAACAAGACTGAGTATTTACCGTGTATAATGTTCTCTAAAAATCAGTTTATATTTTGGCTTAAAATCAATTTCTATTGTTTGTTGGGAATCCTCATTCAGAACCGTTAAAAGTACACTTGATAGTTCCTTTTTGTCTGCTGTAATCTTAAATTTGTTAACTCGTTTTAAATCCAAAAGTGATAACAATTTATTTGAAGTGGGTTGGGTTACTTGTATTTTTACTTCACCGTAAGATGGAGAAAGTGTAACAGTAAAGTCTTCCTCTCCATTAGAAAATTGATATGTTGCTTTATTGTAATAAAACGGTAAATCTTTCGCAGTGGTCTCAAATAATATAGGTTCACACTCAAACAACGAAAGAAAGTCGTTTGCTTCCGGGAATACATTCACTCACCATCAACACCTTTTAACTCCCAATTTTAACACTTTCTTGTTGAGCAACCCTTCCCCGTTAGTTACAAATAGAAATAGCTGCCTTTTTTTAAAAGTCCTTTGACTTACCTTTCTTTTGTTTGGATAGGGCAGATAGAATGGATTGTTCGCCCATCTCGTGATTTCCTAAAAATTTCTTAGTCAGACTTAAATTAAGAACAATTTTGTAAACGATCGTGGCTGAAACGATACTGATGATGGCTCCGACAATAACATCTGCTGGATAATGGACACCTACCCAAATTCGCGAAATACCTACAAAGACAGCCAAAATTCCCCATAAAAACCCCCAACCCCTTTTGAACAACCAGAAGGTTATACAAAATGAAAAAAATATGATCGTATGGTCGCTTGGAAAGGAATTATTGACTGCTTTTTCAACTAACTTATTAACGTTGGACAACTCAGCAAATGGTTGATAATTCGAGTGGAATTGCGCTGCTATTTTCGCCAATATTTCCGAGATAACTAATGTAATAAATGCACAGATTACCATAATTCTATTTTTATTTCTTCGAGAAAACAAAAACATCAGGACTGCCAATACTAAGAAAAAAATCATGTATTCAGCGATGAATACAAAGAAAGGATTTAAATCGGTGTATTGTTTACCTAGATTATTAATCATTCTAAACAATTTACTATTCATTTCGGACAAAGCCATTGAAAAATTCCCTCCTAATTCTATTATCACTTTAACCTTTATTAAGCTCCACTATGTAAATAAGATGAACTTCAATTAAACCTATATTTTACATCTTTCAGACAGAAAGTCCATCATCAACTTACATAATAAATGTATTCCAATCCTCAAATACAAATATGGTTTATCTTGGAGATAAAAAATCGTACCTTCCCATTTGTCTGATAGAGAAGCCGTGTCTTATGCGTGGATTTCAGGATAAAGTTCCAGGTCAGCCAGATTCTTTATTAACTCAGCATTTTGATTGAACGAAGTGCATTACTGGTGAATAAGTAATATATAGTAATAGACAATTCACTTAGTCTATTACTTTTTTATTGCACAGTTTGTATCTTATGCACACTGGGGTGTATTTTACTTGTTGTTATGGAACTAACCTGCCCCGTTAGTTTTATAAGAAAATACCAAATCAGTAATGATTTTTTGGTTTATCATGTTTATAAACGGTTTAACTTTTTTGATCGGATGTTGTCAGGCAAGGATTTTTTCTACTATTGCTGTACTAATTATTAAAAGGTTTTCTTTATTTTCAGCTGTACTCCATAGTAACAAAGGGATAATTTTAAAAAACAGAAAACCTTCTTATAAGTACTATCGTCTATATATCTAGGGAAGGAAGTGTGAACTGTTTTGGAGGAGTTTGTGTTTAAATGGTCTCAAATGAAAGATAACGAATCCTTACTGGATGAAATCATGTCCCTTTATGGACAGGATATTCTGCAATTGGTCTATTCCTATGTAAAAGATGCAGTTGTGGCAGAGGACCTGACACAGGAGATTTTCATCAAATGCTATAAGGCGCTGCCCACGTATAACCAACAATCAAATATAAGGACGTGGCTTTGGAGAATTGCTATTAACCATTGTAAGGATTATAGGAAAAGCTGGTACTTCCGAAAAGTTTCGACTGCGGAAGAGGAGCAGGAATGGACTTCTACCGATAATGTGGAAGAAGAGATCATTCAGCAGGATGAAGACAGGCAGCTTGCTGATGCAGTCATGGAACTGCCAATCCACTATCGCGAGCTCATTTATCTCCATTATTTTCAGGAAATGAAGCTCAAGGAGATTTCTGAAATTACCGGGGTCAAACTTGGAACGGTGAAGACCCGGATGCGCCAGGCGAAAAGAAGGTTAAAAACCTATTGGGAGGAATCCACCGATGGAAGATAAATTAACACGCTTGAAATCGGCTATGAAAAAGCATACATTTCTTGATTTGAAATTCACGGAAAACCATAGAAACTCCATCCATACCGCTATCGAAAAGCAGGATGTAAGTAGGGAAGACATCTTGATTGGTATTTTCAGATCATTGGATAAGGAGAAAAGTGGTTATCAAATTAATGAATCTCTTTACCAGAAAGGCATCCGGAAATTTGAAAATAATGAAGGCTCCTTGTATGCTGTCTTGCATGAGCTTGAGAAGGAAGGCTGGCTCCAGTCTTTTTGGGAAACTGAAGAAAGAAAGCTCTATTCCTTGGATGAACGTGCGAAAAAGTGGCTAAAGAAAAAGGAATCTAAAAGTGGTTCCGCCTCTGCTCTTTGGCGGACAGCGTTTGAAGGAGGAGGAACCGATTGAGAAGCAATCATTTTTTAGATGAGGTTTCGTCATATATTCGATCAAAAGAAGCAAAAAAATATATAGAAGCTGAATTAAAAGCCCATTTGCATCAAGCTAAAACTGAACTGGTCAAAAAAGGATATACAGAAGATGAAGCAGAGGAACTGGCTGTCCGAAAAATGGGAAGCCCCGCTGACATTGGACAGAAGATGGACGAGCTGCACAGGCCGAAGATTGATTGGAAGCTAATGAGCATGTTTCTATTCATGTCAGCTACGGGTCTGTTTTTGTTTTGGTTCTTATTTAAGAATGGTAATTCATTTTCAGTGCTGAAGCAGGTATATTCTGTCACAGGAAGTGTCATTTTGGCCTGTGTCCTTCTTTTTTTCGATTATCGGAAACTTCAGAGATGGGGCTGGGTTTTCTTTACGATGGGATGTCTGATTCTTGTTCAGTTCCAATATTCCAATTTAACAATGAACGGGCGTCCTCAAATGAATATTATGGGCCTTTTATCGGTCGATTCTATTGTGGTTCTGCCAATTTTTCTGCTTGCCTGGGCCGGAATGCTGCAATCAAAAAAGATGAATGTTTATTTGGCTGCCATTTTATACATTTGTTCTGCCTTTTTGTTTATGGTTACAGCCAACTTGCAGGCGGTGGCGCTTTACTCATTGATGGTCGCTGTAATGGTCTGGAAGAGCGGCCTAAATAAAAGGAAAATCCTTATCACTGCAGCGGTCCTGCTTACTACATGTGTTTCACTTCTGCTTATAGAGTTAGCGTTGAAAGATATAAGGACCTATCAATTTGAAAGACTTTTTGCGTTCATTACGCCTGAAAAATTCAGTGAGACATCGGGGTATATATATTTGAAACTGGAAAAGCTAATTGAGGATGCCGGATGGTTTGGACATTTTGGTTCCCTCGGGGAGATTGATTTTTCAAATGAAATGATGACGGATTTTATCTTTGTAACGATTACCTATACGCTTGGCTGGGCCGGGGCCTTGCTCATTGGTCTGCTGTTTTTATGGATGATCTGGCGAATTTCTCGTATATTCCAAACTGTGAAAGACCCATTTGGGAAAATGCTTGTTTCCGGCAGTTTTGCCATATTCACTGCACAGGTAACTATCAGCATCGGAATGTCTCTCGGCTTATTACCAATAATAAGCGTATCCCTGCCATTTATGAGCTATGGTGCTTTATCAGCGATGATTAACGCCTGCTTGTTTGGTCTGGTTTTAAGTGTGTATCACAAAAAAAATATTATACTGATGAAGAAAATATGAGAGTATGGTACTGTAGCTCATACTCTCTTTTCTGAAGAAACTAGGAATGGGTAAAGGCCAAGCTTTGAAAGATGCAATGAATCATGAGGATAATTAACAGGTGGAAAATTCCCTGAAAGTTGAATATATAGGAACTGATAAATGATCAGTAAGTCGATTTATCAAAATATAGAACTAATTAAGATCTAGTGTATTTTGGAATCAAGATTGATCAAAATTTCCTCTTGAACCCCCATATTAGCGAAAATAAAAAGAATCCATTTTGAAAATAGATTGATCGAAATGGATTCCTTTCCATAGATTACACTTCAATTTTGCGAGGCAAATTTTTTAACATCTTACATGTTTGCGTTTAAAACCAAGCTTTCCTTTATCGACTTCTTTTTGAATACTTTCGTAAGCATTTAGAAAACTGCTTTTTTTCTTGTCCCGTTTGACTTCTACTGTTCCTATTGCCTTTGCGGTCTCGACTGCCTTTTCATGGAGTGGCACATATGAAATCCCCACGGTGTATAGAAAATTATTCATAGCGGATTTCGTTCGTTCTGGCGAATCGTGAATCGTATTTTTCACAATTTCAAGCATATTGGAAATCTTGCTTTCTGAAAATTCAACGTCTAGGCGATTCCCTAAAAGCCAGCAGTAGCAACTCCAACCCGCTGACATTCTCAGCTCTTCACCGCTTGCGATCCATTTATCAGAAACTTCTTGTGCAATATCTGACTCTGATAAAGTTACAGCCACTACAAAATCAGACAGCATATAAAAATACGCAGCATCCATCCAACGATCATAATCCGACTCAGTCATGGCTTTTGGGTCTGCAATAATGCCTGCAAAGTACATTGCATCGTAGTTCCCCGTGGAATAAAGCTCTTCAGCTAAACGTTGATCTATTTTTATTTTCTTTGCAATTGGTTTCATAGCGCCTGTAGCCACGCCAAAAAGCGGCTCATGCGCACCATTGGATATGTAAATTTTTTTAGTTCGTTCCTTGCCAAGGGCTTCTAGCTCCTGCATAACCATTTCTAAATTCATCGTTTAGCACTTCCTTCTTTTTGGAGTTTTCCCCCTAATATTTTGCCCATAAAATATATCACCATTATCCTATAACAAACTACCATTTGTCAGCAAAACTACCGTCTAAGCACATGAGTGTCACGCAGGAATCCACTTAACAACGCTTAGAATCATGGGATTTCCCCTTTGGACTTGTTCAACTAACCTGCCCCGTTTGTATTTATTTTCTTTTGGAACGCATACCTTTAAGTTTTGTAATGTCAACTTGATTAAGCAATTGGTTATACATTTCACTCTTAGCATCATATATGGCAATTTTCCCTTGATTATTATAATGAATTCCCCAACCATGATTCTTTACTAAAGGAGAAGCTCTGAAGCAAGCCTTGGGTTTTGAAAAAAACTGTTCTCGAAGTTCATCTGCATTTTTCTCTTCAATTTGATTCTTGATCATGTATGTTTTGAATTGTACGTCGTCTTGTGTAAATTTATATGGGTTATTATTAATTAAATCATGCTCAATATAAGCAATTGTGTGTTTTTCGTTTCTGATGATAGGTACCTTTCCTGAAGTAACTTTTGAATCCTCTGAAATGGTAATAAGTGTGTTCTTATAACTCATATAACAACCTCCTTATTAAGCAGTGTGATTACCCTTATACCATATTATACCATCATCATCTTCCTGTATGCTGCCCCGTTAGTGCCAAAAGAAAAAGGCTGCCTCAGCACTCTTCACTTCACTGAATTTACTTGTTTTAGTTCGTTAAGTTACAGCAAGAAAAAAAAATTTTTTGTTCATTCCATAAAATTGTCATCAAACCATAGAATAATTTTCATATAACAACTATTGCTATTAATGTGCCGAACGCAGCTTTTCTCCAAAACCCCTTTTCTTACAGGAAAGCTAGTATTAAAGAGACTATAAATACTGAAATCGTTATTAAGAAAATATGATTTCCAATAAAATCAACAACAGGTGCTAAAACAAAAAAATTAGTTACTCATATCATTAAAAAGGAAAACTGATAATAACCCAGCATTTTTTTCAATGCGCTACCTCCATATCGTTCTCTTATTTATCACCTGGACCGTAAAAGGTATTAATAGCCCAAAAGTTTAAAAGGATGAGGATTCACATGAAAAAGGGTGAGGTCCGAAGACCATCACCTCAACATTTGGGGAGAACAACAAAAACATGTGGACTCCATTTATCTTAATCTTATGCCTGAATGCTTGACTGTTCGGTTTGAGCTTTCCATTCTTCCTGACGGAACTCTTTTTCCCACTTCGAAACCACAATACAAGCAAGAACATGTCCAGGAGTATTACAAGCAGTACGTGCCATATCCAGCACACGGTCAATGCCTGCTATAATTGCAACGCCTTCTGCAGGAAGCCCTACTGCTGAGGCTGTGGCTAAAAGGACAACCAGCGAACCGGATGGAACAGCAGCAATTCCTTTTGAAGTTGCAACAAGAACACCCATTACAATCAACTGTTGGCCAAAATCCATCGGGATGCCATATGCTTGTGCCAAGAAAATAGAGCAAACAGAAAGGTACAATGTCGAACCATCACAATTCAGTGATAGCCCAGAAGGAATAACGAATGAAACAACACGTTTCGAACAACCGTATGCTTCCATTCGATCCATTAACTGAGGCAGAATGGTTTCCGTACTTGTTGTAGAAAAAGCGATAAGGAACAAATCCCATACCATTCGAAACACTTTAAAGTAAGAAATCTTCAAGAACCAAGCAATTATTGGAAACAGAACGAAAATAACAATAGCAAGTCCAAGATACACAACCCCAATCAATTTTGCCATAGGGATTAAAAGGGCGATACCATACTGACCTACAGAGGCTGCCATGAGAGATAGTACACCAATCGGTGCGGTTACCATGACCATTTGTGTCAGTTTAAACATGATATTTGCAACTGATTCCATAAACTTCATTGCCGGCTCTGACTTTTTGCCAATTGCTCCAGCAGCTGCACCAAATAAAATTGCGAAGAATATAACAGCTAATAAATCACTTTTTGCCATCGCATCAACAATGTTGCTTGGAATGATGTTAACAAGCATCGTTTTAAAATCGACAACTTTGGTAACGCTTTCATTTAATTGTGTTATATCTTTCTGGGCAAGATGGGACAAATTAAGCCCAGCACCAGGCTTTAAAATGTTAACAAGTAAAAGACCAATACCTAGAATCAGAGTGGTAATAAATTCAAACCATATAATTGTTTTAAGTCCTAACGACCCCATTTTTTTCATGTTTCCGTCGCCTGATGACCCAATGACAATAGTAGTGAAAACAATAGGCACAACAATCATTTTAATGAGATGAATAAAAGCGTCGCCAATTGGTCTTAAAGATTGGCCAAGTTCAGGAAAAAAATGTCCGATAAGTGCTCCAATAAACAATGCAATTAACACTTGAAAAGCAAAAAACTTTTTCATAGATTGTCCTCCCTGAACGAAAGATTAATAGCATCATCACACAATAAATCAATAAATAGATAATTCCTTTTTCTTTTGACTATTTAATGAGAAAGAAGAAATAGCTTTTAAAATTGTTTCTGCATATTTCATAGCTAACCCCCAATGTAAATAAATTTGTAAATATAGAAAATACTGTATCATTTTTTCGTAATTCAGTAAAATACTGAATTACTATAAAGTTATAAGAATTAATTATTAATCCCGTTCGAATAATAAATGCACTTCCAACACAAAAAAGGGCAGTGTTAATCAATTTTAGTAAATTATACAAAAATATTTAGATATTAATTTATATTAGAAACTTTCCATATAAAAAGCTACCCATTAAGAATGGGTAGCAAGTAATACAAGTTATTTGAAAATAATTTGTAGTTTTCCATATACTTTGCCAGAAGAATATCCATCTTTCACATCAACATAGAATTTACCTATTTTCATACCTGTGAATAATGTCTTTCCACCTGCTAAGCTATGATAGCCTGTGCACTTTCCAGTACTAGCATTGCAGAGGCGAGACCATACGTTACTATAATTAGTCAATAACTTACTTCCAGAAGAGGTCTTTAAATAGATTGGGGAAACTAGTTCTACCTCTAAGTCACTACCGCTGTTAGGATTTCCAATTTCACCATCCCATTTTCCATCTTCTGTTTGAAAAGAATACTGAGGAACACTTGCTTGTGCAGAAGAAGTACATAATACCATTCCACCTGCCAGAACCAACACAAAGGTACTTAAGATTGAAAATAAGCTTTTTATGTTATTTCCTCCTCCAATCTTTATCCCTTCCATAATATCAGAATAAACTGACTATTAAAATAGTTAAAAATGACCAAAGCTTCTTAGGTTCAAACATCTTTTGGTTTCGTCAATTTCATCAATTGCAATACCATAATTCACCTATAATTCAACCGAATTTCTTTGTTGAATTTTACTGCCCCTTACGTACTATAAAAATAATAATTTCATCACTAATGATCTTTTTCCTTATTCAACAAAGCTGCCTTAAGACAGCTCCAATCTTAAGCTAACGCACCTTTTTGTTTAAGTACATCCCTTCATAAACTTGCTAAATGCCTAGGTTGTTTACACTTTTATTGACTAACACGCATGATGCTGAAGCGATTTTTATTTTTGTTCCGCAATCGGGCCAGATAATTGATTTACACTCGGTAGTTAATTTAGATATTTATGTTAAAAATAGTGATTGAGAAGGAATGTACTTAAAGTAACGGGGCAGTTAGTGCAATAATGCAGTTACTCAACCATCGCGCGGTATTTGTATGAACCAGTTGTATAAACATAAGCAAATGCCCCTCATAATGAAAGAATCTCCAACAGAATGCTGGAGAATTCTTAAGATTATTTTTTAAAACTTATCCGGAAACTGCTTTACAACTCCCGCAGAGATATTATCTGCCATTAGGATTATATGTGTGACCCCATCGTCAATTGAAACGATCCTTGCGTTCCAATCTTTTGCTAAGCTTGCAGTTAAATCATTTGTCACTAATTTCAGATGCATATACAGCAAATTTTTTAGATCTTCATTTTTCAAATAGGGGTTGGCACCGCTAAGGAAAGCTGCTATTTCATCAGCATTTCTATACCATTCTTTGTTTAGCTGTTGCACCAAGGCATTATTTCCGCTTTTAGCCGCATCTACAATCTTTCCCGCAATAACAATATGCTCCTTAAGCAGATCCGTAAGTTTGTTCCCAGCTTTCTCTCCGTATACTGGCTTTACAGCATTACCAATATCCTCCTGATTCTTCAGAAGCCTAGCCAGTACCTGTTTTTGATCCTCCGCTCCAGCCGTTGTTGCACTTGTAATATAATTACTTGTCCACAATACATGATCAATCCAAAGTCTCCTGAATTCATTTTCGAACTTTACCTCAGATTGGCTAATACGTTGTACCTGCGGTTTAGCATATGCACTGGTTGTTCCAGCCACCATGTTTAGAGGAAATAAAAAAATAAATCCCATCAATAATAATTTTTTCATAAAACCATCTCCTTCCAAAGTTAAAATCACCTTTTTATTATTGATAATATGGAATTTTAATATTCATAATAATGGTTCTACTTACACTGTTGATCTGTAAATAAGTGGATTTTAAATGAAGGAGCAAAAAAACAAGTTATTCCTTATGGAACTCTCCGCCCCGTTAGTTCCATAAGAAACTTCTATGGCTGCGATCCTCGCCGCCACCATCTATCACGAAACATGCTCGGAGTATAACGAGAGTTTTTTTGTAAATAATAAGATTGTTAAACAATACATTGAGGAGGACTTGTATGCAACAGGATCAACAAGCTAATGAGAATTTGGGTTCTATTATGAAACCAGAATTTTCTGGAACTGATGCACAAAAAGTAAAACAAGAAATTCAAAAAGATGTAAGCGAAGGACAAGGTGCAATGACTTCCCGTGAGGCAGGAGCAATGCGCGATTAATAAACCACTCTGAGTGGTTTTTTATTTTTCTGCTTCAAAATTAAACACTTTACACCTCTCATTTCGACTTGATGGAGATGCTGTAAACTTAATGATTAAGCACGGTTGGTTTGAAAGACCACCTCAAGCCATTGACCGTGAATACCTAGCTAAAGAAATAAACAAATAAATATAGCAGAAGGTAAGCTACAATTAATTGGGTAACCCTTATTTTTAACCTTCCCCGTTAGTTCCATAAGAAAAAGCTGTCTTAAAGACAGCTCTGATCTTCAGCTAACGCACCCGTCGGTTCAAAAAAACTGGGTTTTTGCCGTGTATTATGTTCTCTAAAAATCAGTTTATAGCTGCTTTTCTGCCTTTTATGACAGCTCCGGTTTACCACTAGTGAGAAATCCGTTAGTTCCTTAACGCTTTTCTGACTTTCCTTGCAAAAACTAATGGGTCATCAACAGCCTCGATATTAACGTAAATCAAATTCGGATTATCAAAAAGCCACTCATTGTGTATGGATGAAACTATTATTCCTTGTTTAAGAATGGAAGCAACAAAATTCTCAACTTCTTTTTGCAAGAGTGCTACCCTACCTAGACACAATGCTCGTCCAGTCTTATTATCTCTTGATTCAAATGAGAAAGAAGAGGTCACGCTAAAACGTTTTCCTAAAATTTTTGCTTTTATTTCATTTCGATTTATGGTTGTCACACATTTCCCACCCGCAAATCCTTCTTGGCCGCCGATAATTCTTGCAAACTCTTGACAAATTAATTCATCATTAGATGCCATCTATTCATCTCCTCCCTAGTATTAATAGGATATGAATTAATGATTTGATCCGAAACGGATATACATCTATTTTGAATTACAAATTTTGAAAATTGTTTATATCTTATTCAAACTATTCTGCTCCCCTTAGCTCCATAAGAAAAGAGCTGATCGTCACAGCTCACTAATGAATTAACGCACCTGTTAGTTCTATAAGACTTATTGCAGAGTTGACACATACTGTGTCACAAAGTATTTATATAAAATCAAAAAATAACTGCTCCTCAAAGAGCAGGAGCAGAAAAAAAGATGTTATTTCACAACCTTAAGAGGAACAAGTACTTTATTAAAAAAAGACGTTTCGAGCTTGGCTAACCAACCGTTTCCGTTTTCTCCATTAGCTACTTGAGCAGCGTGTTTTTTGTGAAATTCTGCTACCCGTTTATTATGCTCTTTATGCCATTGGTGCATTGAATTATGTTTCATTCTTATTGCCTCCTTACCGTTTAATTATATTTCTAGAAAAGTTGAATAGAAAGTGCTTCTTATTCAACTTTTGAAAAAGAGGAAATCGATAAGTTAATAAATATAAATATAAATATGCACAGTTCGTATACACTATGCTTGATCCTAAGCTAAAGCACCCGTTTGTTTAAGTACAATTTATCACAATGTGAGTCTGTATAATTCATTTATTAGTGAATTATACTTTCAGTTCTGATTATAAAGTCTATTTTGTTAAGTAGAAGTGACACTTCACAACTTTAGTGAAGAATAGTTCTTTTAAAATTAAATAACTTTATTGTCTTTTTACAATTTTCTCGGTATTGTAAGCGAGAAATTAGCTTTTTCTTCAAAATGCCAGTCAGTGGTCGGTGTATACTATAATAAATTATAGTCTAACCTTAACCTCAGTGCCGTCCTTAGCTTTGACATCTACTAGCACGATCCCCTTATAATTTTTCAGCTCCTTGACGATAGGCTTTAGCGTTTCTTTTTCTATTAGTGGAAAGGTAAAGTCCATTTTTTTTCTTTCGAAGTGCTCTTTTGTCCATTTGTTTGCATGTTGCTGAATGAATTTTGAAGACAAAATTGAAATAACAATGTTTAAAATAGCATACGGAATTGGAATGGTAAACCGAACGCCTTTCGCTTTCACTTTTACATGCATCATAAGCAAATCACTAATCAATGATGACCGAAACGGTATCCCCGTTTGCCGATTTAATATCAACAATTTGGCCATCTAATTCGTTTTCGATTGCTTCAATAATAAGGCTTATGTCTATATCTTTAACGTATTTTTCCGATTGAGGGATACTCGCTGCGATGCTATGTCCAGCCACTAATACTGCCTTGACAAGTTTTATAGGCAAATTGACCGTAACGTTATCATTTTCGGCTGATACAACACGAACTTTTAATGTTTTATCTAAATATTTAGTCGGTTTTTCAAGAAGCTTATTACCTGTTTCTTCTTTCTCTTTTAATATTTGAATCAGTTCTGATCCCTTATCTGCATCAATCTTCCCTTCTTGAACCATTGTTAACACTCTTGTAATTTCCTCTTTCATGTTAAATTCCTCCCTATTCCTCTTTTAAGAGCTTAATGGCTTCTTCTGGTGTGATTTCGCCATTTTCCAACATGGTGACAATTTTTTTCTCGTCTACTTCATTTTTCTTCTTCTGCACATATCCAAGAGATGAAATGATGTCTGTTAGCTTGCCTCGAACAGTGGGATACGAAATGCCCAGCTCCTTTTCAACTTCTTTGATATTCCCCCTGCATGTTAAAAATACTTCCACAAAATGAAGCTGATCCTTTGATAAGGATGCCAGCTTAGATAATTCAAACTCATTTTCAATCGTAGTGTGACAATGAGAGCACTGCAACTTTGTAATTTTCAATGTTTTACTGCAGACAGGACACTCTGTGATTACTTTATAAGCCATAATGGAATGCAATTCCTCCCTTTTAGTTGACTCGATTATATAACAAGTAGTTAAAAATATAAATAGTGAAATTAATTTTTTTAAATTAAAAAATCAATAATGTTAATTTGTTATTTAATATTATTGATTTTCCGTTTTAATTATTCATTCAATTATAATCTTTACCATAATGGTTGGAATTGTAGACATTCCTCTTGGTGAAAATACCCAGTTACATAATGAGCACGATTACTTAGACTTTGAGATGCTGATTAATAATCCATGGATATTTGATATTAATATTCCAACTGATGATGATTCAGCAGTCGTTAGCTTGATGTAGTATGAAATGATTTAGAACTTGAAAATTATTAAGCTAACGGGTTGATTAATCTCCGATTATGCATTGATTTGAGAATTAGTCTATATTTTAGTTATTCCAAAATAGGGCGCTATTGTTGAATAAAACTTAGGTTTTCAAACGACTTTATTGTTATATTTTTAAGTACAGTGAAGTATCTTATAGCGAAAATTAAAGAACTATATTTTTACCCCCGTCCTAAATTTAGAACGGGGGTATGCTTGTTTTAGGTTTTAAAATTAAATAACTTTATTGTCTTTTTACACTAAGAAGAACTTTATATTGTTATACATTGCAATTTATTCTATTCAACTATCCTCCCTCAATAAACTAAACACAATCTCACGATTGCTCTAGAATTCTTAGGATTTCATAGTCATATCATTAACCGTTATCTATGTAAGCTCGGCATTACTCCTCAAGGATAGGGATTTATCGAAAAAAGTGTATGCTAAACTAGCCAATTATAGGAAAAAATTGGTTTAAGCAATGTTATGATCGCACTTTTGGATATCCACATGTCTCATGGAGGTCAACCCTCCCATGTCTCACAGAGTCGATGCTCCTACATTCCTTCGTTCAACCTTTCCATGAGGTGGATGTCGGTCATGCTGCCCCACAGGATCTAAGTCCTCACGTTAGTTGCTTTGCCGACTAATCCGTGCTTCACTTTTAAATGAGTGTTAATTAAATGACCGTGTAACCTTAAAATTCAATGAACTATGCGACTGTTTGATGTACTACAAATGTTGCCATATGAGGGATATCCTTTAACATCTTGTCTTCTTGAAACGTAAATTGTTTTTTACCGATTGAAAACAGAATTCGAATAAGCTTGTTACACAAGGCTATCAGAGATTGCATTTTCTTTAAGGGATTGTGAGAACGTGTTGTGTAATATATATGAAGAGCTTTAAAAGCCTTGTTCTTTGCCACCAGTATCATGGCTGCCCGGAATAAGAGAGCCCTCAATTTCTTTCGTCCCCGTTTGGTAATCTTGGTCTGTCCTTTGTGCTTTCCGGATGTGTTTTCTTTTAAACTTAAACCTGCTAATTTTACGATTTGGCGAGGATGTTGATAGTCTCTGAGGTCGCCGACCTCTGCGAAAAACCCTGCTACTGTATCTCGACCGATTCCTGACACCTCTAACATCTGTGTGACACCTGGGATATGTTCTAATAACTGATCTAATTGATGATCTAATTCTTCGAATTTCACTTGAATAAAATCATACTTCTCTAGTAAAGCTCTCAACTCTAATTTTGCCATAGCTGCCCCTTGACGAATACCAATCGAACGATTGGCTGCTTCTTTGAGTGCTCGTATCTTCTTTAAGCCTATACTGCGTTTTACCACTTGTCTTAAGGAAAGTAAGAGCTCTTCATCCGTATAATTTACAAGTTGATGTGGCAAGGCTTCTAGCTTTAGAAAATGAATAGCTGCCTTGCCTTCCCAACTTTTGAACACTGTCAAAAATTCGGGAAAGTAACGATCAAGCCAGTTATGAACTTGTCCCTGAACGACCTGTAAGTCAACGTTGAGAAGATCGCGAAGTTTTTTGGCCACTCGGAGTTCTGCATAAATTCCTTGTGGAATTGTTGGTTCGGCATATCTTCCGTCTTTGACTAATTGTGCGATGACTTTTGCATCTTTCACGTCATTCTTTGTAGGTGAATTATCGTCTAATTCTTTACTTCGTTTAACATGTAGTGGATTGACAGATACGAACTTAATATTATTCTCTTTTAGAAGATGAGCTAGATTTAACCAGTAGTGACCGGTTGGCTCCATGCCTACAATCACTTGATTTAACTTACACTCTTTAACAAGTTGGTTAATCCAATCTAGAAACGAATGAAATCCTGCTTTCGTATTTTCAAAGAAACACGTTTTACCCAGTTCCAATCCTCTAAAATCCTGTGCTCTCGCGACATGATTGTGCTTGGCTATATCTACTCCGACAATTAAGGTTTCAGAAGTAATTTGAGTGATTTTATGATTTTGGTTATAATTCATTGTGAGACCTCCAAATAGATGTTTTTGTCCTTTTTTAGCTGGCCAGCTTAGGACACATTCATCTTATCAAGAGGTCTTTTTTCGTTCAAACCTCATTTTCAGTTATTACAGGAATGCTGCCCCTTAAGTTCATTAAGAAATTCAACAACACCACTAACATGGCCTTCAAAAAATAGCCCCTACTCAATACGAGAAAGGGCTATTGATTATTCAGCAAACAATTTAGTGGAAGTTGCCTTACCTGCTTTCTTAACTGCAGAAACTCCTCGTGCCTGTTCACATGAACTTGGCTGTTTTTTGTTTGTTTAACTTCGTTATTACTCTTGTTTGACTAATTGTCTGTTTTTATTTTTCAATTGACGATTTTCAATTGCTACTCTAACAACATGTTCCCAAGAATTTGCATAAATTTCTTGGTTGAATTTTCTTTCTACCTTTTTTAGAGCAGCCTTACCCATCTTTATGGTTGTATTCGGATGATTGAACATTGAAATCATCGCTTCTGCTAGCTTATCTATATTATTTTTTTGAACTAAAACTCCATTTTCTCCATCGTCAATTAATTCATTAGGGCCATATCTTATATCATAACTCACTACAGCTGTAGCATTAGACATGCTCTCTAATACAGAAAGAGAAAACCCTTCCGTTTTTGAAGCTAAGATACTGAAAAGTGCACTTTGATAAATTTTAGATGGTTCTTGGGTGTATCCATTTAATTTAATGTGATTTGTAAGATTAGCATTATTGATTATCTTTTGTAGCTTATCTTTTTCAGTACCTTCTCCCCAAAACTCTAACTTCGCATCTGGAACTTTCTTTACAACGATTTCAAATGCCTTAATAATATGATCTAAATTTTTAATGGCTGAGTACCTACTAATAACCACTGCTAGTCTTTCTTCTTTAACTAAACCATGGCGGCCAAACCATCCAGTTTTTATATTTGTCTTCATCGCATGAGGAATAACATGCAAATTCGTTCTTTTTCCAAATCTATTTTCAATATCTATCTTTTGTTGTTCTGTAAGAACTAAAGCAGCATCAAGAGTATCCAAATGATCAATACCTGTTTGAACAGTTGAAGCAATATCAGAATCAGATTCCCATGGTGCTGTAAGGTGACTACTGTGTAATCGCCAAATTTTAGCAGCATTCTTATTCTTTACATTTATCATTAATAAGTCAGTTTTTCGAGCATCTGCAACTAATACTGGGTTATCCACATCTTTTATAACTCGTTCTATCCAATCTAATTTTAGTTGATCATCATTGCTATAAATAACCTTAATATCTCCATTTTTCTCGTGCCAATTTACTCGAATGGCCTTGCCGTTTTCGGGATTGACCCACTTTGATAAGTAAGCTTGAGAGCTGCTATTGTAAAAAATCATTTGTCTTGGTTTATTAGAAGCAAAATCCATAAAAGAAACTTTTCTTATCAAGCCAAACTCATCATACACTTCTTTTTTGATTCGATATCTATGTTCATTAAAATAATCAATGAAGTCTAAAAGGCCGTCTTTATGAAACTTTTTATATTTAGTGTAAAGTCCATTTTCGTATACTCTAAAAGCATTATGTCCAACGTGGGGATCTAAATATCCGGTTTCAGGCGTAACTTGTGTAATTGTTGAATCTTCTTCACTTCCACAAAGCTCTTCATAGAGATTTAAAACTTTAACTTTTTCGTTTAGTTGTCCAAGCTCTATTAATTTTTCTCGAATTCTTTCGTATCTAGTATCAAAATTGAATGTGAGTATATGCGTTTCATAGCCCATTTCTGCAAATGTATTGGCTTGAGCTAACGAAGCCTTCGTTAACCCACCGCGCTGCACATCCAAAGAACCTATTAGAAAAAACATTGTTGCTTTCATTTTTTTTTTTTCTCCCGTCAATTATAAAGAATTTTATCCGTTTACATTATATAACAACTTTCTCATTCATACCTACCAAATAGGTTTCTTTACACTCAAATAAATGAGATTTTAGTACTACAAGAATGATAAAGAGATATACAACAAAAGTTTGATTCAATAAAAAAAGCCCTCTCCATTTGGAGAAGGCCTTTTTATTATGCTGAAAACAATATGGTACAGTTTAATTTAGAAAGTCGACTTTAATTCATCCTATTAATATATAGCGCCAGCTTATTTCAATAATTTATCTTTCGGATTTAAATCTATTCTCTATTTCTTTAAACTCCTCACTATCAATATCTGGTGGTTCATCCTCGTCTTTGTTTAATTTCCAACCAATAAATCCAGTAACCAATGCAAATATGAGTGTACCTTGCCATTTGATATCAATATTTACCATAAAGGTATCGATTGCCTCGATCAACAAAAAGGTGAGGACTGTATTTAAAATAAAGGGTAGCCATCCTTTACTCGTTTGAAGTATACCAACAGATTTTAAAGCTTTTGGTATTGCTTCTGTAATAAACGCAAGAGGTATTTCAAGGAATAAATACATAATAAAGAACAATAATAAATCCAATAAGGAATTATATTGAAATCCCATTATTTTCAAAAAGATGTATTCAAACAAAGCAATAAAGAGTAATACTATCAGGACGATAGATATAGAGACACCTATAGTTTTAAATTTATTGATATGAAATGCCTCCTTCACAATATTCTCCCTAATACTCGAATAAGAACAGAGAATTATTAAAGGAGATTACTCGTTCCTACACAGGCAACCTAAAAAAAGGTTCCCTGCTTGTTTTTATTACTAATCATCATTAACGAACTTATATGCATTCACTTTTCCTTCTCCGAAATAATTATACGCTTACTGAACTAAACTGCCCCGTTAGCTGATTAAGGAACACTATTTTTCATTTATTAGTATTCCGCCTTTTGACTGATAAACTCTCAATGACTTTCCTTGTTCAGTTTGTGGATAATACTCCACTTCACAGTAGTAGTTACCTTCTTTTACACCCTGATAATTCTTAGGAAACATAATGCTATGCTTTCCAAAGTTAGCCTCTGTATGTCCCCCTCTTGTAATATCGAATATGACGATCTCACAATCCCCTTTATATTGTTTCTTCTTATCAGCTAAAACGTTAGGCAGGTCTAACAAAGAATAAACAAACAGGAATCCTGATAGGAGAAATAAAAAGGCGACTCCAAGAATGTCCTTGATCGGTGTCTTATACGAATCTCCGTTTTTCTTTTTCAATTTATAAAAATGCCAAAAATAAGCCGACATCCCCACAAGCATTACAAATGACAAGATTAGTAAAGAGAAATACTGTGCCAATTTCCTTCAATCCCTTTTTTATAGTTTCTTCTTATACATTTCCCGAATCAATGATGTTTCAATTAACCCGTTGCCAATAACCAAAAAAAGGAATGAAACCTTATGGAACTATACTGCCCCGTTAGTCCATAATAAAAAGGCTGCCTCAGCCCCCCTAATTGAAGTAAAGCAACCAGTTAGTTTGATTTGTTTTACTGAAAAACAGTTTTATTGAAAACATTATACCCTTTCAAGAGGGCTATGAGGTAAAGGTGGTAATTGAATTCTAACCAGGTCTCCGGGGTGAACCTCACCACTTTCCAAAACTATGCTCATTATTCCTGCTTTACGTATCAAGTTCCCATGCTTATCCCGGTCTAAAACAGCGTTCATAAGTCCTGATTTAAATTGATCAATTTGGACACATGGATTTCGTAAGCCCGTTACTTTAATAACTGCTGTATCCCCAATATATAGTAACGAATCCCTCGGTAATCCAAGCAGATCAATACCTTTTGTGGTAATATTTTCACCCATTTGTCCAGCTGTAACATTAAACCTATCTTTCAATTCATCTAATAATTCTGAGTGGATTAGGTGAACTTGTCGCAGGTTAGGTTTATTTGGGTTAGCCGCTACACGTGAACGATGCTTAACTGTTTTACCTAAATGGGCATCTCCTTCAACGCCTAAACCTTTCAACAGTTTTATACTATTGCAATTTTCCTTACTGAATGTGTGTTTATCACTTTTACTTACAGCTATTACTACTCCACTGGCTGAGCCAATTTTTTCTTCATTCATTTTCATTCATCTCCTCCTAACGCTTATATTTAACATATTTATCCAAATAACATCCCCTTTAGTATAAGTACATTCCTTCACAATCTCAATAGTGTAGAGCCTTTTGAGACACAATCCAATCACCTACAAAATAGAGTTCATAATGTCTCATATGACTTGTATCAGAATGCTTATCTTTGTAAATACGCATTTCCTGATGCTGCCCCTTATTCAAGAATATGGCCCTAAAATGAAAAATAAGCGCTTATCCTTGTTCCAGAATAGCGTCCTTTAATGGAATAGCTTGAATTTATCCTCATTCTTATAAAATTCAATTATTTTAGTTCCACTAACGGACTCCTTTCGTTTAATTACGCTCGTGCGGAAATTGGTGCAATTCCATATCAGTTTCCCGGCCTAATTTGGTACTAATAGACGGTTCTAATCATATTCTTATAAGAAAACAATAAGAGGGAGTGCAAAGTCAGTTGATAAAAGTTAAGGTTGGTTTACGGCCCATTGTAAGTAATATAAACTTACCTACTGTTTTAAAGACAACCATACTTCCAGGTGACTCAATTGAAAGATTATTTATTGCAACTCAGGTAGGAGAGATCTTTTACATAGGAAACGGAGTTATAAGGACTTTTTTGGATATTCGCCCGCGAATCATGAAACTAGGTGCTTCTAGCGGCGGATATGATGAACGGGGATTGCTGGGGCTAGCGTTTCATCCCGAATTTTATTATAACGGTCTGTTTTATCTTCATTATTCAGTAGCTGGAACACAAGGACCAGGTGCTCTTCCTGAATCTTTTAATCCTGACCCGTGTGATCCTAAAACTTTAAACCTAAGGTGGATAAATAGAGAAACTCAATATGATCATATTGATACAATTGAAGAATGGATTTTACAATCGAATGGTCAACCCCAAAAACGGCGGACATTACTTAACTTAAGAAGACCATTTTCAAATCATAATGGGGTCAATAGTTTAAACTTTTCACCTGAAACAGGAAAACTTGTTTTAACAACCGGGGATGGTGGATCAGGCCATGATCCATTTAACTTAAGCCAGGACGATTTGGAAATCGCCGGTAAAATAATTGAAATTGATGTAGATAAGAATATATCCTTCAATAATCCACCCATTGTCACACGTTTTAATGAACTTCCCACAACTATTCAGGAAACGCTCATGGTAATGGCCAAAGGGGTTCGCAATATACCAGGCATTTCATTTCAAAGGTTTTATAATCAGTATATTAAATATGCGGGAAATGTCGGCCAGAATTTGGTCGAGTCGATATTTTCATTCGTTCAATATAAACCAATATCGGTTACTCAGCTTGTTCAAGTTTCTTTCATGAATTCTGAACCTGACAAAGAAGGATTCATTAACTTTGGCTGGCGAGGTTGGGAAGGTGCTTTTCCTACTTCTATTATAAGTGGCTGCACTGAAAATCAGACTTTGGATGAGAAAACGATTGCTTATTACAATGAAGCAGTAACACTTTCAGGGAGTCGTCTTCAGCCTTTAACCAGTTATTTTCATAAAGATACCAGACCCGATAAGTTTGGAGGAACTGCACTTACAGGAGTGCAAGCCTATATGGGGAATACAATCCCTGGTTTAACAGGAAGCGTTGTGTTTACCGATCTTGCCCGGAAAGATTCTCAACCTCAGGTTAGAGGGGCTTTAGCTTATACCACCGTAAGACCAAATGGTGAACAAAATGATTTTAGTGTGATACAAACCGATTATGATTTTGGGTCTCAATCAGCCTATTATGTTAGTTTGGGAACGAATCTGAATCAAACCAGATTATATTTAGCGGTTTATGGCTCTATGAAAGTGACTGATTATAACCAAGGCACTGTTTTTGAAATAGTCCCATGAATCATAACTATAAAATTATACTTAATCTTGATAAATCTCTTACATGGATTTAATGAATCGAAATGATAACCATGTGATGGAGAATCACTAAATTATAATCATTTTTAATCTTTTAAAAATGATTAAAGCAATTTCAACCCATAACCAGCTATAAAGGAAGGTAAGTAAAAAGCCAATTGTAAGAAATGAAAAGGAAACAGAGACGGCTGGACCTAAAACTGGAAAGTGAAAAATAGATATTAGACTCATAATTCCTAACATTAAAAGAATGGCACTAGTTGCAATAATACTTAACCTCTTCCTAAAAAGGTAAAAGGATGCCCCTATGCCAAGTCCTAACAATCCTGTAGTAAAAGGAAATACAATTAGTTCAGTTGGCTGTAGGATGAATAACAGCATAATTGTCAGAAAGTAGGACATTGCTCCAAATGGAATGGAAAACATGGAACATAACAGGATAGGTGCAGTGGCAAGCGGGCTTATAAAATATCCTATCCCTGGTAAAACTCCAGCTGCCTGCAGTATAGCAGCAATACAGGAAAAAATAGACACTAAAATGAGTTTCTTCGTTTTTTTATGTTTATTGAATATTATTTGAGATAAACGAACCTCATCAGAAATAGGTTTTAAAAAATACAACTTTCCACCTCATTCTAAATGGTTTATACGTTACGATACATTATATTACCATTTATTAGAGGTGGAACAATTATTAATAATCTAAACATCAATACCCTGTGTAATGAAAAATCTCTTCAAGACTTAACCGATAATATAAAAGAAAGAACAAATGTTCAACAAGGGAATTCAGCTGTTATGATGAGGTCTGGGGAATTAAAATAATTTTCCTTTGCCTAATAAAAAAACAAGGCCTTATTTGGCCCTGCCTCTTATTTGACTATTACTTTTCCAACCATTCCTTCCTGGAAATGGAACCGGCATATCAGTTCATATGTACCGGGCTGTTTCGGATTCACGGTAATGTTTTTTTCTGTACCTGGCTGGACCTCGGCGTCAATTCCGAGCTTTTCCACTGTGAAGGTGTGCTCTTTTGTACCTTTGTTTTTCAATATCAACGTTGTGGCTGTTCCATTCGGAATAGTGATGACTTTCGGATTAAAGAAATCATCGTTCAACTCGACCTCAATCGATTTCACCGTCTCGATAGGTTGAGTTACAACACCGGATTCGGCAAATACGCCGAGTGAGCCTAGAGATGTCACAACTACAACCATTGCAAGCGCAACGACCAATCCTGTTACCCACTTTTTCACAGACATTCGCAATTCCTCCTTTCCTAACTACTATTTTTTTCTAATTCATAAAATATTATTACTATTAATTTTGTTGCAACGTGTTTTCAAATAGTAACTTTTTTATCTGAAACATCGAAAAGAAAAAGATCGCCTCTAATGACGATCTTCTGGAATCTATTCTTATTCAACTAAACTGCCCAGTTAGTTCCGTAAGAAAAAGAGCTGCCAAAGCAACTCCCTTATTTAAGTGGGTTGATGTGGGATACACCAATCGAATCCTTCTTTTTTTAAATGCGAGTTATATGTTACTCCATTTATGTTTCCTACTCGGTAAGCGAACTACTTATATTAATACGAGTCTTTTCCGTCTATACTTGAATTAAAGTGTGACAATAATCGGACCATTTTTAGTAAGGATAATCGTATGTTCCAATTGAGCCACATAGCTTTTTTCTGTAGCATAGGTCCAACCGTCTTCTTTTTGGAATACTTCTTCTTCAAAGGTTGAGATAAATGGTTCGAATGCGATAACCATCCCTTCCTTTAATATTTCATTATCCCATGGATCATAATAATTACAAATATGGTCAGGTGCTTCGTGTATTCTACGTCCAACACCATGTCCTGTAAGGTTTTTGATAACAGTGAATCCATGCTGTCTCGCTGTTTCGAATACTGCTTTTCCGATTCTACTTTTTTTGGAACCGGGTTTTGCTTTCTTAAGACCTGCTTCAAATGCCTTTTTAGCAACGTCGCATAATTTCGTTAATACTTCTTCTCCTTCTCCTACTACAAATGAGATTCCTGTATCTGCAAAATAACCATTCTTTGAAGCAGATACATCTATATTTACTAAATCCCCTTCCTGAATAACCCGATGACCCGGAATACCATGTGCCACTTCTTCATTAAGACTAATGCAAGTATAGCCAGGAAAATCATATTCACCTTTTGGAGCTGAAACTGCACCTGCTTTTTCTAAAAGTTCTCCGGCTATATCATCAAGTTCTTTGGTCGTTATGCCAGGAATTGTTCTTTGTACCAATTCATCTCTAATGGAGGCAATAATTTTGCCAATTTCCTTCAAACCATTAAAATCTTCTTCTGTTTTTGCAATCATTTTTTTCCTACCTCATTATCTTTTATCATCAATAAACTATATAAGTATTAATTGTACCTTTATTTTCTCGAAAAATAAAAGCAATGTAAATTATTTGGTACAATACCCATCAGCTGAATTTTTCTTCGATCATGAAATAGACCACAAAAAGGATCTAGTACATATGACTATACTATTAATTGGATTTAACTTCCACTTTTCTTATAGAGCTAACCAGCCCCTTTAGCTTCATAAAAAAAAGAGCTGCCACTTATGCAAGTCCTTGTATTTTCCTCTTCATTCTTTCAATGAATGGAGAAAAATTTCGTGGGGATACTTCTGTTGGATATAGCGTATAAGTGCAGTGACGACTTGCGGACCGGATTCTACAAGTCTACCTTGTTCAAATGCAGAGAAGTTATCCCCGCCTGAAGCTAAATAATTACTAACCGCTACTTCATATTCGTTGTTTGGCTGAATCTCTTGACCCTTCATGTCTTTCAGCGAAACAATGCGGTTGCCAATTGGAGCATTTGGGTCCCAATTATACGTTAAACCAACCGTTTGTAACCTATTTTCATAATCTTTCGCCCACTGCTGTTCTAAAGCAAGTTTTATTTGGTCTCCTGTTAAGATTAACTTACTGACACTATGACCAAAAGGCAAGTCTGTATAAAGGTCTTCTACAGTGATATCCCCTTTTTTTAAACTTTTCCGCATTTCGCCTTGGTGGACAAAAGCTATATCTACCCCCATGGCTTCCCGCTCAGATTCTGCAATCATTTTCGCTAATGGGGATTCACCGTTCGCATCTTGTTTTCGTGTGATTTCTTCAGGCATTTCTCCTATTATCTGATTAAAGTAGCTCCCCAACCTTTTTCTATATTTATTTAGAAGAGCAACCGTTTCTTTATCTGGTTTTATTTGATGATGTGAAGTGACAATAACCTTTGCTTGTTTCTTAACAATATTTTTAGTATGTGGGTCAATTTCAAGATTTACTTGAGAAAAGGCTTTCCCATTAGAATAAGCTTGAACGATCAGTTTACCGGCTACAACAGTATTGGCATATTCATGGCTGTGACCGGCAAAAATGACATCGACCTCATCATCGATTTTTGGAGCCATCTCCACTAAAGCTCCACTGGAATTTGCCCCTGTCTGATCTGATTTAGCTGCATCATGTGCCAGTACAACAATTACTTTGATCCCTTTTTCCTTTAAAAGCTTAACGGTTCGGTTAATAGCTGAAACTTCATCCGTAATTTCTACTTCTTTTCGATTTTCAGGTGCCACATATAGATTGGTCTCTTTTGTGACCACACCGATAAATCCAATATTAATTCCGTCAATTTGTTTAATAACATACGGTGATAACAAGGGAGTACCCGACTTTCTATCGATGATATTTGCAGAAATGTAAGAAGTATTGGCACCTTGAAAATAACCTGTTTTTTTATTGAATCCTCCATAAATAAGACGTTTCATTTCATTTACGCCTTGGTCTAATTCATGATTTCCAGGTGTCCCGACATCAAAGTGCAGGAGGTTTAAAAATTCAATCGTGGGTTCGTCATTAAATTGAGAAGAGATTGGAGGACTCCCTCCTACCATATCACCAGCATGAACAAGTAGTGTATTTGAGTTTTTTTGTATATATTTTTTTAAATAGGCAGCCAGGTATTCAGCCCCCCCTGCCATGGTTCCTGAAACCATTTGATATTTGTTTAGTTGGCCGTGAAAATCATTAACGCCTAACAATTGTACTTGAATGTAGCGGTTGGATGTGGAATGATTCGTTGTGGAATGATTGGATGAGAATGCTGTGATTTTATAAGTTACGAAAATGATGATAAATACCAAGATGAACAAAGAAGATATGGCCTGAAATTTTGACAACTCCCGATCCCTCCCTCTAGATGTAAATTAAGAATAACTCTGGAATTTTATATCCGTATAAAGGGACCGTGATTTTTTGTTATATTTTATATATCAATTATTAAATTAATCCAGTGCATGCATATCTTTTTAAAAATACTCATACGGCTTAACATTTAGAAACCTGTTAAGATTTTGACTAGCTTAATTGAAAATATAATGCAGCGTTATATAAAAAGGCTCCAATTTTTCTTCCATTAACCTGATAGTGAAAAAACGTTGCTGTTAATGACAGAATCGCACCCGCTAGCCAACCATGAAGCGCAAAACCGGCGCTTCACCACAGAGAATGAAATTAGGTTTGAAATCTGCTCCATTAGTAAAAGAAGTTCAACAAAAAGAGTGTAAATCCTTATTGGATCAACACTCCCGTTAGTGCAGTAACATTCAACGTTTTTTTAGGTTTGCCTTCATTAAAAAGGAAATTTTTTGCTCATCTGTATTTTGGATCTGTTCCAGGTGATTAATAACTAGCTCTTGTCGATGTAATGAATGGTTTTGACTTAACTTCGCTTTTCCCTCTATCTTGTTGATTTTTATTTTGAAGCCTTGAATTCCTTTGCTCATCCCAGCGAGAAAATCAGCGTCTAAATCTTGCAATTCGTATGAGCTATCAGGGGCTTCATACTTCAATACCATGTCATGCAAGGAATCCGTTAACTCCT
The DNA here is from genome assembly GCF_002243645.1 of Peribacillus simplex NBRC 15720 = DSM 1321. NCBI lineage: Bacteria > Bacillati > Bacillota > Bacilli > Caryophanales > Bacillaceae > Peribacillus > Peribacillus simplex. The sequence goes on along the minus strand of NZ_CP017704.1, from coordinate 3,410,447 downwards.
GTTCATCCTCAATAAGTTCGGCTTCGCCGTATACATGAACAGTCTCATAATTCCATGTTGGTACTGCTTGATTCGTCTCATACCAAGAGGAAGAGATATAACAGTGAGGACCATGAAAAACTGCTAAGACTGTTTGATTTTTAATATCTTTCCATTGAGGGTTCGAACGAGCAAAATGACCATACAAATAGTTTTTCTCCTTATTCAAAAGCAGTGGTAAATGTGTAGCAAAAGGTATGCCTTCATGCATTGAACACAATGTTGCAAAACCATTCTCCTCTATTACATCGTAGGCTACTGCTAATTCTTTTATTTCAAATTGCTTAGGGATATACATAAAAAATCTCCTTTCCACCTGATATAAACTTTTAAACATTGATTCGTAAATATTATTTAATCGAGTACCTCATCTAAGAAATATAGTATTATACAAACTGACATACAAAAAGGTACAATTGTAAATAAATAAACATGTCAAAGGAGGGCGTAAATGATAAATACCATTTTTGCTTTTAAAGATGATTCTCCCAAATACAAACAAATTTACGAGCAGTTTAAGTTATTTATTGATCGGGGTGACATACTTGCTGATGAACAATTGCCTTCCATTCGTCAACTTGCAGATTCCCTTCAAGTAAGTCGCAATACGACATTAATGGCTTATGATCAACTTGTAGCTGAAGGATATATTCGTGGAGAAGGGAGAAAAGGTTATTTTGTAAATGAATTAGAGCCTCTTTTATCCCAAGAAGAGTTAATTCCTCATAATAAAAAGCAAAGAGAGTCAGTTACACCTACCCTCATTGATTTCCGAGCAGGTGCCGTAGATCAAACACATTTCCCTCTAAAAATTTGGAGGAGGATTGCCAATCACGTATTAACGTTGCAGGAGAGCTTTCAATATGGGGAACCCTTTGGTGAGGTGTGCCTACGTGAACAAATTGCCACATACTTACTCCAATCCCGTGGGGTGAAAACAGATGAAAATGCCATTATTATCGGCAGTAGTACTCAACAAATGCTTATCAATCTTGGACATATACTGAAAGATGATTTTCCAAGCGTTACAGTAGAAGACCCTGGATATGATGGCGCTAGGGAAGCTTTTCAATTCCATTGTTTTACGATTGATACTTTACCAGTTTATGAAGCAGGTGCTGATTTTTCACAATTGGAACAAATGAAATCACGATTAATCTATGTAACACCATCCCATCACAGTCCATATGGGGTAAGCATGTCCATTCAACAACGGCAAACGCTTATTCATTGGGCTAACAAGATGCAAGGGTATATTATCGAAGACGATTATGATAGTGAATTTCGCTATACGCAACAACCATTTCCAGCTCTCGCTTCCATTGATTCTGCAAGAGTCATTTATCTAGGAAACTTCTCAAAGTCCTTTCTTCCAGGAATTCGTTTAAGTTATATGGTATTGCCAGAACCACTTTTAAACCGTTATAAAAACCAATTTCTTCATTTCGAGAGTACCACTTCACTTCTAAGCCAATTCACAATGGCTAAATTTATGGAAGAGGGAGAATGGAATCGCCATATTAAACGTATGCGTCTTGTTTATAAACGAAAAATGCAGCACTTTGTATCAGTATTAAAAGAGCAATTCGATCAAAATATATCCATTATTGGTGAGCAGTCCGGTTTGTATTTATTAATCAAAGTACATCTGAAACGATCAGAAGAATGGCTAATAGAGCGTGCTTCCTTTCATGGTGTTAAAGTGTATCCTACCTCACTCTACTTTATTAAAAATAATACCGATAAACCCATTATTAAACTTGGTTTTAGTAATCTATCTTGTGAGGAAATCAAGCTTGGCGTGGAGCTCCTAAAGAAGGCTTGGTTATAAAAACACCCCGTAATTGTAGCTTATGTCTCTTTTACTAAATGGGGTAGCTTCAGGAAATGCGGATTTACCACGTTAACCAGGAAATCACAATATTAAAAAGCCCAATTTCTCAGCATTAAAATTGAGAAATTGGACTTTTAGTTATTCCAGAGGAACGCTCGATTAAATGGAAAATATGAAAAAGCTACAAAATGGCACCTCAGCTATTTTACTAAGCACCTAGTTAAGGAAAGTATAAAGAATTTAAAGTATTACACCTGAAAAATCCCCTTTTAATACTTCTTTTTCATGCTGATTTTTACATAAAAAGAATGCAATAATAGCTGTTCTATTATTTTCTTGCCTTTCATATTTTTCAATTTTAACCTCACAAATTATTGTATCCCCCGTAAACACAGGTCTTAAAAACTCAAAATTCATAGTACGAGCCATTACGTGATGATCTCCACCTACTTTTGTTGGTAGAGTTGCCGTTAATAACCCTTGAATTACAAGTCTTCCCTGTTCATCTGGGGTTATATGATGCTTCCCTTCATCACCTGAAATCTCTGTAAATAATTCAACATCCCTTACTGTAAAAGTCCGTTCAAACGTAATGATATCTCCTACTTTTAATGACATATAAATCCCTCCTGAAGGTTTTATGAAGTTGATTAATACCCGCGGACAAAACGCGAATTTTATATCTTAATAACTAACAGCGTCATTGAAGTATTGTTTTGGTAATTTGTTTTCGGCTTTTGGATATAAGATATTTATCTGAGGAAAGGGAGATAACTACGCTACATAGAAACCAGAAGCGTTTTTCAGATATCCTTATGTGAGAAAATCTTGAGGTTTCCAATCTTTCGGCTTTATGTTCTTATTCATCCATTTCTTTTGTGGTGCTTGGTATGGGGTGGAGGCAATTAAATGATTATTGTGCCAGCTTGCTGCTCCGGAACGAATCATTTCATCGAGCAGGATTGGGATAAATTCTTCTGGCTGAAGTTGGAAAGAGTAGCGTGCAAAATCTTGGAACCAACCACACTTTAGTAGGTAGTTATCGAGTTCTTCTTTTGTCAATCCGTTTTTAATGATTAATGTGAATGAAAAAATCCTTTTGCAGGCATGCCATGCAACTTTTTCTGGCATTCTGAGCCACTTTTCAAACCGTTCCCTTGCTGCATCAATTGCAGCTAGAGGATTCTCTATTTGTGGTCCATGTCCTGAATATGCCTGTTGAATTCGAAGCATGGACAAACGATCCAAACTTTCTATCGATCGTTGGATAGATGAAACACCCTCTCGAAAGATATTTAACCATCCGATATCACCTTTGTGGAAGAGATCCCCGCAAATTAATACTTCTTCTTCCGGTTCATATAAAGAAATATGTCCTAACGTATGTCCTGGTGTGTGCAAGATTTTTAACGTTCTGCTTCCTGTATTAATATCATCGTTATCTGAGAACTTTAGATCGACTCGATAAGGTTCTACAGGCTGATCTAACCATTCTGAACTACAGGCTTCTGAGTCGCAAGAATTAATTAATTCTGCTTCCCATTTATGAGCACCAATCCTTACTCCATAATTTTTTTGAAAATGAAAATTGCCTCCTACATGGTCACTATGATAGTGCGTGTTCACAATAAGGTGTAATTCTTCTGGTGAAATGCCTACTTCTTTAATTAATTGCTCTGTATCTTTCGCATCACTTCCAAAACCAGTATCAATAAGGACCGGGAGCTGATCCTTAATAAGGATCATGTTTGCACTTGGAAATTTTCTTTCAAAGAAAATAATACTGGATTTTTTAATAAGCCATTCCTCCTTAAATTCAAATAGACTAACCAATAATAATCCAACAAACTACTAATCAATTTAAATGTGAAATATATTCAAAGGCTGTTGTTCCGTATACGCTTTTAAAGTGTTTATTTAAATGGGTTAAATCAACAAAACCACATTCAGCTACAGCTGAATGAATATCTCTATTTTTTTCTATTAACTGCTTTGCATATTCTATCTTGCAGTTAAGAAAGTATTGATATGGTGAAATGCCAGTATGAGTCTTGAATAACCGGATAAACTTAAATTTCGATAAATCAAGCTCTTTACATATCTCGTCAAGTTTAGGTATAGTTTCTAAGTTGTTGTGAAGCATATCCTTCGCTTTTCTAATTAGAGTGTTATCTTTCTTATAGTCTGTAGAAAGATCAGTTTGAATAAGGTTATCTGTGAGGGATAACAGTAATTCACTGCACAATGCCTCACCTTTTCCGCTTAATATTGCATTAGAAAGACTTAGTATTCCTTGTTTAAGCCTATAATCATACACAATGGGATTTGAAAAGCGTATGATATCCTTCTTCTCAATAACCTCTAGAAGCAATTGTGGCTCAATATATAGCATCACATAATCAAGGCCTGTCTCATCATGTGCCATTCCGTCATGTGCCTGTTCCGGATTAAAAAGCATAACGCCATTTTGATAAGACAAGTGTAAACTGCCATCCAAGTTATAGTGTTGAATACCACGCAATGTGACTCCTATTGCATACTCTTTATGAGAGTGCTTCTTATATGTGAAATCAGTAATACTTGCTGCCAAAGCCGTAATACCTGCCGATTTTTTATAGATAAATTTATCCATTTAATTCACCTCTTAAGTAGCTTACCTACATCCAGATCATGATTGCAGCATAAACTAAAAACAATGCCATCAATATATTAACAATCTTTTTATGCTTCTGTAAAAACTCCTTGAAGATTGCACCAAAAAGTACCCATGTAATAAATGCTAAGAATCCTATAACAGTTATAGCGATAACGCTTATTGTAACCGCAGGCATTGAGACGTAATAGGGCATAATATAGGTAGGAATGACAGTCATTGTAAATAGTACTACCTTTGGATTTAAAAACTGCGTAAGAAATCCAGACATAAAGGTACCCGTTTGGTTTACAGTTGGTTTTGATGAATCCATTTTGTAAACTTGATAAGCAAGATACAACATATAAAAGCTTCCGATTATCTGCATAACAATTAAAATTTTTGGTATGATCGTTGCAAGTATCGTATTTAACATAGCAGAAATAGCAAGTAAGAAACCAAAAGCAATCGTTGCTCCATACGTATATTGCATTGCCTTTTTTGTCCCAGAGTTATGCACGGTGGATAATATGACGATATTAGTAGGTCCTGGTGTAAATGTAACAATAAAACAGTAAAATACAAAGGATGTAATATTCATGAGGTAAACTCCTTTCAAGATATCCTCATGCAATTGTACATCCTAACTTTAAAAGCTTATAGTATGTTATTGCAGGGTTATATATTGCTTCTGTAAAGATAACTCTATAAATTCAGGGTGCTGATACGTCAAAACCCTGACTTCCTTACGTAAGCAGGAAACCAGGGTCTTTATACAATTTCTATGAGATGAACTGAAAATTTACAACCATCAAACTTTAATCTGAAAGTATTTTTGTTGCAGCCTTTCTTTACATAATGGGGGACTGTCTAAATAGTTGATTTGAAGATAAAAATTTCCTTGTGATATTGCAAAATTTTAAAATTCCATTTTCTAATTCACTATCCGATAAATAAGAAAAGTTTAACCTTAAATGATGGTTTTCGGGTTCTCCTGCGAAACAAGCTGAACCAGGAAGAAAGTAAATATTCTCTTTTTGACATTCGATTAATAAATGGTTCGTGTTCCACTCTGATGGAATGGATACCCATATATTTAATCCACCTGTTGGTTCAATCCATTGAACTTCATTCGGCATATGGGAATTGAAGAGTTCTAAAACTTTATCCCTTCTTAATTTCAAAGCAAATCTCAGCTTTTCCATATGGTCCTCCATCCTTTTCGAATGAAAAAATGGGAGAATTGCCTTTTGTGTTAATAATGGACTACCAAGGTCCGTATTCACTTTAGATGCCACTAAACGATTAAACAGAGTTCCATTTGCGGTTAGTAGTCCTATCCGGCAACCAGGAACCAATGTCTTGCTTAGCCCCTTTAGATAAATGACGAAACCGTTTGTATCAAGACTTTTTATAGGTGATGGAGGTTTCTTGTCAAAAAATATCTCACTCCAGGGTTCGTCTTCTACAATGATTATTTGATGTTCTTGGGCAAATATTAATAATTGCTCCCTTCTTTTTCGACTTAAAACCCTTCCAGTTGGATTCTGAAAGTTAGGGATGGTATATATCATTTTGGGTTTATATATTTCGCAAACTCTTTGTAAAAGGTCCATTCTCATTCCTTCTTTATCTAATGGAACAGGAATAATAGTAGCCCCACGAGCACGAAATGTATCAATTGCATTAGGATAAGTGGGTGCTTCTGTAACCACCACATCACCTGGTCCTATAAAAGTTTTCGCCACCAAATCTATTCCTTGTTGAGTGCCATTAGTTACCAATATATCTTTATGGTCAATATTTAAATCTTGTTTGCGAAGATACTCGCTCATAGCTTTTCTAAGTTCCTCATCCCCTTGTACAGGTCCATAACTTGATAAAATACTGGGATTCTTTTCTAAAGTTGAATGGATTTCTTTCTCCAGATAATGATTCGGAAGTAAAGATGGACAAATCGCTGCAACAGAAAACTGAATACAGTTTTCAAATGAACCATAATGGGTACCAAATTGAGTTCGGGGAAGATAATCTAAAACGGATAATTGCCACTCGAAATTGTTCTTTTTATTATTTTCTTTATCTTCTGATGTAATATTAGCTTTAACAAATGTCCCCTTTCCTTGTATCCGTTCAATTAACTCATTTTTTTCTAACAATGCATACACTCTTACAACTGTAAGTACACTTACCCCTAATTGTTTTGCTAACGCTCTAACGGAAGGCAAACGTTCATCTTCCGATAACCCCCCTGACCTTATTCTATCTGCTATATTCTCATAAATTTGTTGATTAATCGGGATATTGGAGTTCCTGTTTATTTCAATCTTCATAATAAAGCCTCCATCAGCACTGTGTTGAAAATTAAGTGTTATATGATCAAGTTGACTGTTATACATATATACCCATTAATATAAGGATATTCAAGTATAACACCTGAACATTTTACGTTCAATTTGATTAATCTAGGAGGAAAAAATTATGAAGTATTATGTGGTTGATGCATTTGCAGAAAAAGTCTTTGAAGGAAATCCTGCTGGGGTTTGTGTTATGAATGAATGGATTTCTGATGATATTATGCAAAAGATTGCTATTGAAAATAACCTTTCTGAAACGGCATTTGCAGTAAAAGGTGCGGAAAACTATAAACTTAGATGGTTTACGCCTGGAGGAGAAATCAACCTTTGTGGTCACGCAACTTTAGCAACTGCTTTTGTCATTATGAACTATGTTGAAAAGCAATTGAAAACCATTCAATTCGACACGATGAGTGGGGTACTTACAGTAAATAGAAAAGATGATTTGTATGAACTTGATTTCCCAACTGTCCCTTCAAAGGAGATACCTCTTACTGAACAAATGATTGATGCTTTGGGAACCACACCGATAGAAGCATATCTAAATAGAGATTTGTTATTTGTATTAGAGTCAGAAGAAGCAGTGAAAAATCTAAGTCCTGACTTTTCAAAACTAGAACAGTTGCCAGAGTGTCTTGGAGTTATTGTTTCTGCCAAAGGAAATGATTATGATTTTGTTTCAAGAGCATTTTTCCCAAAGTTAAAGGTAAATGAGGACCCAGTATGCGGTTCTGCCCACTGCGGTTTAGTGCACTTTTGGGCAGAGAAACTAAAGAAACGTGAAATGGTAGCAAGACAGTTATCCAATAGAGGCGGTACACTTTTTTGTAAGCACGAGGACACACGGGTAAAGATGGCTGGAAAAGCAGCACTCTACTTAATAGGGGATATTAATATTGGGTAATGACTATGGAAGATATGAAATATAGTCAAACCAACGTTCTAACCAAACAAATAATAATAGCTTGGCGTTTTTGCCAAGCTATTATTTTAGCTGCAAATCAACATAGTTATTTAACAGGGCCTTGTAAAGTTATTTCTTATTCAACTCTACTGCTTCGTTTGTTGAAGAAGGAAAAGAGATGCCGCAGCACCTCCCGTTATTTAAACAAAAGCATCTGAACAGATTATTAAAAGTGTGTAACACCAACGCAAGAGAAGCTGTTCATGTCATAGATGGTCTGTTACATCATGAGACCGATTTACATATTTAAGAACATTATACAGACACGGCTGGTTATACGGATCAAATATTTGGGTTAATAATATTTTGGAATATACATAATAATCCACCTTTCAAAAAAAGTTATATGAGTGTTTTGGTCATTATAAAGTCTATTTGTTCTTCATCACCCATATAAAAAGAGTGGGCTCCAGTTTGAACAAACCCCAGTTTCTTATAAAAAGAAATAGCATTTTCATTTTTTTCCCATACGCCTAGCCAGATTTTCTTTTTATTACGTTCCATCGCAATTTCCATAGCTATATTTAGCAGATATTTACCAAGCCCATGTTTTTGAAATTTTTTCTTTATATAAATCCTCTCGATTTCAAGTGATTCAGCACCCATCTCTTCAGACTGAGCATCATTGGTATTGACCTTTAAATATCCAGCGACTTCATTATCAAAATAAACAAAAAAGAATTGCGAAGAAATATTGGATAATTCTTTTTCTAATTGTTTTAAGTTAAATGCCTTTTCCAAATAGGCATTCATATTTTCGGGTGAATTCTGATGCTTAAATGTCTCATTAAATGTTTCATAACTAATTTCTTGAAGTTTGCGTGAATCTACAAGGGTACACTTTTTTATATTTATAGTCATATATGTCGCTCCTTTATATAATCAATAATTTCTCTTGTTTCCCTTTTTTACAAATTCCCAGTCTTTTTCTATATTTTTTCTTACTCTTTGAAGAAGATTGAAAATGGTTTCTACTTCTCTTTCGGAAAATCCCTCTAATGAAACGAAATTGGAATAATCATTTTCTCTTTTTATAAAAGGATAAACATTTTTCCCTTTCTCTGTTGGAAAAAGTTTTTTAATTTTTTTGTTATGTTTATCTTCCTTCTTTTCAATAAAGCCACTAATTTCAAGTTTTTTTATAGCACGAGCTGCTGTTGTTCGATCTACTTTTATCATCTCAGTTAACTTTTCTTGAAAGATTCCTGGGTTTTCACATATTCGCACAAGGTACAAATACTGCCCTTTTGTAAGGTCATATTCTTGAAATTCTATATTACTTATAGAATCTAATGCCCTTGCAATCATTCCAATTTCACGAAGAACTTCATTCATAATTAACTCCTCAGCACGTATTTTTGTTGCAAATGCAATAAAAATGACATATATTAAATCTAACCTAACTTTGTTGCATTTGCAATAAAAAATAATGATAAAGAGGTCGAGTAAAGTGAAATATGTTTTTTATGTATTAGGAATTTTAATATTAACCCTTGGTATTTCTTTCACTATACAATCAGACCTCGGAACTTCACCTTTTGATGCACTATTGGTAGGACTGTCTATAAATGTGGGGCTTACTGTGGGAAGTTGGGAAATAATAATAGCTTTAATATTGATATGTTGTAATTCATTTTTAAAAAGACAAAGACCAGAGGTTTTGGGGTTGTTAACAGCATTTATAACGGGTATTGGTATTGATATGTGGCTTTTTTTATTGCACAATTTGATAACACCTGAACTATGGTACAGCAAAGTTGTTTGTTTTGGAATCGGCTTAGTTCTTGTAGGATTAGGAACTGCAACATATTTACACACAAATTTTGCACCGATTCCAGTTGACCGATTAACATTAATCATACAAGAATTAACTAGAACAAATATATTTTTTTCGAGAACATTCATTTACCTAATATTCTTGATAATGGCAATGATTTTAAATGGACCAATTGGCGTTGGAACTCTATTAACCGTTTGTTTAGGGGGGCTAATACTTAATTACTTTATGCCATTTACTGAAAAAGTATTAGACCGCATATTAACACACTCTAGTACATCACCAAATTATGATAAAGATAAAAAGCATTCAATATAGAATGCTTTTTATCTTTCTTGTCCAACTAACCTGCCCCGTTAGTCGCATAAGAAAAGGAGCTGCTGATCAGCTCCTGGTAATGAAGTAAAGCACCCGTTAGCCATCCATGCAGCACAAAATCAGTGCTGCACCACAGAGAATGAAAATGGTTAGGAAGTGTCAATACTGATACTGACCTTAATCCAGTCACCCCTAATCCATAGACTTATTAATTATCGCTCTCCTCTTTTTTTTAACGATTGAGCAGGGTCTTATTAAGTATTGTCATTTTTCTAATCTTGAAGAAACTTATTTTCATGGTAGTTCATTAAGAAAAGTACCTCTTCTTTTTTCTATTTCTAAAATAGCCTCCTATTGTCGCTCCAAGACCCGCAAGTAAAACAACGAGTATTAATTCGCCAATATAATTAGAAGGGTTAATTATATTAAAAATAATTGTGCAAAGTGCTCCCCATAGAAGAAAAAGTAGCAAATCTCCAATTGTAAATTTCATAGTAATTCTCCTTTGTTTGTTATAAATCTTTGTTTTTCGATATATAAATTCTAATTCATTCATCACTCTTTTGGTTCAATTATTTCATACTAAACAGTTGCATAAAGAAAAAGCTGCCTTAAAGACAGCTCCGATCTTCAGCTAACGCACCCGTTAGTTAAATTAGAATAGTGGCATTTCAATTCCCATTTATGTCATTGAAGATATATAAACCTACACCCAATATAAAAATAAGAATAAACACAATCCACTTTGTATAATACCAGCCCTTTATTCTATCAATAACCACAAAAAGAGTAATAATAATAATAAGAGATATACCCAGGGATACACCCAATACTGTCCATATGTTCCTATATTGGATAGGAAGTAATTCAGTTAATAGATAAAAACTTCCAAAAAAAAACAAAATGCCTGGAGGCTGTTTCCTTTTATATTTCTCAGTTCGTTTGGGATATAATTCCATTTATTCTCGGACACCTCAACTATAATTCCTAAAGTGATAAAGCTTAATTAAATCATATATTCTTCAACTCTTGAAGCTGTTAGTGGAACAAGGTACTTACATTTAATCCCTGTAATTTTATTATATCATCTAAATAAACTAAACTGCCCCTTTAGTTCCATTAGAAAAAGATGCCTTAAAGACAGCTCTGATTTTCAGCTAATGCACCCTTTAGTTCAACAAAATCACTTAGCCTTATTATGCAGTTCAAATGACTCTTCAGAGCCATCCCATTTTACATTTACTTTTATAACTTCGCCTTCACCTATTATTGCTCCATTTTCTGATCCACCTCTAATTGTAAATACTTTTTCACTAGGTGGTTCTTTGTATGCCTCAGTTTTAGTTCCGCTTGAAGTGGTTGTTTCATAAGTATATTCAAGGTTTTTCATGGAAGATAACTCTTTCAAAGACCCCTTATATTTTAATACAAGTTCATAGCTATCTTTGCTAGAATGAGTGGTTTGTTCGTCATTCTCTCCCCATAATTCAGTTCCTTCATAAGAATATACAGCTTCCCAATGTTCGCTTTCTCCTGTAAATTGATAATTATGTTCAGTCTTTTCCTCCGAATTAGTATCTTTTTTAGTGGTTTCCAAGTTAGTGGTATCCGAATTAAAATCTTTGTTAGTGCTGTTGGAACCACAAGCTGTTAAAACCATCATTAAAAATAATACAGTAAAAATTTTCTTCAACTTAACTCCTCCTCAATAATAAAATTGCATTTCTTTTCAATTTTACCATTTAAAGGTTTTTGATTGAGTTTCGATTGAAAATCTTTTATTCCACTAACCTGCCCCTTTCGTATTATAAGGTCAGCCAGAAAATATTTCTGGTTGACCATTTTTTATATGGTTTTATTATAACGGTAGCCGGGGCAAAACGTACCTGCTCGTGGGGATAGACCCCGTCAACTAAACAGTTTGCCCCCTACTTGTAGAAACATGATTAGGCTGGTTGGGACGTAGATCTCGTATAACAAGCGAAGCTGTGACACTGCAAGGAGAAATAGGGGTACCGGTAATCCACTAGATTAGGAGGAGATTTAGAATGAATCCAGTCGTTGGTCTGGATATTTCAAAAGGGGAAAGTCAGGTTCAAGCATTTTTGGATAAGGGGAAACCTTATCAAAAGAGTTTTAAAATAACTCATACTGTTGAGGGGCTTAATTTACTTGTAGCGTTTCTTGAGGATGTAAAGAAAGTGTCTGGTCAGAAGCCTTCAGTCGTTTTAGAAGCCACTGGACATTATCAAACTCCAGTCGTTCATTACTTGGAAGAACGAGGATATTTATTGATTATCATTAATCCATTGATTTCATATAAGGCAAGAGGATCAAGCTTAAGAAAGGTAAAAACAGATGCCATTGATGCCTATCTTCTCTGTGAGTTGTTTTATAAAGAAGAGTTAGAGCCATATAAAAAGCGTGGAGTCCAGTTATTGAACCTTCGTAATCTCACAAGACAACATGAAAACATAACTGGCGTTATGATTCAAACAAAGCTTCAATTTCAGGCAGTGCTTGAACAAGTGTTTCCTGAATATAAAGGAGTTTTTGGAGATTTATATTCTGTGGTGTCACTCTTAACTCTTTCAGAGTTTCCCTCTTCAGAGGACATTTTGAAGGCAAGTGAAGAAGCAATTACAGCAAGGATATTTGAGTTATGCAAGAGTAGATCAATTAAATGGGCAAATGAAAAAGCGATTCAGCTTAAAGCTGCGGCAGCTCGTAACCCTTTTGAAAAGACAGTCTATCAGAGTCATATTTTAAGCCTTGGTATGTATATAAATATTCTTCTTCAGTACAAAGAGCATCTATCAAAGTTAGAGGCAGAGATAGACGCCCTCGCTAAAGAAATTGAAGAATATACGATCCTCAAATCTATCCCAGGTATCGGAGAAAAGATCGCGGCAACGATTATTTCTGAAATTGGTGAGATAGATCGATTTAATAATCCTAAAAAACTTGTAGCTTTCTCTGGAGTTGATCCTAGTGTATTCGAATCCGGTAAGTTTACAGCTACCAAAAATAGAATCACTAAAAGAGGTTCTAGCAGACTTCGACATGCCTTATATATGGCGGTTCGTTGTGCTATTCGTGATTGCCGGAAGTCTAAGACAACTGATGAAATTATCCCTCGAAATAAGAAGCTACGCGTGTTTTATGACAAGAAACGCGAGGAAGGAAAGCCTTATAAGGTAGCCGTCATAGCCTGTGTAAATAAGCTCTTACACTGGATTTTCGCTCTATTAAAGAACAAAATGACTTTCCAAGATATTGTTTAAAATTTATATTTAACTAAAAAGAACAAAACCTTCCAAATGAGAGTCTGAAGGAAGGTTATTTGGTATGCCTATTATTAGTATATCACGTATGTTTTTATCTTTTTATTGAAAAATGTTGACAAACTATTAGCTGGTTTAGTTCCATAAGAAAAGGAGCTGCTGATCAGCTCCTGGTAATGAAGTAAAGCACCCATTAATTTAATAAAATAAACTTACGAACTAATTTGTAAAACATAAAAAATTGAATAAGCAAATAAATAACTAACACCAGTCCAAATGATATTCCATTCATTCCTGTATACTATTTTCTCTAGACACACTAGTATGTACTCTCCAAAGGTTGTAACTAAAGTAAAAACTAAAAATGTAATAAGAATAGGCATTTTTTTATAGTGAATAACGCAAATAAATAAACAACCAAGTATAGGATAAAGACCTAAATCATACGGAATTCCAGTTAAAGATGATTCTTGAAATACTATATCCATCCTCCAAAAGTAGTTAAATCCAATTTCATTTATTAAAAAGCTAGTAGCTGTACCAATCGGATAAAAAATAATGAACAATTTCTTCTGATTTCTAAATAAATATACCCCTACAATCCAAGGGAGGATAAATCCAATAATAATATGAAAAAGCATATTTAACCTTCCTTTTTTTAGGATCGCATATATAGCTATTCTGCCCCGTTAGTTCCATAAAGAGCTGCCAAAGCAACTCCCTTATTGAAGTAAAGCACCCGTTACTTGAATTAGAAATTTAATTAGCTTTTCTTGGTCCTCTTAAAAAATAAATAACCTAATACACCTAAAATTAATGATATACCTCCGAAAACAATAACTTGATATATAATATCCCCTAACATTACCTGATCCTCCTATTCAAAAAACATTTCCCTAATCTATATACTAGATATTTCCTAAAAAGGTTTCAACTGATAGTTTGATTCTAAAAGTCTTATTAAACTAAACTCCCTCTATAAACATTGATGTATCAACGGTTTGCACCACTCGGTGTATTAGGGGAATTATTTTTTTATTCTACTTTTAAACAGAGTATTGAAATTCTGGTTTTTATTACTAAATTGAGCGTACGCTTCGCTAAAACTAATGGAAATCATTAGCTATTTTCTCCACTATGTGATGCACAATAGATCTCTGCGAAACTTATGATGACGTACCCTCCCATGTCTCTTAGCGTCATTTGCGCTTACATTCCTTCGTTCGGTCTATTCATAAGGCAGAGGCCTGCTAAGCTGCCCCGGGGACTCTTGGTCTTAGTTTAGTAATGTTGCTGGCTTCTCCGTGTCATCCTTCTTGTTATAAATCGATAGTTAGAAATGCTTACACTGCCTCTGAGAGGCAGTAGAGATCCTTCATCATATTCTGCTCATTAAAATGGACTTTCTTTTTACAAATACCATGCAATACTTTCAACAATTTACCACAGAGTACCACCATCGATTGCTTTCCGCGTAAGGGATTTTGCTGGCGTGTTGTGTAATATTCATGAAGCTGTTTAAACCCCTCGTTGTGACGAATGAGAGGTACTATTACTTTGAAAAGAATATATCTAAGTCGCTTTCTTCCTCGTTTGGAGATATGTTTTTGTCCCTTATGTTGACCAGATGAGTTTTCACGTAATGTTAATCCCGCTAGTTTAATCAATTGGCGTGGATTTTCATAAAGTGAAAAGCTTCCGACTTCTGAAAGCAAATCAACAATGGTTGCATCTCCTAATCCAGGAACTGAAGCCAGCAGCTCATATTCCATAGTTGTTTGGGCCATTTCGGATAATTGGCTATTCACAGATTCAATTTCGTTTTCTAGTAAGCGATACTGACGCAGGAGCGTGGCAATTTCATGTCGGGCCATCTGTGTCCCTTCTGTCAGTCCAATTGAGTTCGTCGCTGCTTCAATGAGTAGCTTTGCTTTTGGTAGCTGTGGGGCTCTCATTCCCTTTACCTTACGGTAAAGAAAGACAAGCTCCTCAGCACTTTTTCCATCGATATCCTGTGGCAACGGAGTCATTTCCAATGTAGCTAGAGCCATCTTTCCGAAAGCCGGAAAGACTTGAGTAAACTCGGGAAAATAACGATCAAGCCAACGAATGATTCGGTTTTTAATACTCGCTAAATCTTCCGTTAACTTTGAACGAAGAGTAGATCCGATACGAAGTTCTGCTTCTACTTCTTTTAATAAACGTGGATAGCTAAAACGCCCATCTTTCAATAAACGAGCGATGACTAATGCATCTTTTTTATCGTTCTTTGTCGGTAAATTATCGTCCAGTTCCTTCGATCGTTTGACATGCATTGGATTCACCATGACTAGTGGTATGCCGTAATGATCTAAGAAATTAGCTAAGTTCATCCAGTAGTGGCCTGTTGGCTCAATTCCAACAATTACTTCTGTTTTCTTAGCTTCCTTCATCGTTTGACGAATCTTTTCATACAGGTGTTCAAAGCCCTCTTTTGATTGATGTACTGCGAAGGCTTTTTCTATCACGCGCCCTCGTTCATCAACAAAACAAGCGTAATGAACACGCTTGGCAATATCCATACCAACAACGAGTGTATTTTCAGTAACTTGATTAATTTTTTCATTCCATTTAAACTGCATAGAGAAGTCCTCCTTGTTTGATGCTGAGTCAATGGTCGTTGACACTCATGCATCATACAAGAGGGCTCTTTTTCTTTCAAGACTTCGAACATCCTTCTAACAGGAATGCTGCCCCTATAGTTGCATAAGAAAAAGCTGCCTTAAAGACAACTCTGATCTTCAGCTAAAGCACTTGTTAGTTTAAGAGCATTCTTACACAAACTCTTTTCCAACTTAGTAACGATTACGAAACATTCATTAGAAATATAAATAAGATTGCCTAATGGAAGGACGGATACGATAAAGGCAGAGAATTTAGTATATTTGTACAAGCATGTTTTTTTTTATCTCATATATATAGTAGAAAAAGGAGTGATATATATATATGAAATCTTGTCAAAATATATTATGCCGTCATAACCCATTCTGTGATCATAATCCATTCAGCGGTGATAAATCATCTCGCTGTGATAAATCATCCCGCTGTCATAAATGTAAGGATAAGAGTCATAAAACAACATTAGCGCCTATCGGACAAGCATGTCAGACTCGACGAGAAATAAGTGAGTTTTTAAGGACTTCTATCATAGGTTCAATCATTGGATTTACTACAACCGCTGAACCTTTTAAACCTATATTTGTAGAGTTACGAAGTTTTGATCCTGTTACGGGACAAGTGATAGTTAATGACAGAGCAATGGGTAATTTCACTATTAACCTTTCATCTATTTGTTCCGTTAAAACTGTTTGTTCCGTTACAACGCAACGGATATTGAATGCTTAAAAAGACTTTATAGCGGATTGAGAAAAAAATAAAAAACTTCCTAAATGGGAGATGGGGGACAGGAAATTCTAAATTTCTACAAATCCTAGAATCCTTTCATATTCTTCTCCATTCCAAGTAGGATAAAAAAGACAATTAATTTAATTAATTGTCTTTTTGCTCTGTTGTTACTGCCATAAATGCACGCCCCCTTCTATTTCGTGTGGGATCTCTACTGATAAATGGGAACAGCTAATGCTTTACTTTATTCCAAATATGTTTACTGAATCTAATTCACCTTACTTGGAAAAACCATCTACGTTTCCCACCTATATTCTTATTCAACTATCCTGCCCCTTAAACTCCATAAGAAAAAGGCTGCATCAGCAACCGAGTCTTTAACAAGAATTATAAATCCCTTTCATTATTTGAATTTGTCAGGTTGTTCTACATAGAACTCTAAATACCCACAGTTAGAACAAACATAAGGAGATACTTTGCTATAAATCGGACTATCCGTGAAAAAACCTCTTGGTTCTTTATTTATCTGAAATTCTCCTTGAATTCCAGATATATAGGCTCTCGTAAGTTCGTTGCCGCATTTGCTACAAGTTTCCATTTTTTATCATCCCTTATCGTTATCGTTTCCTACCCGTAATACTCTCTTTTATACGATTCCTAAATTAATAAAGTTTCAATCCTTGTTCAACAAACCTGCCCCTTTAGTTCCATAAGAAAAAGAGCTGGTGGACAGCTCCTAATAATGAAGTAAAGCACCCATTAGTTCAACAAGAGTGTAGTGTATGTAGTAAGTTAAGTTCTCATTATATGTAATCGATGTCGAAATGAGAGGATATTAATTCCATCCTTTGTAAATCCCATTCAAAAGTAAGTATAGCTGATTGTTTTGATTTATGTGTTAAGAGGCGTACACCATTTTTTATGATCATGCTTTCTGCATCCCAAAAACGGACAGTTTCGTCTTCGCCAGTACGATTACAGACAATTACGGGCAGTCCTGTATCCAATGACCTTTGTTCCCATTCTCCCTCTGGACCATGTAATCCGGGACCCCAGGAAGATGGCGCAATTAATATTTCTGCTCCTTTTTCAAATAAGTTGTAAGCAATATCTTTTGTATATGCGTCTGCACAAATCATAATGCCAACATCAACATTGTCCGTTTTTATTGGCTCTATTACATCCCCTGAAGCTGACCAATCATCAATAACACTGATTTTTCTCTGTTTACCTAATAAATGACCTTTTTTATCTATGACAAACACAGAATTATACAACTCTCCGTTACTGCCTTTTTCAGGGCAACCCAAAAATACAGTGCTCTTCAAATTCTTTAGTTTACGGCTCAAATTACTCATCCAAGTATCAGGTTGCCTGTTAATCCATCCAGTCCCAATCTTATGATTGAATTGAAGTCCGCTGACACATAGTTCGGGTGTTATAATCCAATCGGCATTATTATTTGATGCTATATGAATGGCTTGTTCAATAAGTTTTTGGTTATACTCCACATCACCAGCAATAGGCAATAGGTGTAATAAAGCTATTTTTATTTTTCCCATAATGATCTCCCAAACATTAACTTATATTACTGGCTATGCTAGTAATGATTGTAGCATAGACATTGATTCGCTTGTTCAACTATCCTGCCCCTTTAGTTCCGTAAGAAAAAAGATTGCCGCAGCAATCTCCCTTTTTGAAGTAAAAGCACCCTGTTAGTTTAACAAACTTAAAATACTTCATTTATTAATTGTTCTGTTGTAAGTATAGTAGCGAACTCGTCATTTAAGGTTGCTAAAGAAATATTATGTATAGTCTCGGCATCATAATAGTTATCATTTTGGTCTTTTATGCCAAATGCTGCTGTCGCATCTGAAATAAGGTAAGTATTAAAACCTAAATTCCCACTCATTCTTGTGGTTGTAGACACACAGTGAGGCGTAGTCAAACCTGTTATTACTACTGTTGTGATATCATTTAATTTCAGAAATTCTTCTAATTTTGTACCGATAAAACTACTATTTACTTTCTTTGTTATAATTACTTCTTCTCCAAGAGGCTTAACCAATTCTTTAATAGCGAATCCTTCATTCTTTGGATGGAATACGGAACTAGGGTTATCGGACATTTGTTGAATATGTATTACTTGCCAGCACTTTTCCCTCCATAATGTTAGTATCTTTTTAATATTTTCTTCTGCACTTAGATTGTTTCGCTCTCCCCATTTTTTATCCTCAAAAGCTTTTTGTACATCTACTATAATTAAAACAATTATTACATTTAATATTCAGACTCTAATTGGTACAACTTTATTGTTATTGAGCTAAACTGCCCCTTTAGTTCCATAAGAAAAAGGCTGCCTCAGCAACCTCCCTTATAGAAGTAAAGCACCCGTTAATTCATTAAGAAATACTGTATGGAAGCCAAGAAAACAAATAAAGAGATAGCAATATTCATATACCCCCAAAATCCTTTTCTGTCTTTTTGAAGTTCGGCTAATCCTGTCACCAATATTAGTGCCCCAAGGAAAAACATATAATACGGCATTAACTCCAAGGTTTGAGTTATTAGACTATAACCTGATAGAACAATAACCACTATTACTAAGATAATTCTAACTATTTTCAAGAAAATATTTCCCCCTAAAATTTCTGTACAATTTCTTTTTCAATCATACCATTTGACACCTTTTCATTTGTGTAAAAAATGGAAACTCCTTCTTTCACTAACCTTCCCCGTTAGTTCCATAAAAAAAGGAGCTGTTGATCAGCTGTAGAGTGACAATAAAGTTATTTAATTTTAAAACCTCAAACAAGCATAACCCTGTTCTAAAATTAGGACAGGGTTAAAATAAAGTTGTTTAATTTTCGATAAAAAAACACTTCACCAAACTTAAAAATTACAAAAAAAGTCGTTTAGAAACTAGGGTATTTCGTCATAAAGTTACTTCTGCACTATCTGAATAAGGTTTCCGCATGTATCGTCGAAGACAGCTATTGTTAATTCGCCCATTTTTGTCGGTTCCATGGTAAACTTCACGCCTATTTCGCTTAATCGTTTGTACTCTACGTGAATATCTGCAACCCCAAACATGGTTACTGGGATGCCTTCAGCAAATAACTTCTCTTGATACTCCTTTGCGGCAGGATGCTCATTCGGTTCGAGTAAAAGCTCGGTACCGTCATGATCATCTGGAGAAACAAGCGTAATCCACCTAAATTTCCCCATGGGAACGTCATGCTTTTTTACAAATCCCAGCTTTTCTGAATAAAATTCCAATGCCTTGTCTTGATCTTGAACGAAGATACTGGTAACAATGATTTTCATAATGTTTATGCCTCCTTTGATATTTGCGACGTATGGTACTCTGCTAACAATCTGGCTCCAAGCAGAAAAACCCATACATTCGTCAGAAGTTTTTTTAACAAAATTACTCTATCCATCCTTTCAGTAAATTTTTAAGTGGTTCGTTGTTGAATATAAGTACTCGATATTTTCCCTTTCGTTTTGATTTTACGAGCCCTGCATCTTCCAATGCAGAAAGATGTTTAGCTATCGCCTGTCGCGAAATGGAAAGGTCGTGCTTCATAATGAGACGTACCGTAAGTTCATACAACGTCAGTTCGTTGCGTTCGGATAGTTCGTCTAATATAAGCCGACGAGTCGAATCGCCAAGTGCTTTGAATATAGCGTCTTTGTCCCAATTCATATATCGAGTATAAGCAACTCTACGGTTGCTTGTCAATAATAAGCAACTGTATAGTTGCATGATAAAGAACCCGGATCATGCAATCTTAACAAGTTAAAGTAACATAATAGTAGTTTGAACCATTATAGAAATTTAATCTGTATTCTAACAAAAAAGTGCATTAATCCTCCTTGGATTAACACACTAGTTAAACAGCAATTACAATATTTCGATATACCCTTCTGTTCCATGCACGCGAATTCGTTGCCCGTCTCTTATCAGTTTGGCAGCATTTTCCACCCCAACAACGGCAGGTAAGCCATATTCACGTGCGATGACTGCTCCATGGGTCATCAGTCCGCCAACTTCGGTGACTAGGCCTTTTATGGATACAAACAATGGTGTCCAGCTAGGGTCAGTAAAGGAGGTGACTAATATATCTCCATCTTCTAGATCAGCATCTTCCATGTTTAAGATGACACGTGCTCGTCCCTCTATAACTCCGGAAGAAACAGGTAGACCTACAATAGCTTCGGCTGGGAGATTTTCTCGCTTGTACTCACCTACAATGATTTCACCATCAGACGTGATAACACGTGGTGGAGTTAGTTTTTCATATAATTTGTACTCGTCTTTTCGTTTGCTGATGATCTGGTAATCCAATTTATTTGTGCGTATGACTTCATGAAGTTCTTCAAAAGTGAGGTAGTATATATCTTCTTTTTCACGAATGACTTTGGCTTGTACGAGCTGTTCGGCTTCTTTCATCAAAGCCTGCTTATAAACGAAGTAGCGATTAACCATGCCGTATTTTGGATATTCCCGATAACCGATGAAATTCCGGATTAGGCTTATCATTCGTTTTGTTTCTTTGGCTTTTTGTTCACCATCCGGTAATTGCTTCAATCGATCTAATAACTCTTGTTCTTTTTTCAAAGCTTCCTGTCGCCCCTGCTCAAATTTCCGATCGCTGGCATTAGGCTCAAAGTTTTTGATATTACTGAGAATCATAGGGATGAGGGTAGTTGGTTTTTCGCTCCAACGAGTTTTAGTAATATCGATTTCTCCGGTACATCGCATTCCGTATTTGCGGAGATAATCATAGATAGCGTCTTGGGTTTCCTGTCCACCATCAAACTTAACCAGTTCATCCAAAAAGTTATCATCATTTACATGTTGTAAATAATCAATTACTTCTGGATAAGGCCGAATCACATCTGCGAGCTCCAATAGCGCCAGACCCATTTCCGAAGTAATATTGTTTGGTACAGATTGAGAAAGGGTGTCGGCTGCGTTTTTTTCACCTAACCACTCGTTCATATTTTCATTGATCCATGATGAGGCATCTATAGCAGCCATAAACACAGCTGAACTTTGTGGGTCAAATAAAATCTTCTTTAATATCTGGATATCTTCCAGAATAAAATCAAATAAATCCGATCCTAATTTCGTTTGGATGTTTTGTTTTAACTCTTCTACCGATGTTTGACTACTCTTAATCAAATCAGAAACGATGGTCGGGTCGTTTTCGATTTGTGCCCTAGAATCCGCAGACGACACACTTTTATTGCTTTTACCGGAACTCTGTTCTTGCTTATCATTTGGTAAAGATTTTATGAAATCTCCTCGCTCTATTATGGTAAGGAGTGCGTCTTTCATGAGCGGATCGTGTTGTCCCATGGCATCTAATAACATTTTTCTGCTGTCAGGTGAAGCCAGATTATGTGTGACATCAACAAACAACCTTCCACCAGCTTTAAACCTGGGTCCAAAAGATGTTAACTGGAATAAAGACATTCCAAGTGGTTTCATGGGATCGGTCATCATTTGTTGATGACCGACAGATACATAAACGTGATTTTCTTGATCATTCGCTTCAGGGATCGGGTATAAAGTAGTGATTGGCCGACTCTGGACAATATAAAATGTATCATCAACCAAACACCATTCGATATCTTGTGGGTAACCAAAATAAGCTTCGATCTGTCTTCCTGTGCGTGCTAATTGTAAAATTTGTTGATCAGTAAGTGTTTGAGTCTTTTGCTGATCAGGATTGATCTGTTGTGTCTCTGTTCCGCCTTCTTTTAGTCCATAGATTGCCAATTTTTTGGTTGCAATCATCTTATCGACGATTTCCTCTTCCTGTACTTTATAACAATCGGCAGATACCAAGCCGGAGACAAGGGCCTCTCCTAGTCCAAAGCTAGCATCGATCGATAGTAGCTTTCGATTGGAAGTAATCGGATCAGCGGTAAATAAAATCCCTGAAGCCTGTGGGAAAACCATCCTTTGAACGATAACGGATAAATAAACTTGACTGTGGTCAAATCCATTTTGTATACGGTAGATTACCGCGCGATCCGTAAATAGGGAAGCCCAACATTTGCTGATATGCTGCAAGATTGCTTCTTTTCCGATGATATTTAAATAGGTATCTTGTTGACCAGCAAAAGAGGCATGTGGTAAATCTTCAGCAGTCGCACTAGAACGCACTGCATAAGCATGTTCATCGCCAAACCGGGAGAGATAATGAGCAACTGCATTCACAACATCGGAGGGAATTTCTATTTCCATAATGATTTCTCGAATCTTCCTGCTGATTTCACCAATTTGACCTCGATCCTCTACTTTTAGCAGTGTTAGTTGATCCAACAATGCTTGAAACGTTTCGTTTTGTTCGATGGCTTTTTGAAATCCCACTGTTGTAACACAAAAACCTTCTGGTACTTGTATTCCTTGAATTTTTGATAATTCCCCTAATTTTAACCCTTTTCCGCCAACGAGCAAAAGCTGTGTTTTTTCCATTTCCTGAAAACCGAGAACCAAAGAACTCATTATACATCTCTCCTAACTCTTTGATATATTTATCCCTCTCAACAAATCTCATTAAAGTTCTATTGTATTTTAGCAGTAGCAAACGAGAATAAATAGTCTATATTTACCATTTTCCATATGCTATAATTAACTTAGGAAGAGTTAGAGTTCAATTTTCAAAAAATAGCTAGATCTTACCATACAGTAACCTGATAACCCGGTTCATCCCCTCGAAAGCAGCTCATATACCTATTAACCCACAATGAATATGGTTAAATTTAACTTTTTTCCATCTAATCTGTTTATTTTCCCCAAAATACCTTGTATTAATATGAGATATCAAGCTCTTATTAACTAACCTACGCCGTTAGTTCAACAAGAATGATTGATTTAACAAAATTTAAAAACAACAACATTTTGGAATTCGTTCGACAAGTGTTCAGAATAGTCCCGGATGACGGAAAAAGAGGTTTAGTTTTTTTACACTGTATTGGAAACCCCTTCATTGATTGTCTTTAAAAATTCTTGTTCCCACTTCCAATTTTAAGTTTTATTAATAAGCTCTATATATTGTAAATCTCCATAGCCTACTGTTGGGAACAGAGCAAATAACCTATTAATTAATTCTGATGTTGCTAAATCTTTATTTTTGGAAATATACTTTACTACTGCATTATCTTCTTTTAGCATATCTAAATATATGTCTATTGCCTGATACATGACCGGAAGTAGTTCATTTGATGGTTTATTATGATTGACCAATACTTCCTTGTATACAGAATAATAATGACCTAATTTAAGTTCAGTTTGGTTAACTTTAAATTCATCCTCTTTGAAGCAATTTAAGAAAACTTTTCCTTCATATCCGGACTGTTCAAGATAGGAAAGTATGGTAAGTAGGTTCATTTGACAAAACATGTCTTCACCAAACCATAAAACGATACATTTATACTCTTTATTAAAAAGATTGTCTAATGGAACAATGACCTTTTTGATATAATTCTCTACCGACTCATGATGTCCAGAAGCTCGTGTGTTTATAAATTCTTTATCAAATACTTGTTTAGTAGTCGCGTTTACACACATCGCTTCATTAAATGGAGCGTAATCAGAATCTCCCATTAGTCTGTTATCTTTAAACTCCTCATACATAACTTGACCATTCAATATGTTGAGCACGTATTTGTCAAACAATTCACTCTTCTCATTTTGTAACTGTTCAACCTCAATTTTTCTAGAAACATTCATTCTACACCATTCCCCGTCTTTATTAATAGTGAGCTTAACAATTGACTGGACAGGCAACTTGTTAAGTTGATATTCTCTAGGATTGATACCAAAAACAGTTTTAAAGGCTCTGCTATATGCTTCTTGCGAAGAATAATCGTAATCAAAGGCGACGTCAATTATCTTCCTGTTATTTGCTAAATCTTCCGTGGATAAATACAATCTTCTAAGAAGAATATAGCGCCTAATACTTATACCTGTTACTTGGTGAAATTTAAACGAACAATAATAATGGGAATATCCCATATAATTAGATAGTTCATCTAATGATAATTGATTTTTTAAATTGTCTTCAATCCAATCAATCATAAGCTGTATCTGTTCATTCATTTATCTCACTCCTTAATAAAATTATAAGAGGTATCAATTTCTTTTATTTGATATTTCTTGTGATATATAAAATTAAAGCTACAATAAAAGCCGACACTATTAAAGTATAGTGTCGGCTTTTCATATACATAATCTGCCTTACAGATTGGAAAACGATCACATGAATGTCTTAAGGTTATTAATTATCAATATACCGATGCAATAATAACCGGATTAAGAAAAGACGAATTTGGTTTGCTTCTAAGAATTGAAGAAAATAACCGGATAAAGCCAGCCGGCATAATGGAGTTTGTCACTCCTGCAGCCAGGAAACAATTCTATAGCCAGTATCAGGATTTAATTGTTGGTGAAATTCATTTATAGATCCGAAGATTAGGTGCAAGGTAAGGTTCAGAAATTATACAACGGCGGTGCTATTGCGTATTCCGTCCATATTGTTGGATTGAAAATGAATTTTACAGAAATATTATAGTAGGTGATTTTATAAAAAAACAATCCGTTCTTTTGATATCTGATTTGAAGCAGCGGGCACTTTTCGTGTCTTATAATTTATCATATCTGAAGAGTAAACCATGATACTTACCATTCCTCCTTGCGTTGTAGCTCGGATTAGGATAGGTTGATTGTACTTGTTTTTAAAACTAAAATCAGGACCATACCAGCTTACTGTAGCATCGCGGCCAGATGGAACATACGGAACGCTCCTAGTATGGGAATAGCGTTGAATAGTTTGCAACCCTGCATTGTCGATAGCATTAAACAGGGTGGATGACACCTGACATATTCCTCCACCAACCCCTTCAGAAAACTCTCCTTTAACGATAACTCGAGCGAGCATATATCCTTTATCTACTGATCTCTTGCCAACGGCTTGATTAAAAGAAAACACCTCTCCTGGAAACACGACATAATTATTAATGGCTTCTGTAGCAAGCGAGATATTATTTGTACGATTTTTGTTGTTCACATTAAAATAAGTTCTATATTCACCTATCTTTTTTTCACGAATCTCCGCAAGTAATTCGCTGTCAACTTTTGGATGAATAGCAAGCAAAGGTACTTCTATTTTGTATGCTCCACTACTGTACAAAAAGGAATAAAATTGCTCTTTAAATGCTTGATGGTATAGCTTGTAACCTACCCGCCCAGGAAGAATATTACCTTGTTTGTCTATTGTGGCATTTACAGGTTTTTGGTACACTTGTCGGTCTATTTTTTCGACAAATTGATTGAATTTATCCACGTCCATGATAGGAACATCCAGTAAGGGCATAGTAATATCAGCATGGTTGACACTAGCAATCGTTTGTCCTTGGTGGGTTACCGATAAGCTTTCAGAAATATTCACTGGTTGAACGAATAGTAAAAGTCCGGCAATCCATGATAATCGCATCGAATGCACCCCCACACTGGATTGGAATTTATTTTTTCGAATCTTCACAAATCTTATTTTAAGTCTTCATAGATCGCATCTTGATCAATGAACCAACGATCAGTCAGACTCTCCCTTCGGATCATAAAATGGATGATCTTGTTTTCACTCCCTTCTCTCTCTTTATAAATCTTCACTTGAACCGGTACATCCACGAGTATTAACCCGTTTGCGTCTTCAAGTGGTTGTCCTGAAAAATCTCTAACCCCAAAGTATGTAATACTTTCAGCAAGCTTAATGAAACGATTGGAATGATCCGGATTTGATAAAGTCATTGATAATAATTTTCTATCTCCTTGATTCATGGCAATGGTGAAAATATGGATAAGTTCGTAGGGACTTACCGTGCCTAAATATTCATCAAGCTTACCGGCCGCTTTCAATATCATTAATTTATGAGCGGGATCTTCGTTTTTTAAACGATGTGTTAAACTTCCATAGAAATGAATACAGAAGTGACCTGAAAAACCATTTTGAAGAGCACCGGCACCATGTGGCATTCCATTCATAGAGGCAGCGATCATTTGATTATTAATTAATACAATAATCGCTCTTCTTTTCCAACTCCATTGATTATGATAAATTTTCTTCATAATCTGAGTATCATCCTTGGTTAGTGGCTGAGCATCGGCATGATGACTACCTGCTCTTCGTTGAACCTTAAATGATAATCCCGTTTCAATGTCTATAATGGTGAAATTTGTTCTATTAGGAATAGTGTTGTTTACTATCTCCCAAGGTAATATCTCAATTTTAAAGTTAATTGGTACTTCTTTATCTTCCCATTCAATTGCATAGACCGAATGATTCACCATTAAGACAAATATAAAAGTAAAAATAGCGATAAATTCTTTATAACATTTTTTTCTGATCATATGGTTTCTTCTCCTGTGTTTTTCTTATTATTTCAGGACATGATCATTTGAATACCTTTGAAAATTTGGAAATTTTTCAAATAAAACTCCGAAATGTTAATTTATATTGTAAAGGTTTGGGGGAATCAGCTTAAAGGTATAAAATGGCTCAATCAAAAAAGTTCATTTGAAATTGGAGTGACACGAAGTAAAACACATCTTAAGTTGTATAACTTCACATTTGAAAAAAAGAACCAACTTCGACAGTCTCCCCTGATCTTTCTCCTCTGATTAGGGGGCAAAAAGTTAAATGGTCATATTTCAATACTCTCAATCATAAGGAACAAGGAGAACATTTATTAGGGGGGTGTCTTTATGAGAACAAGTTATAGAAGATGGACAGAATATCCTTACCCAGGGGAGAGTATCCCACCTAAAGGTTCTCCAGAAGCAAGAAATTGGCCGATGTTTTTTATTTCAAGGGGAAGAGACAATGATTTCCTAGACCCCTTTCATCAACGTATTATTTGGCGAATTAACAACCCTGAAAATATTGATTGGGAAACAGAGTTATTCATTGTAGAGGAAACATTAAAGTCATTAACTTCCCCGCAAATACGAATCGCACAATATTGGGGAACAGGTGAATTAACCGCGAAAATTACCACTCTAATTTTCAAGTTAGCTGAAAAGCATAAGCTAGGATCACCGAGTGTTGCCAGGGTGCAGGGATATTTCCACGCTGCTATGAATGATACATTTGTTATGACGTGGTTTTTTAAATATCATTGGGATGTTGCACGTCCAAATCAATATGGCAGAAATCTATCTACTGTGTTGTTTACCCCACGTTTTCCAGCTTACCCTTCTGCACACGCTACTGTGGCGGGATGCGCAGAGGCAGTATTAAGTTATATTTTCCCTCAAGAGTCATCCGAAATAAAAAAATTAATGGAAGAAAGTGCTCAATCTCGTTTGTACGCTGGCGTACATTTTAACGTAGATAACAATGAAGGCTTAAGGTTAGGCAGACAAATTGGAGATGTAGTTGTAAGTTTATTAAGTGCACAAAATCTAAATACGCTTCAATAATATTTTTGGTTCAGGTTAAGGCTAACCTGAACCTTTAGTTACATAAAGAAAGAGCTGCATTAAAGTCAGCCCCGATCTTCAGCTAAAGCACCCCGAAAGTTAAACAAGGGCCATCCTATTTATTACCACAATTTTTTCGAACTGCGACACAATAACTTTCCCTAGGCTGATTTAGTAAAGATTGTTGCTTTTTAGAAGGAGTGTCATTGACAAATTTGTTGCATAAATTGAAACTTGGGGTGGTTCTGGAGAGCTTTAAGGTTAACTAGCTTTAGCTTATTAGGGATAGTAGGGGTAGGTCCTGCAAATGAATCATCGCCAATAATTGTGTTTCTCGTATCCTTTAGTAATTGTTCATATAAATGTGATACGATAAACCCTGCAGCACCAGTGACCTTCATGTACGAGCAACTCCAATATAGTGTCATCCATGTTCATATACACTTTTCTTGGTCTATACAGTTATTTTTTCCAAACTTCAAGTATTTCAGATCCTACTCGATTCCATTCATATAAGGAAAGGGCAAGTTCTCTGCCTCGTTCGCCCATTTTTTTCATTAGTGATTTGTTTGTTAGAATTTCTGTAATCTTTTCTGTAAAACATCCAGGATCTTCTGGATTCTCTACTACAAGCCCATTCTCTCCTATACGAATAACCTCTGGATTTCCGCCTCTTGCAGTTGTTACGATTGGAAGTCCTGCAGCCATTGCTTCATAATGGACGCGTGCAAGTGGTTCTTGCCATATTGATGTACATACGAATAAATCAGCAGCAGTAAACCAATTTTGTATTTCACTAGGTGATACAAAACCTGTTGAAACAACTGGGATAGGTAGCTTTTTTGCCAATGCTCTTACATAAGCTACATAATCAGTAACATCATTTTGGCTGAACCATTTACTTCCGACAATAACTAAAGCTAAATCCTTAAATTTACTTGAAAGCTCAGGTAATGCTCGAATTAGCCTATCGACTCCTTTATTATTTGATAGCCTTCCTGCAAATAATATGACCGTTTTGTTTTCAAGACCGTTTGTTTTTCGTATTTCATTACGAATTTTTTGCATTTTCGAGTGACTACCGGGTAGAAATCGATTGGTGTCTACACCAGAATAGATTGTGCGAATCTTTGATGAAGCTTGTGGATATAACTCTTTTATGACATTGCCTATATAATCACTGACAGTTACAATATTTGTAACTTCGTCTATGGCTGCTTTTGCTTCTTCCGGATTGATTTTCTCTGGATTAAACATATCATTATGCATGCTGAGGATAATTTTTGAATTAGGTGCTGCTTGTCGGACTGGCAGGACTAGTCGAGGTCGATTAAATATATGAATTAGATCGAAATGATTTGCTTCAAGATAGCTAATAACCTCTTCTCGATATACTTCGAATATTTTTCCAGGTACACGTACATACTGGTTTCCATCAATCGTTTCTTGATCAGGGAGTGATGGGTCATTAATTCCTAAAACCGTAATATTATGGACTTTACTTAAATATGGCAGGATGCCTGAGATGTAGGTTTGAATGGCACCACCTAGTACTGGAGGAACAGGAAGCTTTTCGGTACAAATCATTAAAATTTTCATGTTTGTTCTATTCCCTTCCAATCACCTTTAATTTCTTCTAAAACTGGCCATTTTGTCTGATCGGTATCAACAATTGTTTGAATCATAGTTGTTGTTTGATCATTTAGAAATAATTCAGGATCATATACTACTTCTTTAATATTCTTGTAAAATTCATTTGGAGAAGATAAATCGATCATTAAGATATCGTATAGTTGCGATGAAATTGGATTTGCCTCGTGATAGGACTGGATCATTTCTCTTACCCAAGTTGCATCCCATCTATATAAATCTGCCATTGTGCCGGTAATCAATTTTCTCAAATCTCGAATAGGAAGGTCATATGCAACACCGTCAAGGTCAATAATCCACATTCCATTAGAGCCCATTTGCCCATTTGACCAGCCATAATCTTGATGCACTAATCCCCAATATTCATTTCCTTGTTGTGCTAACTCTAAATAGCTTGATTCATTTAATTTCTCTAAACTTCTTATTGCTTGTTCTTCAAATTGATTTAAAACATTCAGTAAATAGGGGCTTGCAGGCATTTCTTCATATGCGTTAGCAATGTTTCGAAACCAATCCATTTTATTAATAACTTTTTGATAAGTCATTGGCCATTTATATAATCTAGATGCAACTTCAGCTTGTTGAGGTGGAACATAACCTTTGCTTAAAAGGTGGAATTCGCCGAGAGCATTACAAAGGTGTTTGGCTCCTTCCAAATCTTTTGTTACAGGTGCCAATGATTCGATCCACTCAGCGACGAACCATAATTTTTCTCCAGCCTCAACATAATCATTTCCATCTTTAGTTTTTACGATGGGCGGTACTCTTGCTTCCTTAACATTAACTAAATATTCTTGAGCTCCTAAGCTAAACATACTTCTTGTAGGTCTTCTGTGTAAAAGTTTTAAACTCTTTGGCCCTGAACTTGTTTCTAATTTCCATATAGAGCCACCTTTATCTGGTTTTGTTGTGACAACTTGCATGCTCTGAACGGAGAAACCGTAATGTTCAAGAACTTCTAGTGCCATTTTTTCAATATATTCAGGAACAAAAAACTCATGAGTAAGTTCATCTTCTTCCCAAGGCACAATTATAATTTTCTCCATGAAAACCCCTCCTATGATATATAAAAGTATTTTCCGCCAAAATAAGGGTAAGGTCACGACAGATTCATTATGTTCCAATATCAGGTCGTATCCCTATACAATCATAATTTTTACTCTAATGTTGAATATGTTCTTTATTTATCCGTGATTAATCGACACCACTGGAGTAATCATACTTTTTATTAACCTATGTAAAAAAAAAACTTTTGTATCGGACAATTCGCCCAAATTGTTAGGTAATTGTAGAACGATTAGGTTATAAAATGGTCTAAAGCTGATACTTATTTATAAATCGTTGTTCTGTTGCAAATATGACCTGTTAGAAACATAGAATCTCAATATCCTTTTCATCTATGAATGATGAGGCTACTCCAAATAATTTATTGGTGAATTCAATCTCGCCTTGGACAGACTTCACCCCTTGTTGAAGTTGTCCTTTTTTCAGCATATGCATCACCTCCACTTCAAAGTTGATTTGTTTGTCGGTTCGAAACGTTTTTAATCCTAGCATAGAACGACTCGTTTCTTTATAATGTGATGATCTTGCTCCAATAGGTTATTCCGGTACTTCTGTTGTCTAAGTTACATACCATCAGCTCTTTTTTAAAATCTTCAATTGCTATTGGATAAGCCGGATTCTTATCGACCGTCATGACACGAGGCTTAGAAACATGAAAAGACCGCAAAGCTTTCTTGAAGAAGCGCTTTGCAGCCTTTTTGTCTCTTGTTTTACTGAGATAAAAATCAATCGTGTTTCCTTTGGAATCCACTGCACGATACAGATACATTCATTGACCTATTACTTTGATATACGTTTCATCGACTCTCCAGGAGTCATTTGTAGATCATACAACTGAAGGTATACATCGCAAACCTCTCTTGCCCGTAGTTAATCAACCATTAGTTCTAAATTATTCCTCAATCTTAAACCATGGGCCTGAAGCTTGAATGATGCCCCAAAGTTTTTCTGGAAGCTCAAGCTCACTAACCTTTGAAGCCTTTATCGCTGTTTGGATCTCAGACACTTGTCCATTTTGAACCTTTTCAACCCAGTCTGGATTCATAATTAACGCGTGGCCAATTGCAGCTAGGGTAAGTCCCTTATCCAATGCTTTGGCAACATCATCCGGAGTTACCATAGAACCAGCAGCCAGTACAGGAACTCGTCCGTTTACATGGTCGACAACTAACTCAAGATATGTCTTTTCATCTTGACTGTCGACTGGCTTTGAAGAAAGAGCATCAGCCAATGAAGCATGCACATAATCAACATCCTCTTCAATCAAGCTTTCAATCAATGCATAGGTATCCTTCATTCTCAAACCGCCTTCTTGGTGTTCGTCAGGAGATATTCTGTATCCTAAAATAAACGGTTTTGTTGCATGCTTTTCAATGACATTTTTTACTTCCTGAACGATTGCCAGTGGGAAACGCATGCGATTTTCTAATGATCCTCCCCATTGATCTTCTCGTCTGTTGAAGAAAGGTGAGAAGAAGTTTTGTATTAAAAACCCATGAGCCCCATGAAGTTCAACACCGTCAAAACCTGCTTCAATTGCTCTTCTTGTTGTTTCTCCAAATGCATGAATCACTTCCATTATCTCGACATGGGAAAGCTCTCTAGGTAGCACTGAAGGTGCAAATCCAGTAGCTTCAGTCTCTAAAGCGCTGGAACTAACAACCTCACCATTTGGTGTCAAGTCCGGTAGTGCTTTGTTACCTGCATGGAAAATTTGAAGGATTGCAGGAGCTCCGCCACTTTTCGCGGCTTCAGCTAATTTACGTAAGCCCGGCGTAAATGTATCGTCATAAGCTGCAAATTCATTTGTAAAACCGATCCCGTTTGGAGTCACATGTGTACAACCTGTAATCACAAGTCCTACTCCGTTTACTCTTTTTTTGTAATAGGTTAATTCCTCATCCGAAACCGTGTAATCATCATTACTGGACCAAGTTGTCATTGGTGCCATAACCACTCTATTATTAAGGGTAATCCCGTTTTTAAATGTAAAAGATTTAAATAAGTTGCTATATTTTCCGTTCATTTTTTAACCTCTTTCTGAATAGTATCGATCTAACATTGTTAGTTTTTGTAAAGGTTGATTAATCCTTCATGTATTAAATGGTGCAAGAATAGGTTAATCCTTAGAGAGCACTCTAACGCAAGTGTTTTTTATTTTCGATAAAAACACGATGTAGAAAGCTGTCTGTACGAGGGTTATCAAATGATGCAAATGAAAAAAAACAACCAGCTGCTTAATTTCTAAGAGAAACAGTCTCCTACTTCATTTTCATAAAAATTTATTTTATTATCCAAATGCTCTAAACTTTGACGAATCTTCTCCAATTCTTCCACTACTTTTATGCGATGCTTTTTAAGCAGAGCTAATCTTTCTTCCATTGTTTTATCCCCCATATGCCCCCACATGGCAAATCGTTTCATGTCTTTTAGTGACATCCCTGTATTTTTTAGGTGGAGCAAGGATTCAATCCATAATTTATTTTCATCCGAGTAAATTCTGACATTGTTATTGTCTCTATTTACTTTTATTAACCCTTCTTTTTCATAAAACCTCAATGTATGTTCGCTTAGCCCAACTATTTTAGAAAATTCTCCAATAGAATATGTCAATATAACCGCCTCCATTAAATCTGATATGTCTATTTCTTCTTTTTTTTAATTTGTGTTATAAAGAAAGAATAATGCTTAGAGTTTACTCTAAGTCAAGAAATTGTAATTCTTCTGCATATGAAGATTAATGATCTATTTTTGATTTATTTCGTTAGGAAAACTTTAAAAAGGAGACTTAAAGAGTAGAGTAAAAAAAGTCACTTATTTATAAAGGGTTCCGTTTTGAAGTTCTTTTCCGAAATTTTGAACCAAAATGACAGTTGTTTTGACCTCGTTATTTTCAAATAAAAAAGCAAACTCGCCTTAGTTTTGGAGAGTTTGCTTTTTTATAGCTATCCGGTTCCTTATGCAACTAACCTGCCCCGTTCGTATTATAAGGTCAGCCAGAAAATATTTCTGGTTGACCATTTTTTATATGGTTTTATTATAACGGTAGCCGGGGCAAAACGTACCTGCTCGTGGGGATAGACCCCGTCAACTAAACAGTTTGCCCCCTACTTGTAGAAACATGATTAGGCTGGTTGGGACGTAGATCTCGTATAACAAGCGAAGCTGTGACACTGCAAGGAGAAATAGGGGTACCGGTAATCCACTAGATCAGGAGGAGATTTAGAATGAATCCAGTCGTTGGTCTGGATATTTCAAAAGGGGAAAGTCAGGTTCAAGCATTTTTGGATAAGGGTAAACCTTATCAAAGGAGTTTTAAAATAACTCATACTGTTGAGGGGCTTAATTTACTTGTAGCGTTTCTTGAGGATGTAAAGAAAGAGTCTGGTCAGAAGCCTTCAGTCGTTTTAGAAGCCACTGGACATTATCAAGCTCCAGTCGTTCATTACTTGGAAGAACAAGGATATTTATTGATTATCATTAATCCATTGATTTCATATAAGGCAAGAGGATCAAGCTTAAGAAAGGTAAAAACAGATGCCATTGATGCCTATCTTCTCTGTGAGTTGTTTTATAAAGAAGAATTAGAGCCATATAAAAAGCGTGGAGTCCAGTTATTGAACCTTCGTAATCTCACAAGACAACATGAAAACATAACTGGCGTTATGGTTCAAACAAAGCTTCAATTTCAGGCAGTGCTTGAACAAGTGTTTCCTGAATATAAAGGAGTTTTTGGAGATTTATATTCTGTGGTGTCACTCTTAACTCTTTCAGAGTTCCCCTCTTCAGAGGACATTTTGAAGGCAAGTGAAGAAGCAATGACAGCAAGGATATTTGAGTTATGCAAGAGTAGATCAATTAAATGGGCAAATGAAAAAGCGATTCAGCTTAAAGCTGCGGCAGCTCGTAACCCTTTTGAAAAGACAGTCTATCAGAGTCATATTTTAAGCCTTGGTATGTATATAAATATTCTTCTTCAGTACAAAGAGCATCTATCAAAGTTAGAGGCAGAGATAGACGCCCTCGCTAAAGAAATTGAAGAATATACGATCCTCAAATCTATCCCAGGTATCGGAGAAAAGATCGCGGCAACGATTATTTCTGAAATTGGTGAGATAGATCGATTTAATAATCCTAAAAAACTTGTAGCTTTCTCTGGAGTTGATCCTAGTGTATTCGAATCCGGTAAGTTTACAGCTACCAAAAATAGAATCACTAAAAGAGGTTCTAGCAGACTTCGACATGCCTTATATATGGCGGTTCGTTGTGCTATTCGTGATTGCCGGAAGTCTAAGACAACTGATGAAATTATCCCTCGAAATAAGAAGCTACGCGTGTTTTATGACAAGAAACGTGAGGAAGGAAAGCCTTATAAGGTAGCCGTCATAGCCTGTGTAAATAAGCTCTTACACTGGATTTTCGCTCTATTAAAGAACAAAATGACTTTCCAAGATATTGTTTAAAATTTATATTTAACTAAAAAGAACAAAACCTTCCAAATGAGAGTCTGAAGGAAGGTTATTTGGTATGCCTATTATTAGTATATCACGTATGTTTTTATCTTTTTATTGAAAAATGTTGACAAACTATTAGCTGGTTTAGTTCCATAAGAAACTCCTATGACGGCGCTCCTCGCCGCCACCATCTACTACGAAAATCTAAACTCAAAATAGAGTCTAACCCTTTAACTCCTTGACGATAATGGATGATAACAATACAACCAGGCTGAACTTTTTTTGGTGGATCTTAAGGAAGATACCCTGTATAAGAAACTGGTTGTGACAGTATTGAAGAACCATTTAGTGTACTGCTAGTACGTATACAAAAATTTTTGTAACAAATCTCCTGTCATATGTATTGTTAATTTTTTTTGAGGTGATTCTCCTATGGAAGCAATGATTGAACGGTGTGCTGGCCTAGATGTACACCAAGAAACAGTAGTAGCCTGTGTATTATTTGGTCCATTAGATAAAAAGCCAAAAACCTCTATTGAAACGTTTTCAACTACAACAACGGGACTCTTGGCTTTAAGTGATTGGCTAGCTACCCTTCAGGTATCCGATATTGTGATGGAAAGTACCGGAGTCTATTGGAAACCAATATGGAATATACTTGAGGGTTCTTTTCACCTTGTTCTTGCCAATGCCAGACATGTCAAAAATGTTCCAGGTCGTAAAACTGATGTGAAAGATGCCGAATGGCTTGCCAAGCTTCTAAGATGTGGACTTATTGAAAGTAATTTTGTTCCACCGGAGGATATTCGTGATTTACGAGATCTTACTCGTTATCGAAAAAAATTGATTCATCATCGCACTTCAGAGCAGAATCGCATTCACAAAATTCTTCAAGATGCTAATATCAAGCTAACATCCGTATTATCAGACATTTTTGGTGTATCGGGACGCCGTATCCTTGAAGCGATTCTAAACGGTGAAAAAATAGAGACCGATGGTCTTCGAAAAATGGTGGATTGGCGAACAAAAGCAAGTATTACTGACATTGCAAATGCAATTAATGGTCGTATTCGCCGTCATCACCGTGATATGTTGCGTTACCATTGGGAGCATATGAGTTATTTAGAAAAAGCCATAGAAGAATTGGAAAAACAAATCGATCAACTCCTGTCCCCATATCGTAAGGAAGTAGAATTATTGGATGGTATACCTGGTGTTAACAAAGCTGCCGCAGCTACTTTTATTGCAGAGATGGGCGTTGATATGTCCGTATTTAAGTCGGCTAAACATCTTGCCTCTTGGGCTGGTGTGAGTCCCGGAAATTACGAAAGTGCTGGTAAAAAAAAACGAGTAAAACCACACAAGGTAACAAAGCTTTGAAAACGATGGCTGTAGAGTGTGTACTAGCGACATCAAGGCAAAATAATCGAATTGCTTCACATCGAAAAAGGATTACCAAACGCCAGGGAAAAATGAAGGGACGAATCGCTTCTGCTCATTTACTATTAACGATCGCTTATAACATCTTAAAAACAGGAGAACCCTATCATGAACTAGGTTCAAATTACCTTGAAGAAAAACAAAATAACAAAGAATTAAAAATGATCGAATACCTAAAAAAGAAAGGCTATACAATCGCTCCATCTGAACAACAAACTGCATAACCAGTTAATATAACGATATGGCACATTTACGTCCTTCAAAAAATTAGAATATGGTGGGCTTATTTTGTATGGCCTTTTACGAATATATTTTCATACAAAAAAGCTGCCTTAAAGACAGCTCCGATCTTCAGCTAACGCACCATTTCTTGAATAAGAAAAATTGCTTATGTGTTTATTTTCCACCTAAATCATTGAGTTGTTTTTTTATTTCTTTAAGTTCGGACCGAAAAGCCTTAACTTCTTTAGAATTGTCAATCCCACTATTAATGGCATATTGAACAATAAAAAATAGAATAACTAAACCAACAAAGCCGTAAAAGATTGAAACTATAATACCCATAATTTTAGCTCCCCTAATAAAATTCATTAATTTAACGTTACCATAAATTAGTGAATTTAGTTGAACTTTTAACATAGCTCTTCTTCAAGTAACCTGCCCCGTTAGTTGCATAAAGAAAAAGCTGCCTTAAAGACAGCTCTGATCTTCAGCTAATGCACCTGCTAGTTCATTAAGAAAAGCGATTCTTATCGGAACAACTTTATCGACGTGATTACATATTTCACTGGCGGTATGTCAAAATCCATCAATTATTGGTGTTGGTTTTGAATAAAGATTGATTAAAAATTTTCTGTAAACCCACAAGCTATGGCTAATAATAGGAAACCATTTTGAATGGACTCTCCGTTTTCTCAAAAAGTTTAATCAAAACTCATTTAGAAATCTTTGATTGAAAAGATAAAGTATCACAACTTTAATCAATACTTCGCATCTTTCTTACAAACATCGCATCTTTTTTATAAACATCGTGACTTTATTTTAAATCCACAATTGGCCCAACAACTATAAATTCCCTTAATTTATTTGATTTGCTCCGCCAACTCTAAAATAATTCCCTCTGGTCCACGACAGTAGCATAACTTATAACTTTCTTCATAGTGTTGTATCTCACTAAAGATTTCCGTACCTTTCTTTTTCAATTTGGCAACAACAGCTTCAATATCTTCAACAGCAAATGCAATATGCCGGATACCCAGGGTATTTGCAAAAGGTTGCTGAATATCTTTTTCATCTGACGGCGTATAAAATTTAATTAGCTCTATCCATGCCTGACCGTCTGGCTTCCCCAATCCTACACATGCTACTTTAACGTCATTAAGCCCACTCATCTGATCCATCAACTCTCCTTCCAATTCCCATTCCCCTTGCACTTCAAGTCCAAAATCGAGAAAAAACTCTTTAGCAGCAGAGAGATCATTAACGATTACACCTACATGATCTATTCTGAGGATCTTCATATCTCATACCTCCTATGTTCCTGTTATTTTGCAATAACCTGTATTCTTAAATTCTAATTCTCTTAAAACAGAAAATATCCTTCTTCAACAAACAGGCCCAATTGTTGAATAAAAGTCAAAGAGCACTCTTCAACTATCCTGCCCCGATAGTTCCATAAGAAAAAGAGCTGCCAATTTCAATAATATGAGATTTATTAGGAAAACTTGGAATTTAAGTTGTTGTATATTAAGATAGTATACGATGAATATTTTCCATATATAGGAGGAGACATATGAAAAAGAAAATTCTACATACGGTACTTTCGATTGCAGTAGGAGCAGGGATACTGTCCGTTGGTGGTGTTCCTACCCAAGCTAAGAGTCAATATCAGGAGATGAATGACACATACGCAATAGCTTTTAAAAGTGGATTACCAGAGAATTATCAAGAGGTAATACGGAAAGCTGGTGGTAAAGTAACCAAAGTTCTTCCCGAAGTTGGAGGAATAGAAGCTCAATCTGACGAGCCTTCTTTTCTTAAAAACCTAAAAGGTAATTCTTCAATAGAAGCTGCTAACAGAGAAATTCCCCTAACCTTAGACAAAACAGCAGTCAGCCCTTATAACTATGAGTCTAGTATCATCAGCCAGCAAAATTCAGAGAGTTATTGGGACTCCCAATGGGATATTCAAAGGGTGACCAACGACGGGAAATCATATGATTTAGAAACAGGCGGATATAAAAATAAAGATGGTAGTATTACTCATAAAGCAGTGGTGGGAGTGATTGATACTGGAATTGATGAGTCTCATCCTGACTTAAAGAATAATATAATAGGTGGACGTAATCTTGTTCCTGCTGGAATGGATGAATCTGAAACCGGTGATCCTACTGATATAAAAGATCGCAATGGGCACGGTACTCACGTTGCCGGGATCATTGGAGCAAATGGTAAAGTAAACGGTGTAGGACCAGATTTAGGAATCCGATCCTATCGCGTATTATACTCAGAGCAAGCCCTTGGATTACCAGCTTGGATTATAGATGGAATTATTGCAGCAACAAATGACAAGGTAGATGTTATTAATATGTCTCTTCGTTTCTATAATAATACCAAAATGACAATTGAGGGAGAAAGTTATAAATCAGTCGCTGAAACGTTACTTTGGAAGAGAGCAATTCAATATGCAGTAAAGAATGGAGTAACTGTAGTAGCCGGTAGTGGTAATGAAAGTTTAAATTTGGATGACAAGAAGGAAGTAAACGAATTTTTAAATAAAATGTATGAACCATATGGAATGAGCGTGAAAGGGCCTGCAACTGTAGTACCAGCACAAATGCCAGGAGTTATTAATGTGTCTGCCTCCACAAAATGGTCAACTCAACAGCTTGCTTTCTACTCTAATTATGGAAACAGTATTGACGTGGCAGCTCCTGGAGGAGATTATGGGCCTAAATATGCAGAAACCAATGATCCTGCTGCGGCTGATCCAAGTAACTTAATCCTAAGTACTTGGCCTACCTATTTAGGTACTTCATATGAGTTTAATGCTGGTACTTCTATGGCCACTCCTCAAGTAGCTGGAATTGCAGGAGTCATTAAGGCAGCTCATCCGGAGTATAAACCTGCCCAAGTAACAGCACGTATTAAGCAAACAGCTCTTGACTATGGAAAGAATGGACAAGATGCTTCATTTGGTTCAGGAGAAGCAAATGCTTATAGAGCATTAGAAAATATAAAGAAGTAGCTAATGTTTCTAAATAAGATGAAATATTATAAGATGAAATATTAAAAGTACAAGGAAAGATTCTTGTTCAGAATCTGTAACACGAACAGTAATTGGACAAAAATATATCCATAACAAAAAAAGGCTTCTTTGCTCAACAAAGAAACTATATGCCCGAAATATAAAAAACAGAAACACATAAAATGCGTGAAGCCATATTCTAATTAACACAACTCACCAGTTAAAATTCATTCCCTACTTAATTGTTGGGATTTTTTTGTTTTATCTCTTAATTATAACTTCTAGTCCAAATAAAAAAACATTTTCCAATTTGTGTTATGAACTATCCTGCCCCGGTAGTTCCATAAGGGGTCTTGCCGCATGCCCATCAAGTTAAAATTTCTTTATACCCCAAAACGAAAAAAGCTATCTTCTGCAGTATTTACAGAAAGAATAGCTTATCTTTTCGTTATGGGTATAATCCTTTTTCTTAGCTTGATGGCGATAGGCGGTACCCCAATAAACAGACAAATTCGTCTGAAATTTCTTTAGTTTTTGGTTTAAAATAGGAATAATGTAAGATAAATCTATTTTTATTGTATGATAATGTAGAATAGTAGGAAAATGAATCGAAGGATGTGAAATTATTTGATGTTAAATGTAAAAAAAATATCGTTTGTTGTTTTTATTTGTTTCATGTTTTTTATACCAAATTCAATCTTTGCTCAAGAAATTTTACACAATGGAAGTCAAGGACAAGCGGTTTATGGCTTACAAGAAAATTTAAAGAAAATGGGTTACTTTAACAGTCAACCAACAGGGTATTATGGTTCAATTACTGATCATGCAGTGAAACAACTTCAACTAGATTCTGGACTATTACCAGATGGAGTTTTTGGATTCCAAACACAACAAAAATTAAATAGTATTGAAATGATGGCCAGGGTTGTTCATGGAGAAGCTCGAGGAGAAACTTATGAAGGAAAAGTAGCTGTCGCTGCAGTAATTTTGAACCGAATGTCAACGCCAGGTTTCCCTAAAAATACTTACGATGTTATTTTCCAGACAAATGCTTTTACAGCTGTACATGATGGGCAATATTATTTGACCCCAAATAGCTATTCTTATCGAGCTGTTATTGATGCATTACAAGGTTGGGATCCTACTGATGGTTCTGTTTATTATTATAATCCGGTCTCGGCAACAGATGAATGGATTTTCACTAGGGAAACAGTCATTAGAATAGGCAACCACTTATTTGCAAAGTAAAACTAATCTACATACATATTGAGGAATGATATTTTTATAGTTTCGTATTATAAATATCCCATTAACTATGTAGTCGGGTATAGTTGAAAGGTCGGGCAGTATTTGCCCGACCTTTTTGGCGGTACTCTTGGCGGCACCCCCATAAGAAAAAGCTGCCTTAGAGACAGCTCCGATCTTCAGCTAACGCACCCGTTAGTGAAGTAACTCTTTTT
Source organism: Peribacillus simplex NBRC 15720 = DSM 1321 (assembly GCF_002243645.1). Lineage (NCBI taxonomy): Bacteria > Bacillati > Bacillota > Bacilli > Caryophanales > Bacillaceae > Peribacillus > Peribacillus simplex. The sequence goes on along the minus strand of NZ_CP017704.1, from coordinate 3,369,045 downwards.
TTAATTTCACTTCGTATAGTCGCATTGCACTTAAATCCCCTCGATATTCAAATATTTCTTTTGAAATTAAATCACGGAGTCGATATTCTATCCATTCATCTCCAGTGTATTGCTGCATATGACCAATGACTTCACCAATCAAACGTGCCGACTTCATATAATCATATGTACCTTGTTCTTTATGTAATTTCTTTGCACAATGAATGATAAAATCATCACCTCGTTCAATATTTGAATCCCTAAGCTCACCATGCTCCCATGTTCTCAAATGATTTTCAATCAGCATTAAATTCTGTCCTTCGTCACTGAGAGCATTACGTTTTGCAAAATTCATTGGTCTAAGCTCAAATTGTTCATAAAATTGAAGCAGTTTTTCGGGAGTCAATTCTCCTGATGAACGAGGAAACTGTTCCTCTTCTAACATAGGATATGTAAAGAACTCGTGAAATGCTTTAAACGTATTGAGTTCGAACACATCATTGACTTTATTTTGCAATATATAAAGGACAATACGCAGACCTGTTTGCTCAGCAGCGTTCTCACATGTCCAAATAATCACCTTTTGATAAGGTGGTATCGCTTTTATTTTCTCGATTGCTTTTAACATACCCTGTTTATATTCTTCAAGATTTTTGAAGTCATCACGATAGTTTTCCTTAAACCATTGAAAACGATTTTCTATCCCTTCTTTTGTTTGAAGTGATTCAATTGGACCAACCGATAAAATATCGGGTAACACAATGATTTCTTCTGTTTTTGCATAAGTAGTTTTACGAAATGCGAATTTTAAGCTACCTGCAGTCGAATCACCAAATACAATATGTACCGTTTGTGGATGTTCTTTTTTCTCTTCATTTCTCGAAACTTGAATCAATGATTTTTTCATTGATTGTAGAATTCGAATCATTTCATCTTCTTCACATTGTTCAGAACGTATAAATATTAAATTTAGAAGAGCCTTTACCTCACGTTCATCAAGTTTTGAAATAGCTCGTTTTAACTGATTAATATTCTCCATTATCTGTCCCCTTTTTACCTTAATGACAGCTCATTATTTTAATAAACAATCGGAAAACTTTGGATATTTGTAACCTTATTCAAGTAAACTGCCCCGTTAATTTAAGATTTGCTTTCACAATCTACCAAGTTTATTTTAACAGAAAAACCCAATTTTGCGATTACAAAGCACAATAGACTTGCCTGTGCTTTCCAAAGTTATTTTTATTGTTTGCGTTCCTAAAGTAAACCCATTAAGTTCCGCTACAGTGTTTTATACTGTCCTAGACCAATGACCCTCTTGTAGAGTTAAATCTTCAAATTCGAAGTGCTAGTTAAGTTCCCTCATGGTGGAACAGAGTGTCTCCCACACGACACTTCATGGTACTATAAAAAGGGCAACAAGAGAGAAGAAGAGAGAAATAATGTCCCCCCACACGCATGCGATGGGGAGAGCAAGGGATCGGTTCGCTTCGATACCTCTATATGCGAAAATTTTGAAGTAATTGAGAACGAGCTTCTATGAAAAAGGTGATACATTTTGTTGTAGCAGACTATATAAAAGACGAGTTTTATTAGCTTGCGTTATCATGTCTTGAAATCTGCCCCAATGTCCAATCCCACGCTCCAACATTAACCTAATTCACTGTAGATGTGAACATACGTTCCGCTGGCGCAAAAAAAGAGAACACCCGAATGGCTGCTTTAATTTTTGGGTTTGTTAAAGATTAATGTTGATTTTTGAACAAATAAAAGAGACCACCTATAAGTGGTCTTCTTTGGCATCCTATGTAACTAACGCACCCTTTAGCTCAATAGCAAATGAATTACAACTCGTTATTTCTCCCAAAGCTCGACCAGTCGACCTTCAGGATCTTCAATCCAAATAAACTTTCCAAATTCACTAATCTCTTTTTTCTTTGCAAGAGGTACACCAATTTGTTCAAGATGCTTAATAGTCTCGTTTAGATTATGTACTTGGAAATTTAACATCACTTGTTGTTCTGTTGGAAAATGACTGTCATTCTCGGTAAAGAAAGAAAAGATAGTCTCATTTCCTAATTGGGGTTTTATCACAGTCCCATTCCAATTTTCTATTTCAATCTTCAACACTTCACTGTACCATTTTTTTATAACTTCAAGATTCTTAGTTATCCAAAATATTCCTCCAAAACCTTTTATCATCGTATCTAACTCCTGTCTGTCATCAAATTTTTTGCTATCCGATTACATTAGATATTCGAGATTTAAATTTAAGTTCCTTTTTCAACTATACTGCCCCGTTAGTTGCATAACAAAAAGGTTGCTTCAGCAACTTTCCAAGTAAAGCTCCGTTAGTGAAACAAGAAAAAGGCGAAGTAATTTGCTCTTTTTAATTCAAAAAAAGCTACCCTAGAAACTGACACGAAAGTATTACGGGTAGCTTTTGGGCGCACCTCTATATTCTATTCCATCCACTTTTTGTAGAGTGCATCAAATTTTCCCTGGAGCCTCATTTCATCCATCCACATTTCCAAGTAGCTTGCATAAATGAAATCACCTCGTGGGATCATATAACCTTTTTCACTGTTTGTGAAAGGCTTGTCAGTTAGAGCTGCATACAATCTGGGATCAGCTTTTGCATAAAGCATTGCTTCTACTGTGTCTGTGATCATAACATCATACGTACCTTCTGCAACAAGATGTGGGATATCAAGATTGTTTTCTACAACCGTTACGTTAGCATTGCTTAGATACTGAAGGACAAATTCTTCGTTCGTTCCGCCTGGATTTACGCCGATGCGGACAGAAGGCTTGTTGATATCTTCAATGGTAAGATACTTGTCTTTATCTTCCTTGCGAATCAAAGGCACCTTACCGAATGAAAGGTAACCTTGGGATACATAAGCGCTTTTTTGTCTGGCTGTGTTGCGAGTCACACCGCCCACAGCGATATCAAATTTGTCCGCTTTCAGGTCTTTCATCATCGTAGGCCATGTGGTAGCGACAAATTCCACCTCCACACCAAGGTCTTTGCCAAGCTCTTTGGCAGCGTCCACGTCGATGCCTTCATACTCATTTGTTTCCGGGTTCAAATAGGTAAAAGGTTTGTAGTCCCCGGTCATTCCTACCCGAATGTATCCTCTTTCGATTATTTCATCAAGCTGCGAAGTCTCAACATTTTTCAAATGCCCTGGTGCATTTTCTGATGCGGGTTCAGCCGATACGTTTTGCGAGGAGATTAGGTCGTGACCGACGTACCCTGTACCTAGCAAGGATAAGCTGATCATTCCAGCCATTAGTGTTTTTTTCCAATTGTTAAACATGTGAATTTACCTCCATTTTTCGCTATATTTTTTATTAATCTACCAATTATTAAAAATACAACAAAAAAAATGAATCACCTTCAAAAAACGAACATTTTTCCATATTCAGGTTAGATTAACGTAAAAGTTGAGATTAAAAGGACTACAGATTTAGACATATCTAAAATAAATGTACTTTGTTCTTTCACTAACCTTCCCCGATAGTTACATAAAAAAAGCTGCCTCAAAGACAGCACTGATATTCAGCTAACGCACCCGTTAGCTTAAAAATGATATCTTAACTTACTTTCTAAGATATCATTTTTAATCAATATTTATCGGCTAAGTAATGGTGGATGTTTGCTTCTTCCCATAAATCGGTTAGTAATATAAGATTGTTCTGGTTTCCGTTTTTAAATTCCTGTTATAGATAAAACTCATACTTGTACCTTACCTCCTCAATGCTATAATTTCTTTAATAGCAATAATAAACAAATACCTATTGTAAATCTTTAAGGAGAGATTTATTTGAAACACTTATCTTTAACTCAGAAAAAATGGTGGTTGACTGCACATATATTATTTTCTGCCATCTGGCTTGGCGTTACTGTAACTTTTTTAATACTAAGTATCAGTGTCCTAATGACTAATGATATTGGGACAATAAAAGCGTACTATTTAAGCATGTTGCGGCTTGAACAAACTGCAGGTAGAGTTTCGATTATTGGAACAGTTATTACTGGATTTTTACTTTCCATTCTAACAAAATGGGGATTACTTAAATTTTATTGGATTATTTTCAAGGAAATCATCACGTTGATTTGTATGGCATTGGGATTTTTATTTATTTATTTTTGGACCTTAAAAGGTTTCAATGACTCAGATAAGTTTTTAAGTGATGCCTTCTTTGTAAACCACTACCAACTAATGACAGGAATTGTTTTACAAATAATTTTTCTAACAACGCTTTTTATAATATCAGTGTTCAAGCCTTGGGGACAGAGAATGAAGAAAAATGAAATATAAGTTGTAAGTATCCTTACCTTTAAGGATACTTTTTAATGAATTTTATCTAAAGTCAATTCAACTTTTTGTCTTACGACTATTCATAGGATAGTTCTCCTAGCTCTTAAACACCTAATTTCAAGCTTGTCTACGATAACCCGTCCCGAAATTGGTATAAAAATCAGAAACCACTATTGAACTAACCTGCGACGATAGTTCCATAAAGAAAAAACTACCTAAAAGACAGTTCCAATCTTAAGCTACGCAACCGTTAGCTTAATAAGAAAAAACACCTTAGTTGGAATTTTTCGGCACAGTAAATATGCTGGATCATGAACTTTCAATGGAGATTTTTTTCATTAATCGTTTTAATTTATCTTCTGTAGCTGTTCCCTCTACTGGTGTATAGATACTGCACCTTAAGTCCATGTCCCCCTGGACTTGGAGGGAAGTTAAATTAAACAGCATCTTTCCGGCTTTAGCATGTCTAAATTCAATCATCATTTCTGGAGCTTTGCTCACTTGACTTTCTTGCCATAAAGATTGAAATTCCGGGTGAGAATTACTCATTTCTTTAATAAATAGGTTATACCATTCATCACCTAAGTAGTGACCATAATAGGCACGAAAAATGGAAAGAAATCCTTTAACAAAATGCTCCCAATTCACAGCTAATGATTTTAATTCTTTTCTTGTAAAAACTAGATGGATCAAATTTCGTTGGTCATCTGGGAGTTGTTCAAAATCTAAAAATACATGAGCAGCAGCATTGTTCCAGCCTACAATATGACAATGTCGATCTGTAATGATAGTAGGGCAATACGTTAACTCAGCTAAAATTCTTTCCAAAGAAGGACTAAGTTTTGGCTGATCCTTCTTTCGATGAATAATGGATGATTTCACTTCTAAAGCTAAATCATATAGATACTCTCGTTCATCTTTATTTAATTGTAGAGCTGTAGATATGCAATCCAATACGCTTGTAGAGACCTTTATATCCCGACCTTGCTCTAGCCACGTATACCAAGTAGTACTAACTCCCGCCAAATGTGCAACTTCTTCTCTTCGTAAGCCAGGTGTTCTTCTCCGTGTACCTGCAGGTATACCTATAGATTCAGGCTTTATTTGGGATCGCTTAGTTTTCAAAAATGAAGACAAAGCTTCCAGTCTGGTTTTATCATTCATTTCTAAAACCTCCATCATAACAATTTAACCTAGTAGTTATTATACCAGGATAAACACTCACTTGTAATAGGATAACTCCGAAGTATAATACAAGTATACTATTCATTTGGAGTGATGAAAAATGGAAAGAGTCGTTATTACCGGAATGGGAGTAGTCTCTCCTATTGGAAACAACGTAGAAAAATTTTGGAGAAATCTGACTGAAGGGAAGTCGGGCATTTCCTCTATTGATACATTTGACGTAAGCAATCATAAAGCAAAAATTGCAGGAGTTATTCGTGATTTTAATGCAGATGATACTTTAGGGAAAAATGAAGCACGACGTCTAGATCGCTTTACTCAATTTGCTTTGGCTGCCGCTGAACAAGCTTGGACTGATTCTAATTTAGATATTGATGATATCAATCTAGAAAGACTTGGCGTATATGTTGGTTCGGGGATAGGAGGAATTGAAACATTGATTGATAATGTGGATACTCTTCGAGAGAAAGGTCCAAGAAGAGTTAGTCCAACCCTGGTACCAGCCATGATTTCAAATGCTGCCGCAGCCCAAATTAGTATCAAGTGGAACGCAATGGGACCTACTATGTCCCCTGTTTCTGCTTGTGCGATCGGAAATACAGCTATTGGTGAAGCATTCAGACTTATTCGCTTTGGAGAAGCTGATGCCGTTTTTGCAGGAGGAGCAGAAGCAGCTATAACAGATTTATCTTTAGCTAGTTTTGGTAATGCTACAGCATTATCAACGAGAAACGATAATCCAGCTAAAGCTAGCCGTCCTTTTGATGTAAATCGAGATGGATTTGTCATGTCCGAAGGAGCAGGAATTTTAATCTTGGAATCTTTGTCTCACGCTTTACGTAGAGATGCAAAAATTTATGCAGAAGTCATTGGGTATGGTGCGAGTTCTGATGCCTATCATATGGTAGCTACACACCCAGAAGGAAAAGGAGCCTATCTTGCAATGAAAATGGCTTTGAAAAATGCAAAAATTTCTCCTGAAGAGATTGATGTTATTAGTGCTCATGCAACAAGTACAGAAGTTGGAGATCGATCTGAGACACTGGCAATTAAAAAACTATTTGAATCAAAAGCTTATCAAATCCCAATAACAGCCAATAAATCTATGCTTGGTCACATGTTAGGTGCAGCTGGAGGCGTGGAAGCAATTGCTTTGGCAAAAAGTTTACAGGAAGGAATTATTCCTCCAACCATCAACTTAGAAAAGCCTGATTCATTATGTGATTTAGATTATGTACCAGGTGTTGCTCGTAAAGTGGAAATAAGTATTGGTCTATCAAATTCATTTGGTTTTGGAGGTCATAATGCAGCTATCGTTTTAAAAAAATACGAGTGAATTAACTTTCGCTCGTATTTTTTTAATTAAAATTAAAGATCCTCTAGAGTACCTTTAGCTATTATAGAATAAAACTGCAGGCAAACTCTCTTTTCTTCGAATTTGACTGAGTAATATATTATTAATTCTTTGCTTTTTATATTAAATGATAATTTGTCATAAACGTTTCCTCCACTTTTTTATGCTTATTAAGATCAAAAGAAGAGGCAAGTATATAACAAGGAAGCACACCCAGTATGGATTGATCATTTTATTTAATATAAATAAGGAATCGACATCGAAAAAGAATATATTGACGAGTAGTATGATTATGGACATTACCCATAAGGGATACTTTTGCTGGACGTTGAATAAGCGCTTGACACCCCTGCTGGCAGCCCACAAAGGAATGACCATGTTGAGAATGATGACGATGGCCCACCAAGAAACAGTTATGTATTCGAAACGTTGAATAAAGGGGAATTCAATGACACTGGTCAATGAGAGTGTTGGCCATAGGGTAAGGACCAACTGTTCCTGTGAATAAAAGACTGTCGAAACAAAATAAATTAATAGGATCAATAACGTAGTGGCCAAGGCTCCTCCATGAGCATACTTTTGTGATTTTTTTGCATTTTTGATGAACGGATAAAACATCAGGATCATTTCAAAACCAAGCATTGATAATGAAGTACTTCTAGTTCCTTTCATTATTTCCAATAATGTATGATCGAATATTGGAAGAGTTCCGGTGAAATCCGCGTATTTAAAGCCATATAGAGGTACAATTAAAAGCCAGTATGAAAAGATTACAGTTAAAAAGGCAATACCCGTAATGGTTCGGAACCCTCCCGTAATGATGTAATAAATCAGAATCAGGAAAACCAAAGCAAATGCCCAAGAAGGTACCTCGTCAAACATCCAAACATGTACAACATTTATATAGCCGATTATGATCGTCATACCAAGGGCGAAAAAGTACAGAATGAATAAGAGACTAAAGAAATTCCCAATCCATTTACCCCACGCATGGTTATTAGCGTATATGAGATCACCAGGAACAATACTGAAAATCTTATATATAACCCAAATTAATACATGAACAATCAGTCCGGCTAGGAGTATGGAGATCCAGCCATCTGTTCCCGTCGCCTTAGCTAAATCTCTTTGAAAATTTAACACGCCTAATCCAGTTTGCATGGAGTGCACTAAAAATAACACATAGAATGGCGATACCTTATACTTTTCATTAACACCAGCTTGGTTCATAGAGGACCCTCATTTTTATCACACATATTTCCTATGTTAATAATCTGGCTTTTACAGGAGTAATTTATTCAAAAAGGATACAAACGTTAAGTACAGTTCGAATGAACTAACCTTCCTCAATAAACTAATCACAATCTCACGACTGCTCTAGAATTCTTAGGATTTCCACAACAATTGAAAGAAAGGTTACATTCCTAGATTGAATTCGGTATACATTTATACAGTCTTTAACCTTATCTTCTAAGATCTAAAAATCTTAGGTATGCTTCCTCATTTTGAAGGATCTTATCAGCACGGTTCCTGATTACAGGGAAGCACGACTACTGTAAGGCTGTTTAAAAAATTGGCCTCTAGCACAATAATATAGTCAACGTATGTCTATCTTTATTCCACCAAAGGAGGAGTATCTATTTGAAGATCTCTTCAATATCATTCAAAGAACCTCCAGTTTATCATGACTTCCCTCCCCTCTATGAAGGTTTAGGGCTGCCTGAGTTATCTTCATTCATTCAGCAACGATTTGAATTTACATATACCTTGGGGAAAGTGGAAAGAATCGGGCTTGGGTGCATTCGCTTTTATAAACGGCAGGGGAATTTCGAAGTACATATACCTGATAAGTTGCCAGGAATGGGACCAATAAAGCTTCGAAAATTAAATAGTTTGTTACTGGAGGAAGCCAAAACAGCTTTCATCGAAAATATTGAATCGGGACCAGAAAAGCGGAAGGTGTACTACGCCGAATTTCGTCGCCCTCGGAAAGACGCTGAATAAGTGTGCTGTTCCACAATTGAAATGAATAAAAGCGCTGTTCCTTGTTATAGGAAAGCGCCTGTTTGAGGACAATCATTCTTGTCGTCTTGTCGATTTTGTTTTAATAAAAGGGTTCGTAATATAAATTTCCATAGGAATCCCTTATCTTAATAATCCGTTTAATTTTCATTATCTAAATCATCATCAAGAAATGACTTTTTATCTTCTTTAACTCCATACTTTTTTTCAAGAAATTGACCAATAATTGAATTGTTAATTCCTTTCCTTACTGCTGTTTCAATAACTATATAGAGAATGAATAACCCAATAATTAAATAAACAAAAAATATAATAGCTTCCACTAAAAATCCCCCAAACAACAATCCATCATTTCCTTTATTTTACCATAAGTTCCACAATTCCTTGTTGAAGTGCCCGTTTGATGCATAAAAAAAGGAGCTGCTGATCAGCTCCTTGAAATGAAATAATAGCCCCTAGACAGCCTAACCTGTATAAACACTTGCACATGTTCCAGGTTTTGGTTCATAATAACAATGATTTTTAAATTGACCAGCAAAAGGTTGATCGTACCATGTTGGAGGGCATGGAGCATATGGATTAAAATACCAAAGCGCATATTTCCCTGGATGTTGTCTCCAATAATCCAAATTCTGTTTTGCTAATCTTTTTTCAGCAGTTCTCGCTCTTTGATAAAATACATTACCTTTTTGAACAGCTTCAAAAGAATAATTTCCTCCTTGTACATGAAAAATGACCTGTGGAATTGTTCTTAAATCTTTAAAGTCTAAACAACTTGCTTTAACACGATTAACAATTACATTTCCTACATATAACATTCCTTGTAATCCTTCACCTTCGGCCTCTGCCCTCATCATCCTTGCCATTAAGTCAACGTCTGAACTTCGGTAACTTACTCTTGTCATTTTTTCACCTCAAATATATCGTATGAAAAAAAGCCTGCATTAATGTCATTGTTTATAAAATAAGAATGCTTCGTTTATAAACATAAAGACAGCTCCGCTCTTCAGCCAAACCCGTTAGCTGTAAGAGTTACTGTTGCTCCATTTTGGGGAATCACTGAAAAATTGTACCGGCAGAGTAAATCAATAACAAACACATAATTAACCGAAATGACTTGTCATGTTTAGCAAAAAAATCTTTGAACAGCGAGCCGAATCCTGACCACAAAAGCAATGCCATCCATCCCAGGAAAATGGTTAAGGCTAAATAGATAGCTACGAATTTAAGCGATTCATTAAACGGTAAAATAAACGCACTCAACACGGTTAAATAGAACAATATGCTTTTGACATTGATAATTTGAAGAACGAAACCTGATAAAAAAGAAGACTGCACATCTCTGTATTCCTTCTTTGAACCTTTTGGAATGCTAATCTGCCAAGCTAAGTACAGTTCTTCACGAACAATAAAATCTTTGAAAATTCAATAGAATAAAAATGTTACTAACGGGGCAGTTTGAAGCAAACTTTATTGTAACTTCCTCAAAGAATGTAATAGTTACTCCCAACAAAGTAGAAGATTTAACGTTCTGCTTTGTTGGGAGTTTTTTCATATACATAAAAAAACATAAAATTTTTCAATTGACTTTTTGAAAAAAATAAAATAAAATACAAAGTACTCGATTTAAACTACTCTAATTAGAGTACTTCAAATGGAGTAAAATACTGAAATTAAATCAAAAGGATGGATTCAACATATGAAATTTACTGCATTCTTAAAAACAAGAGGTGCAACTGCGGCAATCTTTATGGGGATTTTCTATGCAGTTGTCATGCTAGGCATCTTCTTGCCTGGGTATACAGCCATTCCAGGAAATGTCGATAAATTACCGATCGCCATCATCAATGATGATGCTGGTAAAAATGGGGCAATGATTGCCGAACAGTTACAAGAAAATTTACCCTTTAAAGAAATCGAGACGGATATAACCAATAAACAAGCCTTAAAAGAATTGGAACAAAATGATTTAGCATTAGTCGTACACATCCCAAAAACCTTCTCTGCAAATATGCAAAAAGGTGAAGCGTCATCAAGCATCGACTTTACAATCAATGAGGCAGGGGCAACAGTCGTTTCTTCTACCATGAATGCTATCGTAACTGAAATTAATAACCAGTTAAGCACTCAATTCTCACAACAAACAGCTCAGGGCGTATTGATGAACTTTAATGTACCAGAAAAGCAAGCCGCTGAATTAGCCGAAAAGATTGAGAAATCTTATGTAGGAAATGTAGTTACAATCAACGAAATACCAGATGGCATGAATAATAATATGCTGCCTATGTTCTTAACAATGGCCGGTTATGTTGGGGCGATGATCGGGGCGATGCAAATAGTAGGTGCATTTAGAGCCAGCCGTGGAAAAGCTAGTAAAACACGTTTATTCATTTATGCACAATTAACAGCGCTATTGATTGCAGTTATTTCATCAGTCATTGCTGTAGGTGTAGCGTATTTAATTGACAAGCCAAGCGGTGACCTATTCTTCGGTATAGTAGGTCAACAAATACTAAACTATATGGTATGTTTTAATTTCACCGCGGTTTTAATCTTCTTATTTGGTGAAGGCGGCATGATTTTAAACTTACCGATCTTATTAACACAAACAATAGCAAATGGTGCCACTATCACACGTGATATGATGCATTTACCATATGAATGGATGAGCCACATTTCACCGATGTATTACTCGGTGCAAGCGTACTTTGCAAACCTATATGGCAGCATCAGTCCAAGTCCGTATATTTGGTCAATGGCTGCGGTTGGTGCCGGTTCGATGTTAATTAATATGGCTATTGTCGCGTTTATACAAAAACCAATGCCAGGGCAGGTTTCTGAAACAGAAGTTGAAAAGAATGCGGCTGAAATCACAGCTTAGGTTTTGCTACAATAAGGAGATAATACTTCTTAAAGGAGCGTAGAAAATGTCTATTCAAATTTTTATATTGAGCAAGCTGATGGAGGATAAAAACTATCCTTATAAATTAAAAAAGCAGCTTTCAGAACCCATTCCACTGGATCGCCTAGGCGGGTTAACGGAAAGTAAACTGTACTACCATTTTGAGTCATTGGTAAAACAAGGTTTAGTCGAGCCAGTTGAAGTAATAAAAGAAGAACATCGGCCTGATAAACAAGTATTTGCGATTACGGCTAAGGGTCGCGAAGAACTACCCAAAAAAATCTATAAATTATTTGAAAATGCGGATGAAATTAAGGAAATGATTGTTGGTTTAGCTAACATCAAGTATGTAGATCGGGATAAAGTAGTAGATATATTAGAAAAAAAAGTACATTCCATCAAGGCTATTTGGGAGGAGCTTGGGAATTTCGAGCCAGAACCTAAAGGCAACGAGAATATTCGTGAATTTTTGGGTGGCTATTTTTCGACCAGAACAGATCACACAATATATTGGTTTGAAGAGTTAATTAGAAGAATTAAGATAAAAGAATTGTAAGTTTACTCAAAAGCAGGATTTTTGGCAGGAGTTCCAAAATAATTTGGGGTTACATCACAGGTGCAGATTTCCGTATAGATGGCGGTACCACGCCGAATATAGCGAAATTAGCATTAATCTCATAACGAAAAATAACATTCATTTTATAGATAAAGCTATGTGAAAACTTATATTCACATAGCTTTTATTTTTCATATTTCAATAAAAAAACTTGCTCGGAATGAGCAAGTAAAACTGTAGACAAAAGAAGTTCTATTAAATTTTAAAACAAAGTTGATGGAGCTGGTGTGCGAGACCCTGCGGGAAAAGCGTGTCCAGGGGAGACCCCGCAGGCGCAAAGGCGCCGAGGGCGGACCGCCCGCGGAAGGCGAGTGCCTGGAGTGGAAATCGACGATCAGATTACAAACCCTCAAAAAAACGTTCCAATTGATTTCAGAAATCCGCTCCCTTTCCGCCGACTGTCTGCCAAGCCGCATCAAAGCAAGCGGCTGTGGGGTCTTGGCTAGCCAGTTATTTCGGCAGGAGTCTCGCAAATTTCTTCAATCTAATGTTGTTTCATCCATATAAAAAGTAAAAAAACATGAAGGATAACCAAATCTTTTTTAAAACCATGGTTCGGGATGAGACCATTCCGTACCCCCTTTTGTCGTCAAACCGTACTTGCTCGGAATGAGAAAGTAACCAGTTTGTCGACAAAAGGATTTCTATAAATTTTAAAACAAAGTTGATTGGAACGTAAGGTACGAGACTCCTGCGGGAGAAGCGTGTCCAGGGGAGACCCCGCAGGCGCAGAGGCGCCGAGGGCGGACCGCCCGCGGAAAGCGAGTGCCTGGAGTGGAAATCAACGATCAGATTTTGTCGACTAACCAGTTATTAAGGCAGGAGTCTCGCAAATTTCTTCAATCTGTTTTCCCTAGTATGAACTGTATTAACGTATGAAAAAATTCATCTACTTAGTCCATACCAAAAATTCTCCCATATATTCTGAATTCTAGGTTCCATTTCCTCTTTCCCATAATAAGAAAATTCCATGAATACCCCATCAATCAAACAGAGGTAGGACATGATTAAGTTCTCGATTTTCACCTGGCGTATTTCTTTTTTGTCAATTCCTTCTACAAAGATAGCATGTAAGAGAGAGGAAAATGATTTTTCAGATCTAAGGAATTTATCATTTAATATGTGCTTCAAATGCTCTGGTGGAAAGATCATTGCTCTCTTTAAAAAAGTTGCTTTATCTTCATGGTTTTTATAATAGTTACAAGTATCAAGAAGGATGTGCCTCAATTTTTCTTCAGAAGAGAGTGTATTTATTTCTTCGACAAATTGTTCGACCTGGTGTATATGCTCTTCAAGAATTTCTTCAAACAGACACAAGAAAAGGTCATCCTTATTTTTGAAATGGTTATATATTGAGGGTTTTTGTATACCTACCCTCTTGGCAATTTCCGATAAAGCTGTTCCCTCGTATCCGTACTTAGTAAAAAGTGTTAAGGAAATGTTTTTAATTTCATTTTTTGTCATAATGAGCCCCCAAACTATCTAACGTTAGTTAATATCATTATAAACTCATTTCCATTTTTAAACTAAAGATTTGATACCTTAGAACATAGTTCTTTTTCTCGAAAAGATAGGCGAATCAGAATATGCTGGATAAAGAAGTTTCTTCGCTTTTATACACAACTTTCCCATCGTTTATTGTAAGTTCCACTTTAGTTTTGAGCACTTCATTTTCTGGAATATCAAAAAGATTTCTGTCTAACACCACAAGATCAGCAAGTTTCCCCTCTTCTATTGTACCTAGCTCGTGCTCTCTAAAGCATCCATATGCTGAGCCATATGTATATGCTTGCAATGCCTCTGCCAAAGTGAGTTTTTGTTCAGGATGCCATGTGTTTTTTGGATCTCCACTACTATCAACTCTTGTAATTGCAGTATATATTTGTCGCATTGGATTTAATGAGATAGATACCGGAAAATCTGTTCCTAAAGCTAAAGATGCACCTGAATTTAAAAGCGACTTCGTCAGGAAAACATTTTTTTCCCTTTCAGGACCTATAATTGATGAATATACCTCTCTTGATGAAGCAGCCATGTGATCAGGTTGCATAGAGACAATGACTCCCAGTTTTGAAAAACGTTCAATGTCATCCTGATCGATTACTTCAATATGCTCTATTGTATGCCTTGAGTCTCTTTTTCCATTTTTACGTACAGCTTCTTCAAAAGCGTCTAGAGCTAAACGAATTGCCGCATCTCCAATAGCATGAAACCTGATTCTAAATCCAAGTTCATCTGCTTTAACAACTCGATTAATTAATACTTCTGGATCTAGAGCTGGATGACCACAGATATCCAATTGATCGGAGTAAGGTTTTAGGAAGTAAGCGGTATGACCCGTGACTGTTCCATCAACAAATTGCTTTAATCCTGAGAATTGAAGTTTCTTTGATTCATATTCATTTCTCAGTATTTGAGCTTTATCCAAATTGCCATCTAATTCAGGAGTGATATGAAATCTAGTCGTTAATTCTCCTTGCTTATCCAATTTCTCAAAAAGGTCATAGTCTTGAAGAAAGTCATCTATTGGAGCATACAAATCGTTTACAGAAGTTATTCCATATTGGGATAATAATTGTAAAAACTTTTTTAATATCGTTTCTTTTTTATTTTGTGTTAACCGTAATGCCTCTTTTAAAACTATTTGTTGAGCTTCTTCATAGAAAATTCCAGTGAGTAAACCATCTTTATCTCTTTCATAACGACCAAAATCCGGATCACGTATATCCTCTGTAACTCCTGCTAAATCCATAGCTTTACTGTTTACCCATGTATAATGACCTTCAGCATGAAAAAGAACAACAGGACGATCTGGAATAACAGCGTCAAGTATTTTATAATGGGGTTCTTGTTTATCATGCCAATAACCTGCGTCCCATTGCATACCTATAATCCATTCTTCCTCAGAACAATCTTTAGAAAATTCCAGTACTTTTGCAGCTACTTCTTGAGCTGACCTGGCTTCAAATAAGTTAACACTATTTAAACTTAGTGCACTAAACATAATGTGGAGATGAAAATCATGAAACCCAGGCATAATTAATTGATTTCCATAGTTAAATACTTTTGTCTCATTTCCTATAAAAGGTTCAATCTCTGCTTTTGATCCTACACTCATAATTTTGTTACCTAAGATAGCAATTGCACCAGATGTTGGCTCATGTGTAAGCCCTGTGAAAATAGCATCACTAGAAAGAACAATATCCGCTTTTTTAATAGCCATAGGAGTTACCTCTTTTCATTCAAATTAATAAAACAGTAACTGATCATTGCACTAGTTTTACATCGAACTCTTCTTTTTGCTCTTCAAAATTCAATTCAGGAGGACGTTCCTTAAACATTTTTGTTAAGTACAATAAGTAAATGAACCCTACTGCCAACCAAGTAATTCCTAATACTAAAGAATGAATATCTAACTTTGTCATAAACAATATAGTTATACCAGTGCCTATTAAGGGAAGAAGTAAATATAAAATGATACTTTTAGGCGATCTCTGCTTCTGCCTCACAAAATAATGGATAAGCACAGAAAGATTAACGAATGTAAAAGCAAACAGTGCACCAAAGTTAATGAAAGAAGTAGCTGTTGCTATATCCAAAAATACAGCACTCATAGCAACACAAGCAATGATCAAGATATTGAATATGGGCGTTTGAAATTTTGGAGAAACATATCCGAAAATCCTCTTAGGCAGAACATTATCTCTCCCCATTGCATATAAAATCCTAGCTCCACTTCCTCCTGAAGCTATAGCAGAAGCAGTAGCAGCTGTCACTACCACAGAAATAAACAAACTATTCAGAAAATTACCTCCGGTATAAATCATGATATCCACTATAGCTGTATCAGGGTTCTTAAAAGAAGTGAAATTCGGGAAAATGGATTGTGCAAAATAGGTAGATGCAATAAATAATAACCCTCCAATTAATGTCGTAGCATAAATCGCTTTGGGAAGTGTTTTTTTTGGATCTTTGGTTTCTTCAGCTAGTGTAGTAACCGCATCAAACCCTAGAAAACTGAAACATAATAGAGGTACAATTGAGAGTAGATTATTAAAATTCACGTCAGGACTAAAAAAAGGATCCATAGAAAACAACTCTCCTGTACCTTTTCCTGCTAAAAGTCCATTAATGCAAAGCAGGCTGAAAATAATAATAAAAAGAAATTGAAACATTACCAAAAAGGTATTTACATTTGCAGCAACTTTAATCCCAAAAATATTAATAATAGTCACAGCTATAATAAAAGAAATAATAACTGCAATGATTGGAATACCAGGGAAGTAAGCATTCACCATAATCCCAAAAAGTAAAGCACTGATCATAGGACTGAAAAGATAATCCAATAAAATTACCCATCCTACCAGAAAACCAAGGTGTGAATTAATTCCTTTCTGCACAAAGGTATAAGCTGAACCGGTAGTGGGATATACCTGAACCATTTTTGCGTAACTATATGAAGTGAATAGCATAACAATTAAAGCAATTATGTATGCTGTCGGAACCATTCCATGGGTACGATCAATAGCGATACCATATGTGCTAAAGACTGTCACAGGCGCCATAAAGGAAAGTCCAAATACAATAACATATCTTGTATTTAGTGAACGCTTAAGCTCGGGTAATCCTTTCATCGCAAAGAGCTACCTCCTTTATTAAATGTAATGACTGATTTTAAATTAAAGTGATTATTAAATATCTTCTTTCGTACTTAATGCTGCAAGGCTGGCAAATTCATGTACAAGTGTCGCTGCTAAAAGTGAAGTAATTTGACTTGGATCATATGAAGGTAGCACTTCAACCACATCATATCCTATAAAATTAAATTCAGTTAGAGAACGTATCATTTTTAGAGTTTCAAAGCTGCTAAAACCACCTGCTTCAGGTGTACCTGTTCCCGGAGCAAAAGAAGGATCAACGAAATCTATATCAAATGTCAAGAAACAAGGAGTGTTACCAATAGTCTTTCTAATCTCTTTCAAAACATCTTCAAATCCCCGATCAGAAAGTTCACTAGTTGTAATCAAACGATAACCTAAATCATGACTTGCCTGTAAATCTCCAGAGTGGTTAAGCGTGCCTCGGATTCCTATTTGAAATACTTTATCTGTCTGTAGCAAACCTTCTTCGTGTGCACGAATAAAAGGAGATCCATGCCAATATTTTTCCTCATAATATGTATCCCAAGTATCTGTATGGGAATCAAAATGAATCATGGCTACAGGGCCATATACCTTTGCCGCAGCGCGTAAACTAGCTAAAGTAACAGAATGATCTCCCCCTAATCCAATAGGTATGACTCCTTTGGACATCAATTCATATATGGATTCCTTCATTAAATCATAGCTTCGATGAATATTATGAGGAATAACCGGGATATCACCAATATCAATTGCATTCATTTGTTCAAAAGGATATACCTTATGAATCGGATGATAAGGAAACAAGGTCATGGATGCTTGGCGAATGGCTTGAGGAGCAAACCTGGCTCCCACCCGAAAAGAAGCCGCTGTATCAAAAGGCATACCTACAATTGCTAGCTTCGCATCATGCTTTTGAGAAGGTAAACGCATAAAAGTTCCCGTTGTACAAAACTCTGGCTTTACATCTGGTGTAAGTGGATATTTCATAAGTATCATCTCCTGGTTTTAAATAAAAATCTTTTCATACAAATTTTACAAACAAGTAGTGTAATCGCTTACAACCAATAATTCATTAGATTACTTTTTATTTCTAACACCTACTTTTCGTACTATATTAACTAACGGTAGTTAGTATTAAACCAAATATAAACATAGTTGTAAAAAAAGTCAAACTATTTTTTATTGTATATCAACTCCATCTTTTGATTAAAGTAAAGCCACCTATTCTTGTTACACTAAACTGCCCCTTTAGCTCCATAAGAAAAAGAGCTGCAAAAGCAACTCCCTTATTGAAATAAAGCACCCATTAGCTTAAGAGAAAAAAGGCGTCCCGGTTCTGCAGACACGCCTAATATTATAAATTCCTCTCTAACAAAATTCCCACTTGTTCTGCCAAGACTTGAGGCGGATCAGGTATTCCATTCGTGAAATAAGATTCTACTATCCCTACAATAGCTACTCCAAAAAATTGAATGATAACATCTTTACTTAATCCTTGATTTTTCCCTTTGTTTACATCTACTTCATTCTGTACTTCTTCGATGACAAGCTCAAGAAAGCGACTGCGAAAAAAAGGTGCCCCTTTGTCTGCCAACATGGTTGAAAAGAAGGAATAATGACTTTCAAAGTATTCAAACCAAATGAGAAGAGCATCTGTAAAACTCAATTCAGCTGAGGATTCACAAAGTTTTCTTAGCTCTTTAATATGCTCTTCAATGAGCTTATCGAGCAGATCATATTTATCCAGGTAATGAGAGTAAATGGTTCTTCGGCCAACATTCGCTTTGTCGGCAATATCCTGTATCGTAATCTGATCAAAATTCTTTTCAGACATCAGTTCAATAAAAGCTTTTTTTATTGCTTCCTGAGATTTGAGTATTCTTCTATCTATGATAGACATTGTGAGAGTCACCAAACTTTCTTGAAAAACCTTGTGCTATAAGGTACAGCCGTTTTCCTGAAAGTACTGGGAAAACGGCTTTATTCTTAATGATACCAAGCTTCTGTTTTTTTAAAACATATTGGATGCTATTTTCTTATTTCTTAAAGATTCTTGCCAAAGTACTCTGTTAACTTAGTTACAGCTTGATCTACATATTCTGGGATATCATACATAGCAATATGCGTTGCACCCTCAACCCAGAACAATTCCTTTGGTCCATTCGACAATTCATGGAATTGTTCGCTGTAACCGCGTGTGTCGGCCTCGGTTCCTACAATGAATAACATAGGTTGAGTCAGGTTTGTGCTAATTTGGCTTGATGCCGAGAATGCCATGAGTTTGTCAACGCTTGTAAATAGGAATCGATTTGGAGAATTAGGGTGCTGTGCTCTAGGCGTTCTATAGTAGTCAAAAGCTTCACGCATTAGCACAGGTGTATTTTCATCAATTTCTTCAAGCGTATCAGGTGCATAAGTAAGGAAATGCGCTTCTGTTCCATTTGCTTCTGCAGTACGCTGCTTAGCAACAGCCTCAAGTGTTTGCAATTGTGTTTCAATGCTACCTTCTCCTCGGAACATAGCACCGATGTCCACCGCACTCACAGTCGCTACAGTTTTGATGCGGCGTTCAGTTTGAGCTGTAGCTACGGCATAACCGCCACCCGCACAAATACCAAGTGCTCCAATTTTTTCTTGATCAATATACGGAAGAGTTGTCAAATAATCCACCGTACAACGCACATCTTCTACTCTGGCATTCGGATCTTCAAGCAAACGTGGTTCTCCTTCGCTCTCTCCCTGATGAGATGCGTCATATGCTAACGCAACAAAACCATTGTCAGAAAGCTTTTGTGCATATAACCCTGCAGTCTGTTCTTTTACTCCACCACCAGGATGTATAACAACAATCCCAGAATATTTTTTGCTTTCGTCAAATCTATCTGGTAAATAAAGGTTCCCTACCATCTTTAATTGACCATTTTTAAACGTTACTGATTTTTTCATGTTTTTTCCCCTTTTTTGTAATGAATTCGATGCCCCAAAAAGAAACTGCATACATGTGCAATAAGGAGCATCTGTGTAACATTATAAACAGGAACAGGATATCTTCAATGACCAATTGACTACGATTCGTGCGTTAGTGCACAATTCGAGTGAAATTGTGTAATATGCCTTCTTCCCCTTATTCTGACGTTTTTTAAAATGAAATAAAAAAAAGACCTTATTCAGGTCTCAAAGATTGCGATTGATTCAAGAATTCTCTAATAGGTATCCTTAGCTCCCGGGCATACAATAGCATTTCTGCCCATTCCTTATCCAAGCCTTTTTCAATAAATAAAGAAATTAACATGTTCGCTCTCCCCGATCTTTCAAAAAGTTTACCTAAAGATTAGTTAAGACAATTCATTTTAATTATACTTGCATTAAACATGCCAATTTTAATTAGGTGATTTATTTAGGCCAGGAAATAAATTATTGTTTCTACGGAAACTACATCTAAGGCCCATAAAACCCCATCTTAGCATTCGTGTTATTCATCCCCAGATCGATATTTTAAACTCACTTATAACAGCTAAATTGTCCCTTATTTAATACAATGAATGGACATGTGTGTTATATTGATGCCATTATTTTCACTTTATTGATTAACCAACCACAGTTAGCCTAACGCCAGCTCAACAAAAACCGTAGTTTAATTATCATTTTCCCTGTTTCTTTTTCCTTCAAAATATATGGATGCCGATAGAACAATGATTCCAATTAATACAATGTCAGATAACCAAAATAAGTCCATATCCGTGATATATTCAACCATATTAAATATAGAAAGCGCGAATATGAAAATTATTAAGAAAAAATCTTTTTTGCTTTGTTTCCGTTTTTCAAAGAACAATCCCAGTATTTTTTCAAAAAATACTCCCATTATAAAACACCGCCTTAATTTCCACTGTTCCAAATTGACAGCAAAATTCAATTAAAGTCCGCCGTCTAAACCATCAATTTTTATCCCTCTGCTCCAATCACGGGTGACTTTTAATTCATTATCTATGATGGTTATCGTGATCTCTCCTTCTTTCTCATAAAGCTTGGATGAATTCTCGTCATAAATCTTAAATACAGTTGTGTATATGTAATCTACTGTGCCATCTTCATTTATGCTTTGTTCTTCAAGCTTCACACTTTGCACTTCGATGCTTTTATTGATTTCTTTGGCTACCAGTGAAGGCATTGAATAAAAACGGTTAAGAATTTGGGCATTATATTCATCTTCTGATAAATATCTTTTAATATTACCTGCAATTTCATCAAAGGTTGGAGGATTGGCTGGATCTTTAATGGTATATCGTGCAATATAATAGCCTTTAAATAATTTTTCTGCCTCTCCCAATTTGACCACATTTCCCTCTTTAACAGGGCTCCTCTCTGTCATTTCACCGTTTTCTTTGACCACTTCCTTGTTACATGCACCTGTACATAAAAACACTGCGATAAACAACAAAAAGCTAAGAAAATTTTTAATTTTTGCACCCTCATTTCCGTTTAAATTTCATTTGTTCAAAAATGAATTTCATTAGTATGAGCAGCTTTTATATGTTCAAAATAAGGTAAGGGCGGATCACTGATCATCAGGGTAAATAATAAAAAAACAAAAATATATTGAAATATCAATTTAATTTAGATATAATACTGTACGGTCTTAGTATTAGTGTATATTTAATTTTTAGAAAATTTAATAATTTTCTAAAATAGCAAATTTTGGTTTTTTCGGAGGGTTTATTTTGTCTAATAAGGTACCATCTTCATTTATAGTAGTGATTGGGTTCATGTTATTTGCCCTTTTCTTTGGGGCAGGGAATTTAATTTTCCCGCCGATGCTTGGTCAATCAGCAGGTACAAATGTCTGGTCAGCTAATGCAGGGTTTTTGGTCACAGGAGTAGGACTACCGTTACTTGGTGTGCTGGCACTCGGTTTTTCTGGAAAAGATGACTTACAATCATTAGCGAGCCGTGTCCATCCAGTCTTTGGTATTGTATTCACAACCGTTCTTTATTTAGCCATTGGTCCATTATTCGCAATGCCTAGAACAGGAAACGTTTCTTTTGAGATCGGTGTAAAACCTTTTTTGCCTGAAGATTCAGGTCCATTGCCTTTACTTATCTTCACTATCATCTTTTTTACAGTTTCGTGCCTTCTTTCGCTCAATCCTGCGAAAATTGTCGAAATTGTGGGGAAAGTTTTAACACCCATCAAGTTGACGTTCATTGGTATCCTGGTGGTAGTCGCTTTCGTTAATCCAATTGGAGATTTTCAAGCACCTGCCGAGCACTATATGGTTCAACCATTTTTCAATGGGTTCAGAGAAGGATATTTAACGATGGATACTCTTGCATCTTTTGTTTTTGGCATCATCATCATTAATGCCATCAAAGAAAAAGGTGCTAAAACAAAAAAACAAATAATGATCGTTTGTGGAAAAGCGACTGCCATTGCGGCCGTTATCCTTGCTACTATTTATACAGCTCTCTCTTATATGGGTGCTTCAAGCGTTGGGGAACTTGGACGCTTGGATAATGGAGGCATTGTCTTGGCAAAAGTCTCGGATTATTACTTTGGAGCATATGGTGGGCTATTATTAGGATTAATGATCACAGTGGCTTGCATAACGACAAGCGTAGGACTCATTACATCTTGCTCGACATACTTCCATAAGCTATTTCCAAATCTGCCTTACAAAACAATTGCCATAAGTTTATCCATATTCAGTGCAATAATTGCCAATATTGGACTAACCGAGTTAATCGCCATTTCAGTACCTGTTATGACAGCCATTTATCCATTAGCCATTGTTTTGATCTTCTTAACATTTCTTCATTCCTTATTTAAAGGAAGACCTGAAGTTTATCAAGGCAGTTTACTTTTAACATTCATCGTCAGTTTATTCGATGGATTAAATGGAGCAGGTGTACACATTTCATTCATCAATGATTTCTTCACTGCAATACTTCCTATGTATGAGGCAGGACTAGGATGGATCATCCCTGCCATTGTTGGAGGATTCATTGGGTATGCCAGCAGCGTCTTACGGTCGAAATTCGGTCATAATCACCAAATAGATTAATGATATAAATCAGTTCAGACATAATTGACTGTAGACAAACTCGAAGAAAAGCGAGTTTGCCTACAGTTTTTTTCTTTTATAAACGTTCAGTTGATTTCAGAAATCCGCTCCCTTTCTCCGACTGTCTGCCAAGCCGCATCAAAGCAAACTCCTGTTGGTGTACGAGACTCCTGCGGGAAAAGCGTTCTTCATTCATTCCGTAATTTCTTCAGCAATTGAAAAATCTGACCCCTATGATGTGATTCATGTTCAATCAAATGATAAACGACCCATTCAGGTGTGACGTCATATTGTTCAAGTACCCTCGGTTTTCGCCAATCCGTTAGGTCCATTGTGCGAAAGTTTGAAAGAAATACTTCACGTACCTTATTGAGACGGTAGAAGTGTTCTTCTAATGTTTGTCCTTCAATGTGGCTTAGGGAGCCATCTTCAGCACGGCATCCTAATGGAAACAAGGCGGATATTTCCGAATCCCATTCCGTAACAAGGACCTCCTCGTATAACCAATCTGCCTCTATCAGCGCTATGTGATATAATATCGAGCCAATCGTTTGCCTTTCATCGATTTTCGAATCGAGTATATTTTGGCTGATTCCAGTCAATTCCGATATAAGCGTACGGCGAACATCTTCTAAACACCATAGCCACCGCCCAATTTCCTCTTCATATCCCGATAATGCAGAAACCAGTAATGCTCTTCTCTTCACCAAGATCATCCTCCTCTTCATCAACGTACATTCTATTTAAAAGTGTTGTTTCCTTCTTTTAAATGGAAAAATTACCTTTTAGAGCAGGACAAAAAGAGCAATCTTTTTGATTGCTCTTTCGCTTGTTCATGATTTTTTCGTTTTATGTTATTCGATAACTTCGAAATTAACTCCCTAAAAAAAGATTGGCTCTCATCTCCTCAGAAATACGCCTGCCCTGTAGATAATCCTGTTCCCGTTCTTGTTCAACCATCATACGTTGCTCCAGTTTTTGAGCATATAGTGCATAGCCGATTCCATGAGCCTGAAACATCGCTTTTTCCATTGCCGACGTGTACGTTAATTCGAGAAAATTAATGAAGAATCAATCCTTCCCATAGTGAATTTCGTACTCATCTTATCATTGAAAGTGATAACTCACAAAGTTGCTGTGGTTCCATATTCACTGATAATTCAGATTTTTCAACAGCTGTTTCTATCTCCGTGTACATAAACGCCAAATTCCTCCATCTTCCTCTAAATCCCTTTTTTCATGTACAAAAATGAGCAGGTTTATGGGGTTGGAGTTGATTTTTTAAGACAAATTAAAAATCCCATTAACAAACCTGATGTTAATGGGATTGAAAGTTTATTTATATGAACCGAAAATTTCCTTTGCCAATCTACGCCCAGTAGGAGTCGCAGCCAGGCCGCCTTCTGCCGTTTCACGAAGTGCAACTGGCATGGTCAAACCTATTTTATACATGGCATCGATAACTTCGTCACATGGAATGCGGCTCGTAATGCCTGCAAGTGCCATATCAGCTGCCGTTATTGCGTTGGATGCACCCATTGCGTTACGTTTCACGCAAGGAACTTCAACCAATCCTGCCACTGGATCACAAACCAATCCAAGCATATTTTTCAATGTGATCGCCATCGCTTCTGCAGCTTGGCTTGGTGTACCGCCGGCCAGTTCTACTATCGCAGCTGCGGCCATTCCACTTGCCGAGCCCACTTCTGCTTGGCAGCCACCAGCCGCTCCAGAAATGGAAGCATTGTTTGCAACCACGAATCCGAAGGCAGCGGAAGTGAAAAGAAATTCAATCATCTCTGCTCGGGTCGGGTTTAATTTTTCTTTCACGGCAAATAATGTACCGGGAACAACGCCCGCAGAACCTGCAGTCGGAGTGGCACAAATCATTCCCATTGCAGCATTCACTTCGTTCGTCGCAACAGCTTTACTGACGGCATCCAATAATAAATCGCCTGCGAGTGCCTTGCCCGACTTGATATAATTTTGCAAAAGAACGGCATCTCCGCCCGTTAGGCCTGTAACGGATTGCACACCTTTCAGACCTCTTTCCACCGCTTGTTCCATCACGGTCAAATTCCTGTCCATCTTTTCAATGATCTGTTCTCTCGACAGGCTTGAGAACTCCATTTCTTGTAAAATCATGATCTCCGCGATTTTTACATTTTTACTTTCAGCAAGTTCAACCAACTCTGCTACATTTCGGAACATGTTTTTACCTCCATATCTATGCCAACACTTTTAATGATTATCATTCAACCATCCTTATGACTTGCGACACGTTTTCCAATCCTTCAATTTCCTTCATGACATCGCCCTTGATTTTCTGATCGACTTCAATCACCATAAGGGCCATTTGACCTTTATCTTTTCGTGAAACTTCCATATGTCCAACGTTAATCTCATGATTAGCCAACACTGTCGAAACGGAAGAAATTATTCCAAACACATCGTTATGCACGACTAAAATGGCTGGATTTTCACCTGACAATTTAAGCTTGAACGTATTCAACTCCGTTATTTCTATCGTTCCGCCGCCAATCGAGATCCCAACAAGTTCTAATTCTTTATCTTCGTCGAACAGTCTGATTTTGACTGTATTAGGATGATCCGTCACAGTATCCTCGATTGTAAAGGAAACTTCCATACCGGCTTCTTCCGCTATCGTTAAAGAGGCAGGGATTCGTTCATCATCCGTATCGAAATCCAATATCCCGCCTACGACAGCGACATCCGTACCGTGTCCCCTGTATGTTTTTGCAAAAGAACCATATAAAGAAATAATGGCTTTCTTCGGTTGCTTTCCGAATAATGTCCTTGCTACTCTGCCAATTCTGGCAGCTCCTGCTGTATGTGAGCTTGAAGGTCCAATCATGACGGGACCGATTATATCGAATGCAGATCTGTATTTCATTGTGTAATGCCCCTTTTCTGGCAATATATTTTTTAACCGTCTTTTAAGGGTGAATGAATATCAAAAAGCGGCATAATTACTATATTAAAATATTTTTATCATTCCTGCAATGAAAACCCTTTCATTGATATCCCATATTAACATATATTACATAACATACCTACCAAAATTTTTATTCTTTAACGCGAAATCAATATTTGATTTTTCAGTATTTTAAGATAATTAACTTTCGATGATTATATTTGTAGAAGAGCATGAGAAAAGCAGCCATCAGGCTGCTTTCCCCTTCTATCTCCGATTTAACTCGCTTTTTTCTCATCGATGGATTTAGCTGCACCCCAAATTTCGGATGCCCATTCAGGATGGTCGATGAATGGGTTGCGGTTATTTTGCCAGTCATAAATGACATCATTGCGATGGCTCTCGAAATCGTCGACTGGATCGAGATCATTCCATTTCAAAAGTGTCGATAGCTTTCCATGAAGCGGCTTCGGATACGTATTGACTGTATCGGATAATTCAAGATCCAACTCTCCATTTCCTTCATACCGGACGGCCATGTAAAATAACATCCTTGCTATATCGCCTTTAACATGATCTGGCGGCTCCCATGAATCTGAATCAAACTTACATTCACATCCACTATATGTTTGACCGCCCTCGTCGAAATCAAGGTGGCCCCGTTTACCATTCACTGTCACATCAGCGGGACGGAGGTGATGAAGGTCTGTCCCGGGACCTTTGCTTGTCCCAAAATCACCGTGGGACTTTGCCCAAACATGTTCGCGGTTCCATTGTCCGGTATTGCCCCCATTCGCGTTCTTCGAGATGGATTTTCCAGAGTAAAGCAAGATGACATTCTGTTTGTTCACCGGGTCTTCATCCGTTTCTTTAAGGGCATTCCACACTTGATCATAAGTTAACATCGTATGCCCCTTAATTATCGAGTTCAGAACCGATTTCAATTCCGTTCCCGTTTTTCCTGCCGCCGTTTCGTAATAAGCTTCAAGCGGCTTATCATTCGATACGGTCAACGTGAAACGAGCAACCACTTCTGATAGCTGGTCCTCGGCCTTGACTGCGACAAGGTATGTTCCAGCTTCATTTGCAGGAAGGGTTAATGTCTGGCCTGTGACTGTACCGATAGTGGATGAAAAGGTCAGCTTATCTCCATCTGGATCTGAGAAGTGCTCACTCAAATCGATGGTGACCTTGGAACCGGCTTTCACTTCAAGATTTTCCAGTTTTTTCGTTACAACGGGCGGATGATTTTCTTTAGGGTCGAAAGGGGAAGCAATTGCTTCCCCTTTCGAATTGACAAACTTGATATTCGATGTGTCGACACCTTCTGTTACCGACCATTTCTGAACGTTTTCAGCGCCCCTGATTTCTTTTACATTGGCGTTGTCAATGATGACTTCCTTCACCGCCATGCCTCCAAAATCAATGATTGCGCCCTCCTTATCCGGTTTTATCGTCACAGCTGCATTCTTCAGCCCAAGGCCTTTGAGTACAGCATATGAACCTTTTAACCAGATACCTTCTTCGATGTTGGATGTTTCGTCAAGATCGATCAAAACACTAGGTGAAGCAATCGTTAGTCTTTTTGTTTTAACGTTTGTTACATGATACGTTTTTTCTGGAGCAGGAGGTTCAACACCACCTGATTCAGATAACGAGGTTGAAATCAATACAGGGTCATGATCGCTTGCTCTTCCCTGAACTTCCATGAAGGATGAGTTAATATGGACAATATCGACTTTCGTGGCCGCGGCCATATTATTCGATACCAGGATATGGTCCAGTACTTGTGAATTGCCTTGATATGTGTAAGAATAACGTTTTTCAAAAGGGACTTTCTCGATCATATTTGTTAGATCTTTGCCCTTTAATGTTTTAAGCGGTGCCGAAAATTCAAAATCATTAAAGTCTCCAAGCAAGACGATATTCGCTTTGGCATCCTGTGACTTGATATCACTGACAAACCGATTGACGATGGAGGCAATCTGAAGCCTTTGCGTTTCACTAGAAAGGAAAGGAGGCTGGTTTTTGCCGAATAATGGCTGGTCACCGCCCTTGGAATTAAAATGATTGGCCACCACCACTACGCTTTCGCCTTTAAATTCGAATTGAGCGGCTAAAGGCTTCCTGCTTGAAGTGAAGGCGGGATCGGTAGGCTCGATTCGTCCAGGGTTCAAGGTAAGTTTTCCATCTTTGAAAGCCACGGACTGTGTTGCCGTTCCTTTCGTTCCTTCAGTCAATTTGACACGGTCCACATTATATAAAAAGCCTACACGGATATTCCCGCCGGGTGCCCCGCCATCAAGTTTATCTTCTGGAGCGATATCGATGAATTGATATTGCGGTCCGCCCAGCTCTTTTATTTTGTCGGTTAACTTCTTGGCACTTTGAGCAGAATCCGTTGTCCCGCTATCTGTTGCCCCATCATTATCTTGCATTTCCGTTACGCCGATGATATCGGGTTGTTTAAGATTGGTAATGATGGATGTTGCGATCGTTTCAACTTTAGAATTAGCGGTTTGAGTGGAGAAATTCTCTATATTATAGGAAGCGATCGATAACTTATCAGCATCCTTCTCTAAAGATGTCACTTCCCGAGCCGTACCGCCATCCTTTAACGCCGGCAGCTGAGCTTTATCCGTCACTACCCTATAGTTGCTATATCCATAGCTGATGACACCCGTAACCGAGCCTTCAAAGAAATCACCCGTTTTCGCTGCAAATGATTCATCATTTATATCCAGGGTAATTCTTTCAGGATTGAAATCCGTTTCTGTTATTTTGACGCCTCCAACTGCAGTCGTCGTTTCCATATTCCCTGGAATCACGACCAATTCACCATAGTCTTGAGGAGCAACCACTTTCGGGTTATATACTTGCACGAGCATTCCTTCCAGACTCTCGTAGAAATCAATGCCGTCTTCGCTCGGATTAAAGTCTGTCAATCTATCATCATCTATGTTCTCAGACGGCGGAATGACATCTTTTCCAATGACGATTGGTTCTGGTATCGCTGCAGTGCCAAGCTTTTCAATAGTCGTATTAGTCAATTCAGTTGTTGGCAGATCAGTCGTTTTCATTTCAGTGTATCCTTCGATATACCACTCGACGACTTTACCTGCCACTTTGATATGATCTCCCGCTTTTAGACCATGTGCTTTGTTGTACACTAGTATTCCCTCGGAAGTCGTTAAGTCCTTATCCGGGTTGGGATCTTGGATATAAAAGTTATTTGCATCTTTTACATAAGTGACCACACCTTCCACACCTGAGACGAGTTGATTTTCATATGATGAAAAATGATTCATCCCCTGAATGTCACGAATCTTCACTTCATTGGTTTTGGTAACGGTATAGGCAAATGTGAAAACTTCTGATGTCTTGTCATTGACAGCGATTGCCTTGATGACAGTATCTTTCGTTAAAATGATAGGTTCTGTGTACAAGGCACTTGAAGACGTCGGTGTGGATCCATCCAGCGTATAGTGGATTTTCGCTTCTTGCCAACCAGATTCAAGTGATACTTTTGTATTTTCACTTACCGTACCAGGGAAAATATCCGCGTATACGGCTGGTTTGTTCACCAGTTCATAATCTTCAATACCACGCGGCTTCAACTGATACATGTCATTGAACCTCGATCCGATTCCGGTTACGGAAATGACATCCCCTACTTTAAAGCTATTCAGGAAATCTTCATAACTCGAACCGGTCCGGTTATCATGGCGAACGATTACAGATTTCCCTTCAGTATCTTCCGCCTTGAATTCGAATGTTCCGTATGTTCCCGATGCCGCCAATTCTGTAATGGTCGCTTTTTCAATGGTTACCAGCTCACCCTGTGTTTCCTCATTGACGCCAGATGCATCAATTTTTTGGATTTCAGGAAGTTCATTCCCAGAAGAAACCACTTTAAGGGAGGTTGGTTGGATTTGTAATTCCTTATTATAAGCGGATACTTTTCCGATTAAAGTAACCTTATCCCCTTGCTTTACATCCGCAGGCCACGAAGAACCATAAACATATAGTCCAGCCGTTTCATCTTGGATATAAAAGCCTTTTCCTCCCCAATAACCAAGCCCCGTGGTGACCACCCCATCGACCTGCACTACATCTTCAGTATTCGTGCGTGCCTCGGCAATGGAGTCCAGAACCTTCACATCAGGCTGTTCAGGAGTTGTTCCCCCATCAGTGATGATCGTGTAATCCGTTGCGGATTTCAGACCGGGTACTGAAAAGTACTTTTCCAGCTTCCCCGTAATTGTCACCTGCGCTTTGAGTAATTCCGGATGTTCGACCAAATTCAAAGCCGTTCGGATATTTCCGGCTGGAAGCTGAACAGGCATGATTTTCTTAACATCCGTTTCATCCGGACTATCCGCAATACCTATATTCGTACTTTCAGTAAAAGGCGATGTTTGTTGATAGCTTGTACCGCTTTTAGCCGTACCGACGATGTATCCCTTCACCGTCGCCGTTCCACTGTTATTATTAATCGCTTCCATTACCGATATTGTCCCTTCTGCTTTTGCAGCGGCTGCATTTGGCAAAACCGTTGACAGCACGATCAGTATGGCAAAGAAAAGCTTGCTTATCCCATTCTTCTTCAAGATCTCAACCCCTCCAACTTTTTTTCGTAGGCCCAGGAATCATTTGAATACCGCTTAAAGAATGGTTTCGCCATTCACCGTGACACCGCTCATGCTCACGGTCTTACCGTTAAGTCCCGATAAATCCAAATTACCCTCGACTGTAACCTGTGAAAAAGTAAAGTTATCCGGAGGAGTTCCCGTTAATGTAAGATTCCCTTTAACCACTGCATTTTCTAATGAAGCAATATCCGTGATGTCCACAACTACATTACCTTCATGTGTTTTTGGGGCATCAGCCGTTCCGCCAAAGTCCTTAGCCAATACCACAGTCGGGTCTGTATTGCTTCCGGCAACATCCTTGATGCGTCCTTCGATGCTTGGATTGACAGTTTTCAGCTCGCTTACATAATCCCGTAAATTCTCCCAATCAGCGAGTCCGATATCGGTCACTCTTCCTTCTTCATAAGCCTTCTTGAAAACGGTGAAACCATCTCCGCCCTTGGCTGTAAAAGCATTGGTCGCCACGACATATTCCTTCGTTGCATCCAATTCGGAATATGTTCCATCTTGTCCCAGGACTTCAACCTTTGTGACACGATTGCCTGCTTCCTTCGAACTGTCGTAGCTGAATTTCATTCCGGAAACATGCAGGAAGCCGCCATTTTCCTTAGGAGCGAGGCTTACACTATGCTCTAATGCTTCATTGATTTCTGCACCTGTAAGCTTCATCGTCGCTAACGTATTCCCAAACGGTAAAACGGTTAGGATTTCCCCTAAAGTGATCTCACCTTGATCGATGCCAGCGCGGATGCCCCCGCCATTTTGGAAAGCTATGACTGCATCCTTATTGAATTCTTTCGCTTTACTAAGCATTCCATCCGTAATTAAATTACCCAGTTCCGTTTCATTTTTACGAACACTCGGCTTCGTTGCATCTCCTGCATCACGCGGTGTTTCCAAGGCTTTCACAGCAGATGCACCAGTCTGCGTATCCTTCAGCTCCTTAATCTTAGAGGAGTATGTTTCGAGCACTTTTGCCGCTTCAGCATCATCCTGTTTTTCAGAAAGCTTAATCAGCTGACCGGCTTGTCCGACAATCTTGCCTTCCTTATCGAAGTTCACATCGATCGTTCCTAAATAGTCGCTATATTGATACCCTTGAACGATGACAGTCGGCTCTTTCGTTTTCCCTTTATCATCTTTGTCAACAACAACGGGGGCGTCTAACTGCGTATGGCTATGTCCGCCCACAATCACGTCGATGCCCTTGACCTTGGCAGCTAATGTTAAATCATTGTCATAAGCTGCATTGTCATCATAACCAATATGGGATACGGCAACTATCTTATTGACACCCATGCCTTTGAACGCCTTGACCGCTTTTTCGGCTTCTTCAAGATAGTTTTCAAATTCTATACTTCCTGGACTTGAAATGTCTTTCGTCTCTTCAGTTGTAAGCCCGAAGAACCCTACCTTTTGGCCATCCACTTGTTTTACGATTCCATTGTATATCTTCCCTTGCTCTGGCTTACTTGAAATCAAATCCGAGAATAGTCCCTTGAACTTATCATCTTTGGAGAAGTCCACATTCGAACTGACAAATGGGAACTGTGCCCCTTTAATGAAGTCAGCCAAAGCTTGATGCCCTTCGGCGCTTGATCCCAAATCAAACTCATGATTCCCGAATGTCATGACGTCATATTTCATTAAATTCATGAAGCGAAGATCAGCCTGCCCTTTGAATTCATTAAAATAGAGAGTTCCCGAGAATACATCACCAGCATCAACCAAAAGTGCTTGCGGCTTACTCTTACGCACTTCCTTAACAGCCGTCACCCTTTTGGCCACATTATCCAAGTGGGCATGCGTGTCATTCGTATGCATCAAGGAAAGCGTGATCGCCTTCGCTGGATTTTTCAAGGCTTCTTCAGCGGCAGCGACTTTCTTATCCGCCAATGCTATTTTCGCTAGGAATTCCTTTCGGTCCGACTCCTTGATTCCATTTAAATTAATGGCTGCTTTCGCCTTTTTAGCCGCGTTTATCTGTTCTTTCGTTTTAAGTTCCCCATTGGCAAGAGCTACATAGGCATTGACCCGTTTTGCCACTTCTTTTTTCTTTTCTGCATATACTGCTTCATCATACTTACCTTTCACTTCTTTAACATAGGCGTGTATGGCTTTTCCGAGCTTGGATGTTTTGCTGACCTTTTTCAACTGCGAAGAAACGGTTTGCATCCGCTTGTCCGCGGTCTTTAAATCACCCTTCTTCACCCAGTAAGCAGCTTTTTCATAGTAGTACGGAACTTTCAGGTCACCGCTCAAAGCTGTTTTGGTCGATTTAGTGAATTTATCGTATAAGAGCTTTTCGATTTTCGCACCGTAAACAGTATCTTTAATATCTTTATCTGTCTTTTTCACGGCTTTATCCAGTGCCTCGTATTGATTCCTGATATCAATTGATTTCTTGGCAAGTATTGAATTCGTAAGGGAGCTAATCGATTTGCCATGTGCAGCTTTTGCTTTCTCAGCCGCTTTATACCCTTTTACATAACCTTCTGAACGAGTGATGTACTTATCATAAGCTTCGATTTCTTTGTATTTGGCATCTTTTTCTTTTTTGCTTAACATTGATTTTTTAATGGTAGAGTTGATGTCTTTTTTTGCTTGTTTTGCAGACTTGATTTGTTTTTCAACAGTGGACACTGAAGCGAGTTTAGAAGTGTAGAAATAGGTGTCGAATGGTTTTTTGATGGCGGCCTTGGCCGTTTTGATCTTACTATTAAGGCTAGTGGCAGCATCCGAAGGTGCCGGTGCTACTGCTACGATCGCTGTCGCAGCCATTATGGTAGCTGATGCAATTTTTACGATTTTCTTTTTCCCCATTATAGTAATCCCCCCATAAGTTCTATACTGGCATAACATTCTGCTAACTTATCCATAGAATTGACACGCTTTTCCAAAAATTCAATTCCGACAAATTTACTTACCCATACACAAATCCACCCTACTTTTTTCCTCTAAAGATCCGTGTATCTCCTATATTACAACAAAATAATCCAATTTTAAAACATATTTACAATACAACATGGAATATTAACAGAATATTATCATTATAATCACCCCAAAATACCTAGTAACAGATTGATGATATATCAATAAAATAATTTAATGGTTAAATAGTATCGGTTTTCCTTGAAATCACCCTTAGTCTTTATACCTAATTTATCGAAAACAAAAAAAGAGAGAGATTTAAATCTCTCCCACTCTTTATTGATTCAACATAAACTTCCAATATATTTACTTTTAATAATTCCAACACCAATATTTTTGCAAAGATATATAACAAGCAGAAACAGCATTACTCCCTTTTTTTAAGTTGGATAATATAGGATCATGCTTAATCGAGTTAATGTTTCCCCTGAATTATGGTAGGCATGCGGTCTGTCAGCCTTGAATCTGATAGAATCCCCATTCCTTACTGTATATTCTTCGTTATTTACACGTACAGTCACTTCCCCTTCAAAAACAGTTATGTACTCTTCAGTTCCTTCTCTATGCGAATCGGAACTTAGGAATCCACCTTTTTCTATCTCGACTGAATATACTTCAAAGCGCTTCTCATCTTCAAAGGGAAAGTGGGGATAAACTCGATATTTGCCGTTATCCTCAGATAATGATTGAATTTCACTTTTTAAAACAATTTTTGTATCTGGCTGCGGACTATTTATCAGTGAAGAAAATGAAATCTTTAATCCATTGGCTATTTTCCAAATGGTTGTAATCGTCGGGCTCGATCCTCCCCTTTCGATTTGTCCGATCATCGTTTTGCTTACTCCGGTTAATTCAGCAACCTTTTCAAGACTTAATTTCTTACTTTCCCTGATGGCTTTTAAATTGTTAGCAATAATAAAATTTATTTCTTCCATAAAAATACTCCTTATTTACAATATAACGTCGGCATTGTACAATAAAAAGGAAGTCGTTATAATGTCACTTTTGGTCATTATAGCATACAAAGGGGAGTCAACCATGCCTTTACTATCTTTTTTGCTATTTGTTTTTGTTACAAGTTTCACTCCAGGACCAAATAACATCATGGCCATGTTATTTGCGAACAAGTACGGGTTAAAAAGGACGATTAAATTTTGTTTCGGGGTAGGTGCCGGTTTTTTTGTAATAATGTTATTGTGTAGTTATTTTAATGTTTTGCTTGAAAATTTCATACCAAAGATTGAATTTATCATGACTATCCTAGGTGCAATTTATATGCTGTATCTGGCCATAAAAATCATTTCCAGTTCAAATAAAGATAAGGACGATAATGATCACAAGAACAACAGCTTTATAGCGGGCATGCTTTTACAATTCATAAATCCAAAAGGCATCTTATATGGCATCACTGCAATATCGACCTTCATACTACCTTATCACTCTTCAAATTTCAGCTTACTATTCTTTTCATTATTTCTAGCTTTTGTTGGTTTTATGAGTACGTTCTGTTGGAGTATGTTCGGTTCGGTTTTTCAAACTTTTTTATCAAAGTATCGAAGTCAGTTTAATGTAATTATGGCTTTGTTATTAGTGTATAGCGCGTTTTCGATTCTTGTACACTAAAAGGGTAAAGGGTGCGAACCTTCATTAAGAAGGATTGCCCCATGCCTCACCCTCCCCTGCATTAAATGGTTAATTTCCCTTCCCCCCATTTATCTTTAAGATAAATGAAGATTTTCCAACACACTCTTCCTAAGAAATAGGGCGCCACTATATCCCCCTCATTCCAGTTTACTATACAACGAATTTAAACCCGTGTACCTCTCTATTAAACAACATGACAAACACGTTAAAGAGGGTAAAACAGACCTTAAATAACCCGTTATAAATCAGGTTTCCATCAAACTAAAAGTGTTTTGATATGGTATAATTATAGAAGGGTAATTTCTTGCTTCAGGAGGTGAAATAATGACGCTCAGCAGTATCATATTGGTGGTGGCGGCAGTCTTTATCGGCGCCTTGATGCGGACGATGTTCGGGTTCGGTGAAGCGATTGTCAGCATGCCTCTGCTTGCCTTACTTCACATTCCACTTAATACTTCAGTTTCCCTGATTGGATTGGCAGGTCTTACCGTTGCTTCATTAACCGTCGTTAGTGGATGGCAGCATATCGAACGCTCGGTATTAATCAGACTGGCGCTTGCAACGGTCATCGGAATACCAGCCGGCCTCGCTTTGCTTCATTACGCACCTTCTATGATCATTACTTCTGCACTCGGTGTTTTTTTGATTGCATATGGAGGATATTCTCTTCTTAAGCAAAAACTTTTTCACGCTGTGGATAAACCGTTATTTAACTCGAAGGGCTGGGTATGGCCGTTCGGTTTTGCGTGGGGAGTCCTTGGCAGCGCCTATAACTTTAACGGAGTGCCGGTCGTCGTCTATGGAACTTTACGAAGATGGAACCCAGATCGATTCCGCGGAACATTGCAAGCCCATTTTCTTATATCCGGAATCCTGGTCGTGACGGGTCATGCGCTAGGCGGACTATGGACTGCCGATTCACTTATTCTTTACGCTTATTCC
This sequence comes from Peribacillus simplex NBRC 15720 = DSM 1321, assembly GCF_002243645.1. Classification (NCBI taxonomy): domain Bacteria; kingdom Bacillati; phylum Bacillota; class Bacilli; order Caryophanales; family Bacillaceae; genus Peribacillus; species Peribacillus simplex. Next base: position 3,332,850 of record NZ_CP017704.1, on the reverse strand, counting down.
ATTCCAGCTATATTACTTGCGACAGGTCTCGGAATCTTCATGAATAAGCGAATTCCTGCGAAGAAATTCGAAAGCTATTTATTCTTTATCATCATTGCGCTAGGTGTACTATTATTATTTCCTCATGACTGATAACCAATAAAAGCCTGATTTCTCATCGAAAACAAAGAAATCAGGCTTTAGTCTGAAGACAATTTGCAGGAATAATAGAATCATAGTTGATTCGTCAACCTCGGATATCCCGTTTGTTATATCCGATAAAGCCAACAGCCAGAAAACCTATAGCTATGATTGTAAGTATGGATACTTTCATGAAGTCCATATCTTCAACAGGAAGTTTCGGAATATGGCCAAATGGTGTTAGTTTTCCCATCCATTCCGGAAATTGAAGCATTCCTCCTAAATAAACGACTAAGATTGAGTATGTCAAGTAAAGCCAAGTCAAGCCAGAGAATTTTGGTGCAAAGCCAATAAACAGCACTGCGATACCAATCATGATCCACATCGCAGGTAGGTAGACCATTGCTGCACTATATAAAGTGCCGAAAGCAATCCCTTCATCCATTACTGAATTCCCGACTGCCCAAAGGCCCACGGCAGCAAGCGTAATCATGAGAAAACCGCCAATCACGGAGATGATAAAGTAGCTCCCCATAAGCCTTGTACGGGATACAGCACGACTAAGTAAATGTTCAGTATGGTTCTTTTTCTCTTCCCCTTTAAGCTTTAACATCGCCATTAAAGGCGGAATGGTGCATACCATGGAGATGACTGACATCAACATTGTCAAGAATTGTTCTGTCAGAGAATAGCCTTCAACTGGCGTCAATAGTTCAGCCATCATTTCATTTTTTGCAAAAAAGGATTCTAAATCACCTAAAACGGAACCGTAAGATGCTCCTAAAATGAACATCCCGGCTGCCCACGCAATTAATCCTGTACGCTGAAGCCTTAGCGCGAGACCAAGCGGACTTTTCAAAAAGGATGACGCATATTTTCTGCCAGGCTTAGACGGTATGAATCCAGCTTCCAAATCACGGATGGCATTCAAATATAGAGAAAGTCCAAACAAAATCATTGCCGCACCGATCGTAAGGATGATTGGCCACCAATAATTATTCACATATACTTCTGAACCTAAAACCCAACCCAATGGTGAAAACCAGGAAAGTGTTTCATTGCTAACATCCCCAATCGCCCGAATAAGATAGGAGAGAAGCAAAACAGTGATGGAGTAACCAATCGTACCTCGCGCACTCTCTGTAAGCTGGGCAAATAATGCCGTTATCGCCGAGAAGAAAATACCGGTTGCCCCTAAAGCAGCTCCATACATAAGGGAACCTTCCAAATCCATGCTTTCAATTCCCAGAGCATACAATCCGAAACCCGTTATTATCGCGATCAATGCATTCGTTCCAAACGATACGGAAATGGTTGCATATAAATTAGCTAACCGGCCAGCCGGCAAAGAACGGATCATTTCGATACGGCCGTCCTCTTCATCTGCGCGTGTATGGCGCGTAACAAGTAAAATGCTCATTATCCCCACGGCCATAGCGGTTAAAAGTAACATTTGATGCGCCATCATCGCTCCGTTTGTATAGTCATCCAGGCCGTAACCTTTCCCCACCATCGCTGTCATTGCAGGGTTCCTCATCGTTTCAGCAATAGTTTGCCTTTCTAGCCCAGTCGGGTACAGATCGGTGAATGCCATTGCAACCATAAATGAAAGGACCGATAGGGAAATTATCCAAACAGGGATCCGAATCCGATCTTGCCGTACGATGAATCGGGAGAGTCTTCCTGTATTATGATAGGACCGGTTTGCCATTATAACGCACCTCCCGCCCCAGAATCAGAAGTCTTCCTTTCGCCTTCATAATGGCTCATGAATAAATCTTCCAATGTAGGCGGCGCGCTTTCCAATTTCACAATTCCAAATTGGCTTATATACTTCATTACATTATCCAATTCATCTGTATCCACTTGGAATGAAAGTGCTTCATCTTTCTTCACGATATCCCGAACCCCGTTTACATTCCCTAAAGCAGGAATAGGTTGCTTCGTTTCGACAAGCAAGCTTGTTCTCGTTAAATGACGTAACTCATCCAATGTTCCCGTTTCAATTATTTGCCCTTGCCGAATGATGCCCACTTTATCGCATAACCTTTCCACTTCAGAAAGAATGTGACTGGAAAGCAAGATGCTTTTTCCTTCATTTTTCGCATCCATCACACATTCCTGGAACACTCTTTCCATCAATGGATCTAGACCTGATGTTGGTTCATCCAATATATAAAGGTCGGCATCAGATGAGAAAGCAGCAATCAAAGCAACCTTTTGCCGGTTCCCTTTTGAATATGTTCCACATTTCTTGGAAGGATCCAAATCGAATTTTTTTATTAGTTCTTCGCGTCTGCTTTTATTGTTCGCCCCGCGTAATTCAACAAACAGATCAATAACTTCCCCGCCTGTTAAGTTGGGCCATAGGTTCACATCTCCTGGAACATACGCGATTCGCTTGTGAATTTCAACCGCATCTTTCCATGCATCCTTGCCGAAAATCTTTGCTTCCCCATCCGTCGCTTTTAAAATCCCGAGCAGCACACGGATCGTTGTTGATTTTCCAGCACCATTAGGACCGATGAATCCAAACACCTCACCTTTATTCACTTCAATGTTCACACCATTTAAAGCGGTAAACTTTCCAAACTTTTTCGTTAAATCAGTTGTTTTCAATACTGACATTCCTCATCCACCTCTTCCTCTGAAAAGAAATTATGAAATATTTTAATCAATTTAGTACATAATATATAAAATAAGAATTCCTGACAATAGTTTATGAACTTATTTTATTGTTCTATTACATATTTTTAATTAAACTAAGGTTGAGGTGAAATAAATGGACGGATTTCAACGCCGCAGGGAACAAAAAAAATTGAATATACTGGAGGCTGCCTTAGGTTTATTCATGGAGTATGGTGTACAAAAGATTTCTATAGGAGAAATAGCCAAAAAAGCAAATGTATCTCAAGTAACGATATATAATTACTTCGAAAGTAAACATAATTTAATTCATGAGGTTTTTATTTATTATACAGATAAGGCAATGGATGAATTTGAACAAATACTTACCAGCAACATTGCTTTCCCTGAAAAAATAAAGCAAATTATGTTCACGAAGAATGAAACAGCGAAACAAATTCATGAAGATTTTTATCAATATTTAATGAGGGAATATACTTCCGGGCTCAATTATATGGAAAAAATATATACAGAAAAGGCCCTGCCACGCTTTATTGATCTTTTTAACGAGGGGAAGGAACAAGGATATGTTGATCCAAACTTATCTAATGAAGCGATTTTATTTTTTATAAAAGCGATGAATGAATATATCCAACGGGAAGAGGTTTATCAACAAATCCTACCTTTGACTGAAGATATTATGAAGATCTTGTTTTATGGGATCGTTGGAAAAGAAGAGAAATGAATTAAAAAAAACGGTGTGAATCGATATCTCCAATTCACACCGTAACAATCTTATTTAAGAATTTCCTGCCCTCTTTAAGTCAATGTTAATAATTTGGCTGAAGTGTAATTATATTTCTCGATTGATAAATCAAAAACGGCTCCCGTATTATATGGTTAAGTTCCCTTCGAATATTGTCACGGCATGGCCAGAAAGTTTAACTGTGTCTTCCGTTACTTCAACCTTCAATAGTCCTCCTCTTTCCGATGCCTGATAGGCTATGGTGATACTTTTGTCCAGCTTGCTTTTCCAATAGGGTCCGAGACAACAATGGGCCGAGCCCGTTACATAATCTTCGTCAAGGCCTTGGGCAGGGGAAAAGAAACGGGAAACGAAATCATATTCACCGCTATCCGATAGACTCGTTACAATGACGCCCCGAATCGGCATTCGGGCAATGGAATCGAAATCCGGCTTTAAATTCCTTACGATTTCTTCTGATTGAACTTCGACTAGATAATCCCATTTGTTTTGTCCAACATACGCAGGCACAACACCTAAAGCTTTTATCAGTAATTCAGGGGCAGCGGTCTCCTGTTCGATTAATGACGGAAATTCCAACTGAACCATTCCATCAACGAATTTTGCAGTGAGAAGCCCGCTTTTCGTCTGATAGGCAATTGGTTTATCCCTTGGCACGTATCCTTTACCCCACAAAAAGAAAGAGCTTGCCAGCGTCCCATGTCCACAAATCGGGATTTCAACGGAAGGTGTGAACCAACGCAGCTGCCATTCGCCTTTATGAAGGTGAATAAACGCAGTAACAGGCATATTAATCTCTTTAGCTATTCGCTTCATCCACTCGCTATCACTTTCCCCGGTAAGAAGGCAGACAGCCGCAGGATTTCCTTTAAAAGGTTGATCTGTAAACGTATTAATGATGGTTAATTCCAAAAAAATGCCTCCTTAAATGGGATTGTCCGTAATACATTTCCACAATGAAGAACACATTTCCTTTATGGTAATTACCCATACCTGTTTTTAAGGAGTTCTCTTTATCTCATAAAATGAAAAAGACCACCATATAGCGGTCTTTTCAAATTCTATATTTTTCAGTTTCAATATGGCGTCCTCGATTAAGCCCCTTTATGGACTCGGATTCCAAACGATTGTTAACGTTGTTATAAAAATCCGGTAATTCTTGTAGTGCATTTCGAAACCTAAAGGGTTTTCACTAAAATAGACAGCTTTATAAAAAAAGCTGCCCATCACTATATTAATTATGTGTGATCCACGTTGCTGTAAAAAAACACCCTACAGTTTCCGTACAATAAATGTATCCCCAAGCAGTTCCCAATTCTGGGGAAAAGGATAACCAAGTACCCAATAACTGAGACCCCTTGACCTGTAAACCTTCACCAGGTCGAATTTAGCTTTAGCACTGCGTGCATCCTCAAACCAAACTTCATGTGTGCGCCCCTGATTATCTTTGTACCTATAATAAGGTGATTGAGCTGTCTCGTCATATTTTATTTCTGCATTATATTGGACGGCGCGTCTGATGGCTTCCTGCATGTCGAAAGTCTCTGCTTCCTGCCCCTCTTCATGAGGAACAAGCCAGTCCCGTGCATAAATTTGAAATCCTATGAAGATTTTATTTGTTGGTATAGCCGTTACGGCATAGTCAAGGACACGCTTTATTTCATTAACGGGAGAGATTGCCTGCGGCGGCCCCTTTCGGTAACCCCATTCATATGTCATCAGCACTACGAAGTCGAGCAGCCGTCCATGAACTGGATAATCATGTGCCTCAACTAATGCTCCCTTTTGATTGGCGCTAGTTTTTGGGGCAAGGGAGGATGACACAAAGTAGCCCTCAGGATGCAATCGATCCACCGCTCTTTGGAGAAAGCGATTATAGAAATCACGGTCCTCTGGTGCTACACTTTCAAAATCGATATTCAATCCACGGTACCCTTTATTTTTCATCGTATTTATGACGTTGGTTAATAATTTTTCCACTAAACTTAAATCGGAAAGTATCGTATGTGCAAGCTGAGTTCCCGCTTCCGTGGCGGAAAAATTCGTTATGCACATCATGGGTATGACGCCAGTTGACTGTGCCGCCCGTATCGTCGGGGTGTCATCTATGACTTCTAAGCTGCCATCTTTCCTCATTCTATAACCAAATGGACTTACGTAGGTCAAATCGTAGGCTACTTCACGTACCTGCTCCGCACCTACTTGCCCGTAAACATTTGTAAAACCATTTACATCAATGATGGGTTTCGGTTTCTGGGGAATCCTTATTATCCGACCGATATAAATATTGGAAGGATCTGTAATCCGGTTCGTCTGCATAATGGCTTGAACTGTCGTTCCATAACGTCTTGCTATATCATAAAGGGTATCTCGTTCCCTTACGGTATGATAAATGACCGGAATGGTTAGCCTCTGCCCTGGATAGATAGTAGAAGGATTTGTGATGCGATTCGATTGCATAATTTCCTGTACCGTAGTTCCAAACTGATTTGCGATTTTATCTAGAGTATCCCCTTGCTGAACCCTGTACTGAAGATAAGGTTCAGGAATCAAAAGTGCTAGGCCAATCACTAGCTTATCTGGATTTTCAAGGCCATTGATCCGAACAATTCGGTTGGTGCTGACACCATATTGCTGGGAAATTCCCCACAAAGAATCCCCCCTATTCACCACATGGATTTTCACATGCACTGCCCCACTTTCCTTCAAAATATTCCATTCATTTTATTCCCTAGATAGGCCTAATATGTTTTATTGAGTTCAACATTCCAGAATCCTTAGTTTTTTCGCTCTTATTATTTATAATTTTTGTTCCCCATTGTGAGCCCGGATTCTTTATCTAAGAAAAACAAGGGAGTGATTTCAGTAGAGGAAAAGAGTTAAACAAATCCCCCAAAGACAGGGACATTGCCAAAACCGTACCTATAACGGTGACCGTGTAGAAGCTGGATCCATATCTATCAGTACGACAAAGAGATGCTACATGCGAAGCTGGTGGTCATTGCTGGGGAAATTGCAGAGGTAGGCGCAGCAAACTATGCGAAATACCAGGGAGCAACCTCAAATTTTATCTTCCTGACTTTCATGCTTAATTTATTTTGGAATCTTCTTAGACCTATTGCAAAAACGCGAAGCATTTTGAGCTCCCCTATTTCCACAGCTGAAAATCATTATAGAACGAGAAATTAAAAAAAGAGCGATTGCTAACTAAAAGCAGCCGCTCTTTGTATATTATTTATACTTGTTTCAGTTATCTTAAAATCCAGTCATCTAAAGAATTCCCTGCCCTTTTTAAGTCAATGTTAACAGTTTGGCAGAAGTGTAATTATACTTCTCAATTGAAAAATCAAAAACGGCTCCCGCTTTTAAAAAGACTGTACTTTCAACGATTAAAGTCGGATCACCTGGCTGCAAGTCCAAAAGCTTGGCATCATTGTCATTTAGTTTTTCACACGAAATGATTTTATCTGCAAAACCAATATTCAACTTCAAATCCTCGACTATATATTCATAAATGGAACCATTTGCGATTTCTTTATTTATGATGGGGATGATGTCTTTATTGAAAAAGGACTCTTCTATTACAATGGGTTCACCATTTAAGTATCTAACCCGTTTGAGGTTATAGATTTTGGTTTTTATATCGCATTTCATTTGTTTGGCCAACTTTTCATCAGCTTCTATTAATTCTAATTTCAACACTTTACTTTTCATTTCATCATTTGGAAACACTTTGGTTAAGCCAGTCATATCCCTCATCGAAATGCAGCCTGGTCTGGAAAATTCCCTAAGGAATATGCCGCTTCCTTGAACTTGATAGATATAACCCTGCTCAACCAATATGTTGATTGCTTTTCTAATGGTATTCCTGCTGACATCGAACTTCTTCATCAACTCTTCTTCAGTAGGTAACTTAGTATTTAATGTATATTTTCCATCTAATATTTCTTTCTCCATTTGTTCTACGACCATTCTATACTTTACACCCATATTTCCCTATACCTTCCTCTATACATAATGATTTCGAACAATAATTTAGACTAAATGATAGGTTTTCTTTACAATAGTTTATTTTATAACGATTGTAAAGAAACCTCAGTTTCTTTCAGACTGCAGTCAAATTCGATGAAAAGCGAGTTTGACTGCAGTTTTTTATTTAACGTTCCAGTTGATTTTCAGGTATCCGCTCCCTTTCCGCCGCCTGTCTGCCAAGCCTCATCAAAGCAAGCGCCTGTGGGGTCTTGGCTAACCAGTTATTCGGCAGGAGTGTCGCAAATTTCTTCGATCCAATAAGGATTACAGGAAAAAAACTTAAAGGATAAACTAATCTTAAACATAATTCGGGATGAGACCAGCCTACAGTTTTTTCAAGAAAACATTCCAGCTGATTTCAGAAATCCGCTCCCTTTCCGCCGACTGTCTGCCAAGCCTCCTCGGCGCAAGCGCCTGTGGGGTCTCGGCTAGCCAGTAATTCGGCAGGAGTGTCGCAAATTTCTTATATCCAATAATATTTACAGTAAAAAAACTTAAGGATAATTAGTCTTAAAATCATGGGCGGGGATGAGACTGTTCCAAACCCCTTTTGCCTACAAAAAAAGTGTTCTATCTAAATTTTTAAACGAAGGTGATTGGAGCGGGTGTTCGAGACTCCTAAAAAAGAGACATCCTATCGTTGAACGAGAGGATGTCTCAAAATCTATTTAATTATCATTTTACTTTCCCCAAACATGCAGTTGTTTAAAGATCCTTCATCCGCTTTAATGTGTAAACAAAATATTCCCAGTTGTTTATGGTCGAAGGGATGCTTAAGTGTTCTTCAGGTGTATGTACGGAAAACATATCCGGTCCGATTGAAACAGTATCCAACCCTGGTATCTTATCTATGAATACCCCACACTCGATCCCTGCATGCACAGCGATGATTTCAATATCCACTTGATATTTTTCTTTGTATGTCTCTTCAAATAATTTCTTGAGTTTCGAATCAGGATTATAGGGCCATTCCGGATAATCCGCGTCAACCAATAGTTCGCATCCAAGCATGTCGGCAATCGCCTTTGCTTGCTTGACCATGTTATATTTGATGCTTTTGACCGAACTCCTGATTTCACTTTCGAATATCATTTCCGTTTCATTTGTTGTAACGACCCCTAGATTCGTCGAACTTTCCACTAACCCTTCTATTCCCATGCTCATTCCTAGAACGCCATGCGGGATTACCAGTAAGGAGGAAGTGGCTTTAGTCACCGTATCTTTGGAAAAAACGTTTGAAGAAATCGTTTCGATCTTTTCAAACCTAATCGATACCTCAGGGTCGGAAGATTGCAGTTCATTTTTAAAAGTATCCTCCCATTGCTGGAGTCTCTCCTTTATCTTCTGAACATCTTCTGCATGAATCAGTACTGTCGCCTCTGCTTCACGAGGAATCGCATTCCCTTTCAGGCCTCCGTTCATTTGCTGAATGAAGCAAGGGAAGTCAGTCGTTAATTCATGTAATACTCTGCCCAAAAGTTTATTGGAGTTCCCTCTTTCCTTATGGATGGACATACCGGAGTGTCCGCCCTTCAACCCTTTAATCCTGATGTTATAAGATGCAGCATCAACAATAGAAGCCGATTCCCTTCCGATTGGCAGGATCTGCCGCACGCGTATCCCTCCTGCTGAGCTGACCAGCAACTTTCCATCTTCCTCCGAATCGATGTTAATCAGCATTTTCCCCTTAAAGTGAGCCGGATCCACAGCAAGTGCACCGTTCATCGTCGTTTCTTCTTCAGTCGTTATGACGATTTCAAGAGAAGGATGCGGAATATCATTTGCATCCAATAATGCCAAAGCATAAGCAACAGCAATTCCATTATCCGCCCCCAATGTTGTATCCGTTGCATACAACATGTCTCCCACAATCCTTAATTGAAGCGGATCTTTCTCAAAATCATGAAGCGTTCCCTTGTTCTTTTCGCAAACCATATCCATATGCCCCTGGATAATGACTGTAGGTGCACTCTCATATCCAATTGTGGCAGGCTTTTTGATAATCACATTCAGCGCCTCATCCTGGGTCACCTCCAGGCTCCTATCCTTAGCGAAGCGAACCAGATAGTCACTGATCGCTTTTTCATTAGCCGATCCTCTCGGGATTTGGGAAATCGCTGCAAAATAATGAAACACCGGATGGCTCGATAATTCTTCTAACGTGTTATACATGGGAAATACACCCTTTCATTTAACATATTTGTACTGCCTCTCATCCCTTTACTTTTCCAGAACGGAACACTACGACTTTCTTGAACAAAGGATACAGAATGTACCCTAGGTAAACACCCATCATATTCAGGATCAGGTCATCGACATCCAAACTTCCGCGCCGAAAAACAAACTGACAGATTTCGATGCCCGAAATCGAAAATAATGGATATAGAAATTTCCTTTTAGCGGAGGGCTCTTTCCCTTCCCTGGACAACAAATACAGACCGAATGGAATGAACAGCCCCACATTGGCTCTAAGGTTATAAAATGATACAAGCCCGTTCATATCGTTAGATAAATATGAAAGAATCGTAGAAAAAGGAATCAAATTATACGAATATACCTGCCCTTCTGGACGAAAGAACAGCAAAACCAATAATGATAAACTGTAGCCAAACAATACTGCCTGCCATAAAAGGCGCGGAATTCTGACCGTTTCACCTCGAAAATAAAGAACCGCAAACGAAAAGAAAAGAAGTATACAAAACCAGACAACCATGATCACCAAAGGATTCAAATATAATAGAAGCTGAAGAAAAAAAGGCAAACCGCACAAAAACAATGTTTGCGACAGCAAAAGGGAAAGCATGACCGATCTTAGAGACATATAACTCCCCCCTACTATATCTTTCCAAATGATTGCATATCCTTATATCCTAGGACAACTTTAACAGCCCGTCAACAAACTGCATTAACCTGTCATTAGAAAACCGGCAAGGAGAAGCTTTTTCGAATAAATCAACCGATGGGAAGGATAATTCGACCATCAACTAAAATCTCATCTTTTTCCAGCGAAACAAAAAAGCCGGTTCCTCACTTTCCAGGAATCCTGCTTTTTTTGTTTAATGATTTATAGTGCACGGTATTTTTTTAAACTAATAATATTGATGGTGATAAAAACGACGGCAAAGGCCAGGAGAATGAGTAGATCTAGTAATACCTCATTGAATGTGAAACCTTTGTACATAATGCCGTTCATGGCATCCGACGCGTAATAGAGAGGCATGACCTTGCCGATTTTTTGCAGCCAGTCTGACATGCCATCTAATGGGAAAATTCCTGTAAAGAAGACTTGCGGCACGATGACCAGCGGAATGAATTGTACCATTTGGAATTCAGATGTCGCAAAACTCGATAGTAATGTACCAAGCGATAATGCAACGAGCGCGACCAGTATATTCGTCAGTAAAACGAGCCAAATGGAGCCAACAAGGACGATATCCAGTACATTGACAGCATATAGTACGACAATTATGGTTTGAACGAGAGCAAATAAGCCATATCCAATCACATAGCCCGCTACGATTTCGTATCTTTTAATCGGGGTGGCAAGCAGCCGTTCCAACGTACCACTTGTACGCTCTTTCAAAAGCGCAATCCCCGCTATTAAAAATACAAAGAAGAAAACGAAAAAGCTGACGAGCATCGGACTGAAAGTATCAAAACCCTTTGTGTTGGCATCTCCGTAAACATATTGCTCCTCAATTGAAGGAGTGTTTTTTTCATTCCCTTGCAAGCCATGCATCATTTGCATTTGAACGGCCTTTGCACGGGTTGGTTCGTCGTTCAATAGTGTCAGTTTTATTTTGCCATTTTCAACCTGCAGCCAGCCATCCGTATCATTTTCAATCATTTTTTTCTGTGAAAATTCCTCAGCGGCCGTTACTTGAAAATCCGCTTGTTTCAATGCTTTAACGATAGCTTCATTACTGCCTGTAACAACGATTTTCAAATCACTTGCTTCTGTATCGAAAATAAAATACATGAGCGTTAAAATGAGCAATGGAGCTAGGAAAAATAAAGCGAGCGTCCTTCGATCCCGGCGCATCTGCCGTGTAATTCGAGTAACAAGAGAGGCAATTCTCATTTTAGGCCGCCTCCAATCCTTAAAAAAACATCATCTAGCGTTTCCACGGCAAATTGAGTTTTTAAAGCTTCCGGAGTTCCTGCCGCGATGATTTCTCCTTCACGCATCATCGCCAGTTTATCGCATCGTTCCGCTTCATCCATCACATGCGTCGTGATGATGATCGTCTTATGATCTTCATTTCTTAAACGCTCAAGTTCCTGCCAAATCGATTGTTTCAGCAAAGGGTCTATCCCTACTGTCGGTTCATCCAAAATGAGAATCTCCGGATTTTGGATGAGTGCAACCGCCAGTGACAGACGGCGTTTCATTCCCCCGGAATAATGCGCAACCCGAACATTCAAATCATTCGTCAGCTGTACGATTTCAGCTGCATATTGAATGCGTTCCCTTCGTTCCTTTTTCGAAAAACGGTATAGCTTCGCAAAAAATTCGAGGTTTTCAGCTCCCGTCAGTTCTGTATATAAAGCATCGGACTGTGCCATATAGCCGACATCCATTAACAGTGCTACATTTGGCACTTCATGATCCAGAACCGTTACTTTACCCGCATCGGGCTTAATCAATCCGACAATCATTTTAATCAAGGTCGTCTTTCCGCATCCGGATGGACCTAACAAGCCAAAAATTCCGTTTTTTTCAATATTCAGGCTCAATGGCTGAATGACCTTCTTCTGATGAAAACCCTTAGCAATTCCTTCAATGGAAATCGCATTTTTCATTGTACACACATCCTCCCTCTTTAATTAACACGGTGTTGAGTGTATCATCATTCTAAGGTAGCATTCGGTCTAATACAATCAACACATTTCGAAAAATGTTTAGTGAAGGAGACATTCCATGGCATCAATTCATGAGGATATGGTACAAAAGACTAAAATGCAGATACAACATCATTTTATTGCACTCGTTGAAGCAGAGGGTTTCTCATATGTATCAGTGAAGAAAATTGCAGAGCACGCCAACATTAATCGGGGCACATTCTATTTACATTACGCAGATAAATATGAATTGATGGATCACATACAGCAGGAATTGTTAAATGAACTTCAAACTCGCATTACTGCCATTTTGCCGAAAGAGGCTTTTTTGGCTCTTCATCAACAACAACTATACCCGCCCTTCGTAGCGATTTTTCAATTCATCAGTGAACATGCTCACGAATTAAGGGCCATTCTTGGTGATCAGGGCGATCCTTCTTTTGCCAAAAAAATAAAGCGCGTATTCGGTGAAGTACTGTTGGAGCGTTTGATCAGCCTGCATCCAGCAGCTAAAAATGAAGCGTTCCGCATGTATATGCACGCCTTCCTGACATCGGCGATTTTAGGGGTGATACAGGAGTGGCTGGAGAATTGTGAAGAGCAAACGGCGGAAGAAATGGCGAAAATCCATTTTCAAATCTTGAACTTCATCAGCCAATTGCGCACTTTCATTCAATGAACGATTCATTAAAGGCATGTTCCATCAACATGCCTTTAAATCGGATTACATCTTTTCCCCCGCTTTCACCTCTACATTACCAACGGAATAATACCTGCTCTTCGAGGCCTTCATACTAAGCATCGACAATATAATTGATAAAGCGAGCATGATCAGGGAACCTGAAATCACCACGAACCGAATCGAAATGAAATGAGCTGAAACACCAACAATTGCGGTTGTACAGATAATCAATAAAGCTTCTAATAAGCCAAAAATACTTCCGACCCTGCCCATGATTTCCACTGGAATATTATTTTGATAAAAGGTTTGAAAGCCTGTGTTGGCAAAAGCCAGTGAAAAGGCAATGATGAAGAATCCGATGGCGGCCAGCGAAAAGGAATTCGAAAAAGCATAGATCATATAACCTATCGAGACAAATAAAGATCCAAGACCAATCAGGTACGAAATTTGCACTTTACTGATGAATACAGCATTGACTATGGCGCCCGCAATGATGCCTGCCCCGGCAATGCTTACAAGGAATCCGTAATCGCTGTCTGACAAAAAGAGTACGGCCTTGGCAAACGCGGCTTCTTGGGAATCAATGGCCGTTTCCATCACCACCATGCAGCTGAATAGGAAATAAATGAGCATGATATAGGAAGATTTCCGGCTGAAGTCCAGGACGATGCTCCAATCCTTTTTCATGATGGTCCAAGACAGGTAATGACTGGATTGTTCAAGGGAATGATCCTTTTCAAGATTAGGCATGAATAGAGTGATGATACCGGATAATAATAAGGCAGCCGCGTTAATATAAATCGCTAAAACGGGTGTACCGATTAAGAAAAGGATACCCGCTAGCGCTGGTCCAATCAAAAAAGCTCCAGAATCCATTAAGCTTCGTAATGAGTTAAATCGTTTCCTCTGTTCAACGGGTATCAATTTTGTAATATACGACCTTGATGTTGTTACGAACATGGCCCCTGCCATATTGATCACGAAGACAAGGGAATAGATGATCCAAATAGAAGAAGTCAATGGCAGCAAGGCTATGAATACCATTCGAAATAGGTCAAGTGCCACCATTAGATTCCGCTTATTTATCCGGTCAATCACGCTGCCTGCCCACACATTCGTAAATATGGCAGCCATCGGTTTAACGATATAAAGTCCAGCTAACGCCAAGGCTGAATCAGTCATATCCAGAACGATTAAATTAAGTGCAATGAAATAAACCCAAGAACCGAAGTTGGAGATACCAATCCCGCACAATAGAATGGAAGGATATTTCCAGGATACTAATGTATTTCGTAATGTCATCGCTTCTCCTCCTTTGACCGTAAAGAATAAAAAAAACGTCCCAAAGAAATGCGTCTCGGGACGAGATCAATTTGCGGTGCCACCCCTGCGTGTCACCATACATCCCCTTCCTATACTCTGCTGCTTTCGGGGCTCTTTTGGAAAGTGGTCATTTCATTTACTTTTCTCCTATTTACGTCCACATTAACTATTGCTAAATTTTAACATCAATGGATTACTATTGTAAACAACACAAAAAAACTCATTCAAAATAAATGAGTTTCAAAGCAAAACAAGATATGGATTTTTCGCTCAGCGTTCCTGGATAGAACACAGGGATTACATAATTGAATACCGCTAGTGAATGTTGGATTCAGTTAATTTACCTTAGGGAAAACAATTTTAAAAACGGATTCTTTTTCTTATCCGTTATCCTTAATTCATTCATGATGATTTGATCCTCATGATCGGCTATCCATTTCCTTAGTGCATCTTTATCCTGGCATTGTGTTAAATATGTCTGGCCACCCTTGCCTGTAGCATTAATAACATATCTATTGAACGTCTTCTCCATAATTGCCCGCCTTTTTAATAAAATGTATTGAATTTTTAAATACGAATGCAATGCTTTTTTTCTTTATAATTCACAAAAGAAACATAATTTATATATTAGAAATTTTGATTGGCAATGACATGTTCTGCTTAAAAGTATTGAATAAAGTACATCGATGCTGGTTATCATAATCGGATTAATCGAACCTATCATAATGTGCTAACTAATATTTGTCAATACGTTTTTAAAATGTAAATAAAACGTAAATTTTCAGTCTTGTTAAAGAAATATTTATTTACCAATTAGGGGTTTACAACTGCTAAATGATGGGAGTAGAATACGTTTATCAATTTAATGCATTTCGGCCTAAACTCAAAGGAATTGAGTACGGAGGACCCAATCATTTGGGGTTAATTCTGCCTTGCAGAAGGGATGAGATCAGCTCTTTCGCCATCCTACCCGTCAGCTAACTTCGTCGGCTAAAGCGAAGGAGGTCATAAGACCGCCTATTTCGGGAGCTTTTTTGCACGCTTTTTGTGGCAAAATAGCTGCTCGATGTTTTCGCAGGTCTTTTTATTATGCCTTAAAAAGATTCGGAAGATTGATGATTAAAATATCATACAGTTTTACACAATATTTTTATGGGTAGGGATGATCATTTGAGAATGACAAAATTGGATCCGCCAAAAATACTTGTACTCGGCTTTGCCATCTTGATACTTATTGGGGCCTATTTATTGACCCTGCCGATTTCCACAGAAAATGGAAATGGCCTTTCTTTTCTGGATGCTTTATTCACCTCGACTTCCGCTACATGTGTAACAGGACTGGTCGTAGTCGATACGGGAACGACCTTCACCACTTTTGGGGAGTTGGTCATCTTAACACTGATTCAGGTAGGCGGCTTAGGTTTCATGACATTTGCGACGTTTTTCTTTTTATTATTAGGCAAAAAGATTTCTTTAAAAGGCAGATTAGTTCTGCAGGAGTCCTTAAATAATCTATCCATGGCGGGTGTAGTCAAATTAGTCAAGCGGCTTTTAATTTTCACGGCGATCATTGAAGGCTTGGGTGCCCTTATCTTATCGATTCGCTTTTCTTTTGACATGCCAATCGGCAAGGCAGTCTATTACGGGTTTTTTCATTCCATATCGAATTTCAATAATGCCGGCTTTGATTTAATGGGGGAATTCAGGAGTTTGACCCCTTATGTATCGGATCCATTCGTAACACTTACCATCGCCTTCCTCATCACGTTTGGCGGGATAGGTTTTATCGTGATGAATGAACTATACGAATATCGGAATACCCATCGTTTATCCGTACATACGAAGATAGTTCTGACGACTAGCTTGACCCTCACGATTGCCGGTACAATTTTAATCTTTTTATTCGAGTTCAGCAATGCCAAGACATTGCAGCCTTTATCTTTCATGGGTAAAATGCTGTCATCTCTATTTCAATCGGTTTCACCACGGACGGCAGGCTCCAATACGCTGAATATCCCTGATTTAACTCAGCCTACATTACTGCTCATCATTTTCTTGATGTTCGTTGGGGCTTCACCCGGATCGACTGGCGGCGGGATTAAAACAACTACATTGGCAACGCTTGTTGGAACGGTTTGGTCTCAGATTAAAGGAAAGGGTGATGTGGTATTATTCCGTCACCGCATTGTGAGTGAAACGATCTTTAAAGCATTATCCGTTACATTCATTGGCGTATTCATGGTTTCAATCATCTCCATTCTGCTGGCCATCACTGAAAGCGGAACTGACTTCTTGATGATTTTATTCGAAGCCACTTCAGCATTTGCCACCGTGGGACTTTCAATGGGTTTGACCCCAGAATTATCACCTGTTGGCCGGATGCTCATCATTTTCACGATGTTTGCAGGCCGTGTGGGTCCATTGACTTTGGCCTTTGCTATCACTATGAGGCGCAAACCAGATTCGTTCCGCCGGCCAAAAGGGAAAATCATGATTGGTTAATCATAAATGAGGAGTGTAAAAGATGGGAAAACGACAATATGCCGTGATCGGTTTAGGCAGATTCGGAACCAGTGTGGCCCATAGATTATATACGGCCGGCCAAGAGGTATTGGGTATTGATGTCAACGAGGAAAGAGTCGAGAATTCGGAACTGAGCGTTACCCATGCGGTCATGGCGGATACGACTGAAGAAGAGACATTGAAAGCAATCGGAATCCGTAATTTCGATTGTGTCATCGTAGCCATCGGAAATGACATGCAATCGAGCATTTTAACTACCTTGCTTTTAAAAGAGCTTGGGGTCGAAAAGGTCATTGCCAAAGCACTCAATAAAAATCACGGTCAGGTGCTCACTAAAATCGGTGCCGACTGGGTCATCTATCCTGAGAGGGATATGGGGGAACGGGTCGCGAATCAGCTCCTTTCCCCTAACATGCTGAACTATATAGAGCTCTCTAAAGAATATAATATCGAGGAAATCATCCTCCCCATGAGCATGAAGGGAAAAAGCCTCAGAGAGCTAGATTTGCGTGCAAAATATAATATCAGCGTCATTGCCATCGTGAGTAATGGAGAAATTATCATAGCACCCTCACCAGATCAGGATATCCATGAAAAAGATTTGCTTTTAGTGGTTGGCAACAAAGAAGATCTAGCCATCTTTGCCAATATTGAATAATCCAGCAGGTTCCGGCTCTTGCTTTATGGAGCCCGGTACCCATTTTGAATGCAGCATCACTTATACATGCGAGAAGACCGCCATATGGCGGTCTTCTCGATGAAATTTATAACGAGCATCCCCATGCCCTGGATATGTATGTATTATTTTATCGTACTGATCGCTTGGGCAAGAGTGGACTTTATCGTCACTTTATCAAAAGGCAGGTGAAGCTTAACGGCAGTCATCGCTATTTCCGGACGAAGTCCTGAAAGGGTTGTTTGGATTCCGATCAAATGTAAGGATTCAATCAATTGTGACAGCTTGTGGGCGGCTGCACTATCTATTGCATGAACGCCCGATAGATCAATGAAAAGCCTGGTGACATTTTTTTCAGCGCACTTTTGTAATGTGTTTTCAAGCAAGGACATGCCCCTCGTCGTGTCAATATCGCCTATCAGGGGAAGCAACGCCATGTTATCTTTAAGGGAAATGATGGGCGTGCTCAATTCATCGATCGTTGCTTGTTGGGCTTTCATGATTTTATTGGCATATCTATGATTCGCTTCCGTAAACCTCTCCATCACTTCACTGAACACCTTCACAACTATCCGGTACCAGGAATTTATTTCTTCCTGGGTATATTGATCTCCATGCAACCCTACAAATCGGTCAATATAATCCAGGTATTGCTCTTGCGTTCGAAAAAACTCCCTCAATATAAAATAGATGGGTGTTTTTAAATGCTGCTCATCCTGACCGATATCTTCAATCCACTCACCAAGCTGCTTAAAGAATTCCCTTTCCTCTGTATCAAAGACCTGAAAGAAACGTAAATGGAATTCATTATTTTGTTGTTTAAGTTTTTTGATCACTTTGGGATCAGGTGAGCTATAAACCCCCGCCTTATCGTTTTTATTCAATGTTGCGTACCAATCCTCAGTCAATTGTCCTGCCACACCCAATAAAAAGGAATATAGTTCTTTATTTCTGTGCATAAGTTTCTCCACCTATTTTTTTTATAAAATAGCATTCCAATTGGTCTCAGCAATCAATAAATCCAATGCAGCTAAATACTGAAATCAGCATTGTCAGGTATTGAAAGTTAAAGTTTTTTATCAACTAAGGAAAAGCATCGAAGATAACCTCTTCAATACATGAAATGTCATGACCTGATGCCCAATTGCCCCTCTTTTCATATACCTTCCCAGCTTTTTTTTGAAACCATACAACCACTGTTTTTTCAAAAAAAGATTGAGAACCTTCATCTATTATTCTGGAAAATCCACGTTCACCCAAACCACATTTTATTTTTTAGTTTACCATTTTTATATTTTGTTAACAAATCCCCCCCTTTTCTTTATAAAAAAAAGGACCTGATCCCAGATCCTCCGTTTAAAACTCATTTCGCCTATCTTATGAGAATCAATTTTTCATAAATAAAGCCGTCCATAAACCTTGCACCCCAAAGGTTTCATCCGTTTGTTCCATTTCCCTCATTTTACGTATTTCCACCACTTCAAATTCCTTGAAGATCATTCTGAGTTTTTCTTCAGTAAAACCTAATCCGCCTTTGAGGCTTCTTTGCCTATATACCTCCCAATCAGAAATGTCAGCACCACCCAATATGCCGCCTTCGACAAAACAAGTAATCGCATACAGCCCCTTAGGCCTTAACGCCTTTTTCACCATCTCCAAATAATTGATCCTACGATGAGGAGCAATATGGTGAAAACAACCTGAATCATACACGAAGTCATATTGCCCTTCCTCAATATCCAAATCAAATATATTGCTTTGAATGAAGTTCACGTGCACATTTTTATCTGCCACTCGTTCTTTTCCCCATTCAAGGGCTTCCTTCGAAAGATCCACCGCATCAATGGAACAGCCCTTTTGAGCGAGATAAATGGCATTTCTTCCAGGTCCGCACCCAAGCTCAAGAACCTTTCCTGGCACAATTAACCCACTATCAAAATATGCAACCAAATTCTCATCAGGGAAATTTTCGAAAAAGGGAACCCCTTTTTCACGGTCTTCATAAAAACCATTCCAGAATCCAGTCGGCTCTCGCAATAGCGAGTCCAGCATATTCAATAGATCTTCATAGGTTGTAATCGTCTCCGACAAAACCATCACCTCTTCCCATTGTATCCCACTTGTTAATTATACTGATTTCGGCTAATGCCTATGTAACAGCTGCATCAAAAATGCGTTACGTATGACGTTCTGACACTATTGGACCTTGTTGTTTATATACTGGTCATTGGAATTTAAAGGTATCAAAGATGTCTTCAAACTATCTTCTGATGGTATGATCCATTCTTACTTAATAACCCGATGAGCAGCTCAATATCCACGTTAGGGAAGACATGGGTTTTATATATGCATGTCAAACATGACATGCTCTTTACAGCGGATCAGGCTTAACAGCCCCCCCCATTAGTCAGCGTAGAAAAAGAGGAGACAGGTTCGCTTCCAAACAACAAAACTCAGCTCTATGATGTATCCTGATGTCTTTGAATCCGACTCCAAATCCACTTCTGAAACATGCTTCCGCCATCTTCCCCTTACATCCGTTTACTGATGATTATCTTTCTATACATTCCATTCAGCATGATCGGTCGATCTTCTTCAATTTTCATATTCTTATCATGTCTACTGAACAAGTCCTCAAACCGCAAGCCGATATCCGTTCCTAAAAATCTAATGATGGGTCGCAGAAGCTTTTTGGGTAGTGAAAGCACTTCATCTTTAGAAATAAACTTATCGAATAGTATTATTTTTCCATACTCTTTTAAAACTCTGATCATTTCCTGAAGACAATCATTGGCATCAGGTACGACGGAAAGGACCAAACTTCCCACTATATAGTCAAACGATTCATTCTCGAATTCCATATGCTGTGCATCCATCTCGAGGAAATTGATCGATGTATTATCAAATTTCTCCATCGCTTTTTTTAGCATATCCGCTGACAGGTCTATCGCCGTTATCTCAAGGTCAAGGTTCTTGATCAGCTCCAAATCTGCCCCCGTTCCTACACCCACAAACAGAACCTTTGCATCATCATGAAAATGCATCTCTTCAAATATTCTTTTCCTGGCATCTAAAAAGAGAAGAGAGTTGAAGATTTTGTCATAAATCGGCGACCAAACCTTATAAATCACTTTATTCCACGAATTATTCAACATCCCCACCCCCTTACATATTTCTTCTACAAAGCATAATCAATCCCTTCCAAGCGGATATTATATCTGGCAAATTAGTAAAATTAAAAATAGTATGCGACGCAGTGATCCACGAAAACGGACATGTTTCTTTTCATAAAGAATAAACTGCACGAACCATAGTAACCAAATTACCTTGACTGTCATAGTAATATATTATAAGATATACCAAAGGAGGTGAGGATTTGGTTCAACGACAACTATCCTCTGACTTGCTTCGCGGACATGTAGATACGATGATTCTAAAACTCCTGCAAAGTGGCGATAAATATGGTTATGAAATCAGCAAACTGATATATATGAATTCCAATGAGCAATATGAAATTAAAGAAGCGACGATGTATTCCAGCTTAAAACGTCTGGAAAAGGACGGATGCATCATCTCTTATTGGGGTGATGCCACACAAGGCGGAAGAAGGAAATATTACAAAATCACCCCGATCGGGGAAGACACATATACCCAAAATAAAAATGATTGGGAGCAGGCCAAACTAATACTTGAGCGCCTCCTATAAGAAAGGAAGATGAAATGTGATTGAAAAACTGCATACACATGTTCATAGCATTTTTGCCCCGTACATAAGTGCAAAAACAGCAAAGGAATTGGAAGAAGAATTGCTGCAAAACTTACTGGAAAAATACAATGACCATAGAAGGAATGGTGCCAGTGAGCAGTCAGCTTATAAGCTGACTGTGGATTCGATTGGGGAAGTATCAGAGCTCATGGAATCACTCAATCTTCAATATAATGTGCTTGAGCAGGCGATAAACATGGACTATTCCAGGCACCGCTTATTGGATTCCGACTTTCGCTCGGTTTCGGTGCATGATGGGAAGTTTAATTCCTGCGATTTAAGCCGTTCCGACTTCAGCCATTCCGACCTGACGAACAGCACATTTAAAAGCAGTAACTTAGATAATTGTATCTTTGAAAACGCCAATTTAACTGGTACCTTATTTAAAAGTGCAAATTTAAAAGGCGTAACTTTCAAGAACAGCATTTATAATAAAACCCATTTTAAAAGCTGTAATTTATCTGGCCTTATATTTGATGGGGAAACATTCAACCAAACCATTTTCGAAGGTTCTTCATTGAAAAAGGCATCATTTCGCGATGCCACACTCATCAATGTTCAATTCCGGATGTCCGATTTAAAGAAAATCGACTTTACTGGAGCTTCGATGGATAAACTCACTTACAACTTTTTACATGGAGCTAAGGTTGATCTTAGCGGCGTGACCATCATCTAAGGAGGAATTTCCAATGACTTTACCGATAGCGATTGTCGTATCCACCTCTATCCTTTGCGTGACCGTGTTTCTGACTGCGGTCGTTTTAAAAGGAATGAGCATGGGAGAATGATTCATCAAGAACCCTGTGCTAAGACATGAAACGTCTTAGCACAGGGTTTTTACGTGTTCACTATACCATTTCAGATATGAATAACATTCAACCGCCCATCCTCCCCTGCATGAACCTTTAGACTTCCACTTCAAATTCTTTAACGTAGACAGCATTCCCGGTGATTTCAATATCATATGTGTCATGGTTTTTGGTAGCCGTAACGCGAACTCTGCCATCCTTTCCGATTTCATGTCCCTGTTCGATTAACAGGTGCACTTCATCTTCAAGATCATCCTTTATGTATTTTGCATAATAAGCCCCCATTACACCTGAAGCAGTTCCTGTAACCGGGTCCTCAAGCGTACCTGAAAATGGCGAGGAAAAATGCCGGGCATGCATATGGGCATCCTTATCATAGGCTTCCAAGCAAAAGGGATGAACAGAAGCTCTTGGCATTTCCTTTAATAATTGCGGAAACAGGTTATTGTTCGCCTTCATCCTTTTGAATGAATTCCGTTCTTTTACCGGAACCAGTAAAGTCCATAAACCTGTACTTCCATAAACAATAGGTAATTCACTTTCCAGATCTTCTATATCAAGGCCCAGGGAACTGGCTAAGCCCCCCTTATCTCCGTTAAACGCTTCAAACTGTGGCGCGGCCTGCTTCATCGTAATGTATATCTCTTGATCAGCCGTCGTATGGATCTTGATTGGCAATATTCCCGCTCCTGTTTCAATCATCAGCTCATCTTTATCCAATAATCCCCTGGTCTTCAGTGCATGGATGGTAGCCATTGTCGCGTGTCCGCAAAGATTCATTTCGTGTCCTGGTGTAAAATAACGGATTCTAAGATCGGCAATATCGGACTCCATGGGAAAAGAGGTTTCATTAAACCCCACCTTCAGCGCTATATCCTGCATTTCCTTTTCCGTCAGTCCATCCGCATCTAAAACCACACCTGCTGGATTTCCTTTATTCGGTTTACTGCTGAACGCATCGTAATGAAAAACCCTTACCATTTTCAAATCTAACATCTCCTATTAAATGAATGGTGCTTCTCCTGAATAGTAATTCTATATCTCAATCAAAATCCCTTTTTCGTCCTATACTCAGTGAAAGAACCATTGATTTAATTTTCTGACTATTGTATAATTACTCAAATTCATCTAATTGTAAAATTCCATGAAGGGAAGGAGTACGTTATAGTTTCTGTTCCAAAGAGAGCTGGTGCTTTGCTGAAAGCCAGTGTCCAGAATATAACCGAAGATCATCCCTGAGAAGTAAAGCCGAATCTTTAGTAAGCTTTACCGGTTTCCCCCGTTATATAGGACAACGTATTATTGTGCGTTTGTAAAGGGTAGTAATGTGCTGTCGAAGCATTTTATTAAACAAGAGTGGTACCGCGAGTTCAAATCTCGTCTCTTAATGAGACGGGATTTTTTGTTTTTATCCTAATCAATGAAAATAACGGGAAAGCTGGTGCAGGAGTCATGCAGACACTATTATTCGTAACGGATTTATACTATGAAGCAAAAGGAAGAAATTATTATGAGGAGGATTTGTTCCTTACCTCGAAGCTTAGAGAAGATTTTCAGTTAGTACTTTGCCATCCTGAAGACATTGAAACGTTTGAAAAGGATTTTGACCTAATCGTATTTCGAAATGCAGGTCCAGTCGCGAATTTTAAAGATAAGTATCTAGCATTCCGTAATAGAGTGGCTGCTGGTTATTTGAAAACGTACAATTCATTTGTTGGAAAGGCTGATATGAACGGGAAAGAATACTTAATTGAACTGACGAATGCTCAATTCCCTGTCATTCCGACCATCGATACACTTGAATCTTTAAATAAACTTCCTAATGTGGAAACGTATATAGTAAAGCCGAAAGATGGAGCGGATTCCATCGGTTTGGAATTTTCCACGAAAGAAGAATTGGGAGATAAAATGGATTCGGTATCAAAGAACATATTGGTACAGCCATTTATCAACTTTGAGTATGAGGTCTCATTTTATTTTATCGATATGGAATTTCAGTATGCCCTTTATGCTCCAGATAAAGAGAAAAGATGGGAATTAGAAGAATATATACCTACTGAAGCAGATCTGGCTTTTGCTAAACGATTTATTGAATGGAACAATCTTGATTGGGGCATCCAACGAGTTGATGCGTGCCGGAATGAGCAAGGTGAACTTTTATTAGTAGAACTAGAAGATTTAAATCCCTATCTTTCCCTGTTGGAATTAACCGATGAAACACGCCGGAATTTTGTAAAAGCCATGAAAAAATCAATCCAGAAAGCACTGGAAGCTTAGAATGTCGAATAAAGTGTGTGAAGCCCGAATAAATTCGTGAACGGTCGAATAAAGTGTGGGGTAGGGCGAATAACCGCGGACCATGATTTTAAAATAACTTGGTTATACTACCTGATTTTCACTGTGTTATATGAAATGAAAACTCAATGGATTGAAGAAATTTGCGACACTCCTGCCGAATTAATGGCTAGCCGAGACCCCGCAGGCGCTTGCTTTGATGAGGCATGGCGGACAGTCGGCGGAAAGAAAGCGGATTTCTGAAATCAACTGCAACTTTCTTCAAATAAAAAAACTGTAGGCAAACTCGCTTTTCTTCGAGTTTGTCTACAGTCTGAAACGACTATCAAGCCCCAAGGGGCCTTTAATTCATTTGAGATTTATGCCATTTCCACGCACTTTCAATGATCTCTTCCAAATCTATCGACGCTTTCCATCCAAGTTCTTCATATATCTTATTAGCCGAAGCAACCAGACGGGCTGGATCTCCAGGGCGACGGTCTGCATACTCTATGGTCGGTTTCACTCCTGTGACTTTTTCACAAGTGTCGATTACATCCTTAACCGAAAACCCTTTTCCATTCCCAAGATTGTAGGTGGCCGTATCCTTCTTCCCGGATAATAGGGCTTGAAGCGCGATTATATGAGCTTGAGCTAAATCCGTTACATGAATATAATCACGAATGCAAGTGCCATCTTCTGTGTCATAGTCCGTACCAAACACGGAAATCTTCTCACGTTGACCTAATAAATGCTGTAAAATGATCGGAATCAGGTGTGTTTCCGGATCATGGCTTTCACCGATTTCTGCCGATGCATGTGCTCCGGCCGCATTAAAGTAACGCAGGACGACATAATGGAGTCCATATGCCTTTGCAAAGTCTCCTAAGATCTGCTCTACCATCAGTTTCGAGCGACCATATGGATTAATCGGATTGGTTGGCTGATCTTCATCAATCATATCAACATTCGGTATCCCGTATGTAGCTGCCGTTGATGAAAAAATGAAATTCTTAACATCATGCTTGAGCATGGTATTCAATAATGTAAGAGTTGCACCTACATTATTTTCATAGTATTTATAAGGATCTTGAACAGACTCACCAACTAAGCTATTAGCGGCAAAGTGCATAACAGCTTTAATGGGATATTTAAGGAATATTTCATTCAAAACCGCTTCGTCACCTAAATTTCCTTCCACCAAGATGGCCTTCGAATCGACCAGCGAACGAAAACCGGTAGAGAGATTATCCAGAATGACTACCTCTTCAGTATTCACTAACTCTTTTACAAGATGACTTCCAATATATCCTGCACCGCCAACGACCAAAATCATATAGAATTTCCCCTTTTACTTTAAGCTTAAATGAATCATTAACAAATCTTGCAACCTATATATGTCATTAGTGTGAGGTCTAATTAAAAGAACCTCCCTCATTTTATAGGCATTTATTGAAAGTTTCCATGGCCAATCCATTATATTGGGTGTAATCAAACTTCGCTAGTTTAGGATTATCATTACTAACCATAGTAGATAAGCCCTTTTCCAGTCCATCTATGCTATTTTCAACAAGTAAACCATATTTACCGTTTTCCAAAACGGTTCGGTTAGCCACTATATCAGTAGCCATGATTTTCATTCCTAAGGTCATTGCCTCCAATAATACCATAGGCTGCCCTTCATAATGTGAGGAAAGAACGAAACAGTCACATTTTTCCATGAACGAAAATGGATTTTCAAGCTGACCCAAAAGATGAATGGAATGATTTAAGTCCAGGTCATCAATGATTGCCTGCAAATCTTCCTTTAAAGGTCCTTGTCCTAAAATATACAGTTTACTATTTTTGTGTTTCTCATGAAATCCTGCGAATGCACGAATCAAATTATCTTGACCTTTTTCAGGAGATAATCTTCCCATATTGACAAAGTTAAAATCATTTTCATCAGGATATGGAACGAATTGATTATTCACTTCCAATCCATGCACCTCTTGTACGATTAACGCCTGTTTATCGATCCAACCTATAGATATCCCGTCCAATAATATATGGGCATAAGTACCAAGTTGAGTAATCGCTTCTTTATCGAATTTCACGATCCGGCCATTAAAGGTTGGCCCATTTTCCAAGACCATGGCATCTTGCAGTCCATAAGGCTTATCCCAAATATTATAATCGCCTAAGTTAATTTCGGCAGTGCCGCGCACTTCCCGTTCTTTTAACAGTATTGGCTCTTCTATGATTTCGAATGCCCCCGTATTTAACCAGCCAATTTTCTTATTATCGATTTCGAAAAGGTAATAGCCGCCTTTGTTGGTTCTGTTATACTTTATGATTCTGACGATTTGCCCTTCAAAATCGATTGCCTTGCTCACTCTCTTAGCCTTGTAGTTCGGATAAGCCTTCGTCCAGATTGTATGGTCTTCCGGGTTGGTTATTTTTCCGTACTTCTGATTACCGGTGTTTATTTCCTTTAGCGTTCTATTCTCAATCTTATCAATGAATTTTTTATTGTTTTTATAGTTTCTGGATATTATATACTTTCTTTTCATCATGATTTGCAGCTTGTCATTAAAGCTCATGTCTTCATTGATTGTACAATGTTCAAGCATGGATAAAGCAGAATTATCTATCCACCCTATTATCTTGTTTTTTACAGATATTCTGCTATAAATCGAATGCTGGGTTTTTGCTTCCCTATCGACTTTTACAATGATCCCTTTAAAATCATGACTGCCGGAAACTTTGTACGTTCCTTCAACCTTGTACGGCAAGGACCAAATATAGTTCGAACGAGGTCTTACTAACCTCGCAATTTTATCGACTTCTTTTTCATAAATGATACTGTCTGGCAACAGCTCCACAGCTTCTTCACTAATCCAGCCAATTACTTGATTGTTATGACTGAATTTGTAAAAAGTCTTTTGATCAGCATAGGCTTTTCTCGAAATCACGATTTCAGCGTCTTCAAATCGTTCTTCCAGTGGAAATTGAGTGGCATTCGAAATTCCCGGAAGGGTATTCCAAACTTGATTATCCTTAACATCCCTTAATATCGCCCTTGCTTTGAAGTTTTCTGTGAACAGTGCCTTTTCATCATTTTCGATAACTTCAGATTCATTTGACTCGATTTGAAGGATTTTATCCGGGTTGATAGAATTCATTACATAATCAAATTTATCGTAGTCTGCATACTCCAATAGATTCTTTCGGTTTAATTCCATCGTTCCCTCAGAAACACTTACCAGTTTATCAAATCGATTGTATACCGAAAAAATCCCTCTTAAATTAATACGGTGAGGTCTCTTTCCATTAATGATGCGCTCACTATCAGAAAGCAAATCATTATGCATATAACAAACTTTCTTTTTTGCGTCTGCCGTCAGCAGATATTTAGCCCAATAATGGCTATAACCGCTAAAATCGATAACAAAATCAAACTTTGTTTTACCGAATAAACGTGCATGCTCTCTATTATAGGCATTTTCCGGGTAAAGCTTCTTCCCTAGGAAACCTCTTTCCCCTCTGTTATGGATGAATTTGTCTTTGTATACTTCCAAAAATTTATACACAGGCAGGCCAGGTTTGAATAGAAAGCGCACATTCTTATTAACCTTGCCCATGTTTTTCAAAACCTCGTGCGAGTGGGGAGTGGCAGTAAAACAGCTGACATCATATTTATCATAATCAATATTATTCATTAAGTTAAGGAAAGAGGATGTAATTCCGTTATCCCTCAATCCGCCCGGGTAAATTAATATTTTTTCCTTTGCGGAATCCAGCCCAGTAATTGTGTTTAGTTGTTTCGTAGACTTATTGAAAATTTTATTGACTATTCTCTCTGTTACTTTTCCATCCTCATGGTTTGTGAATTTCCCCTGCATTTTTTTATATTTATCGGAATATCTCAATTTCACATTTTTAATATCTTTAATGGCTAGTGCCAATTCTTTTGAGTTAAAAAGCATTGGTCCCGGGAGTTCGTCATTTTGGAGATATTGTCCCCTTTCCTCTGCATAAACGTCCGTATCCCATGTGTAAAATAGAATGGGCTTATCGGTAACAAGGTAATCAAAGAAAATGCTGGAATAATCCGTGATAAGCAAGTCAACTGCAGAAAGCAATTCATTTGTATCCACATGGTCAGGTATTAGTCGATCCTTGATTTCCGAATGCTTGGCAGCCTCTTTATATAGAAATGGATGCACCTTAATAAATAGGTTATATTGTTCACCAATTTGACTTTGTAAATAATTAATATCTGCAATGATTTGAAGAAGATCGTTATCTACTTTGGCCAAATTCGTCCCCTTCCAAGTCGGAGCATATAAAATATTTTCCTTAGCATCACTGATTTTCAAACCTAGAGTTCTTAGATATTCCTTATACTCCCCCGGATTCGTATTCAGCGTCAAATCGATCCTCGGATATCCTTCTTCTATAATTTCACCTTTATACAATCCATTTAACTTATAGCTATGTGTAAATATGTTGGTGGTATGGGCATTAGGGCTCAAAATGAAATCTGCACTCAAAAAGTTCCTGACAACGTTTTGGGAGACCGAAGGGTTACCAGGTATATCAAAGCCCATATTCTTAAGGGGCGTTCCATGCCAAGTATTGATGTAAATTTGATCGCTTTTAGGGATGAAGAACGACTGGAATGTGGAGTTATTGATTAAATACTCACTTGTTGCCAACCATTTTAAGTATTCCTTTGAATTACGTTGAACAAATTGAACATTCGGCATATCCTTATACTTCGCTATTACACCTGAGAGAACACGGAAATCCTGGATGGACCAAATGTGCATAAAATCTTGATAGTCTGGATTTTCCACCATATATTTAAACATCGCGTATGGACTGTCAGTCATACTGTTTCCATCACGACTCTCATATAGAATTGTGTTTTTTTGTACGCTTAATTTCTCATAATACTTTGCATATCTATTTACACGCTGATGATTTTCCTTCATTAGGAAATTGGCGATCGGCTGTTTGAGGAAATCGACTTTTCTTTTTATTACCTTCTTATTCACTAAATAGGCATCCCCTTTTATGGATTTATATTCATCATTCAAAATTATGTTTGCCTTCCATTAACCAAAAATAACAACTATGAATGATCAATAGTTGGAGATTTTATAAAAATAATTACTCTATTAAATTAAAACTTAATAAATTCAGTATGATTATGTTTGGCAGTAAAAGTTTATTTGTCCACTGTCTTGTGCAGTTCGAGGATATTTTCCATTACTTTTATAATGTCGTCTCTTAAATCTGGATGTTGCAGGGCAAATTCAATTGTCGTTTTCACAAAGCCATCGACAACACCGACGTCATAGCGTTTTCCTTCAAAATCGTAAGCGAAGACTTTTTGGATATCATTCAGTTTTTGGATGGCATCCGTTAACTGGATTTCACCGCCAGCCCCTGTTTCCTGCTTGGCTAGGAAATCGAATATTTCCGGGGTCAGTATGTACCTTCCCATGATGGCTAAATTGGATGGTGCCGTTCCTTGCTTTGGTTTTTCAACGAAACGGTTCACTTCGTATCTTCTGCCTTCTTGCATAAGCGGGTCAATAATGCCGTATCTATGTGTTTCGTTCTCATTTACCGGCTGCACTCCAATTATGGACGAACCTGTCGCATCATATTCGTTGATTAATTGGCGTAGGGAGGGCACATCGCTTTCTACGATATCATCGCCTAAAAGGACAGCAAAAGGCTCATCACCAATAAAGTTACGTGCACACCAAACAGCATGTCCGAGGCCTCTCGGTTCTTTTTGCCTAATGTAGTGGATATTAGCTAAATTGGATGGGTATTGCACCTTCTCCAATAAATCGAATTTCCCTTTATCCCTCAAGTTATTCTCTAGTTCGTATGCATTATCAAAATGATCTTCTATCGCTCGTTTATTCTTTCCTGTGACAATGATTATATCTTCAATTCCCGCTCTCACGGCTTCTTCTATAATATATTGAATAGTTGGTTTGTCCACTATTGGCAGCATTTCTTTAGGCATTGCCTTCGTTGCGGGCAAAAATCTAGTTCCCAATCCCGCTGCAGGTATAATGGCCTTTTTAACTTTTTTCATTCTTTGTAACTCCTTCATATTAAGATAAAACTATAAATTTTACTTATTCACCCTTTTCATAGTAACATAGACTCGTTTTTTGTAAATATATTAGCGGAAAAAATACCCTTCATTTGTAAGCGCATCCAAAGTTAAAACTTCCACCCAATTCAATATCCCGCTTTCTGCTTGAAAAAAATAAGGCCTTTCCCCGATATTTCAGGAAAAGGCCTTATTTTTTTTCATTATATAACCGATAGGTCCTAAGACCTAACTAATTAGCGCTATTGATCATCTCATTAATATTTTCCATGAAAGCATTCATGACCTGATTCAATTTCAGCTCGGCTTCTTCCATCGTTTCACCTTGGATACCGAAATAGAATTTGATTTTAGGTTCTGTACCAGATGGCCGCAAGCATACCCATGTGCCATCTTCAAGGAAGTATTTAATTACATTTGATTTAGGTAAATCAATGACTTCTTCCTTATTGGTGCCCACCGTCAGCTTCACACCGCTTTGATAATCCTCCTGGATCGTTACAGCTTTTCCCGCAATTTGTTTTGGAGGAGCCTCACGGAACTGATTCAGTATTCCTTGAATCTGCCCGGCGCCTTCAATCCCCTTTAAGGTCATTGACTGAAGTCCCTCCAGATAATATCCGTACTTTTCAAAGATGGTAAGCAATCCTTCATATAGGTCCATGCCCTGTTTTTTATAGTGGGCACAAACCTCCACCGCAAGAACGGCCGCTTGGATCGCATCTTTATCACGGGCAAAATCCTTGATTAAATAGCCATAACTTTCTTCATATCCAAATAAGAACGTGTGCTTACCGCTTTCCTCATATTCATTGATCTTTTCAGCGATGAATTTAAAACCCGTCAATACATCAACGGTCCCTAAACCATATTCCTTTGCGATCCTGCGCCCGATTTCAGAAGTTACTATCGTTTTTAAGACAACTCCGTTGGGAGGTAAAGTGCCTTTCGCTTTCTTTTCTTTTAAAAGATAATCCAATATTAGTGCACCTGTCTGATTACCAGTTAGCACCACATATTCGCCATCTTTATTTTTAACGGCGATACCGAGTCGGT
The DNA here is from genome assembly GCF_002243645.1 of Peribacillus simplex NBRC 15720 = DSM 1321. Classification (NCBI taxonomy): domain Bacteria; kingdom Bacillati; phylum Bacillota; class Bacilli; order Caryophanales; family Bacillaceae; genus Peribacillus; species Peribacillus simplex. The sequence goes on along the minus strand of NZ_CP017704.1, from coordinate 3,301,232 downwards.
CTGCATCCGGATCTGTTGCGATCAACAGGTCTGCCGATACCTCATTTCCTAATTCAATGGCCATTTCAAATGCTGCATGCTCTTCCGGGTTCGGGGATTGAACTGTCGAAAAATTGGGATCAGGCAATTCCTGCTCTTTTACAACATGTACCTTGTCGTATCCCAGATCTTGTAAAGCCCGTCTGACAGACTTATTTGCCGTGCCATGAAGAGGTGTGAATACTACCGTCACATCAACTTCTTCACTTAGATCTTTGTTTTCGGGCACAGTAAGCAATTTATCATTATAAGCGGCATCGATTTCCTCACCAACAATCTCGATGAGGCCTTGCTCCTTCAATGTCTCTTCATCTTTTACCGAAATGGCAAGTTCGTTTTCAATCGCATTCACGAATTCAATCACTTTATCAGCCGTTGCCGGAGGAAGCTGTGCACCATCTGGCCCGTACACTTTATAGCCATTATATTCAGGGGGATTATGACTTGCTGTGATTACGATCCCCGCATAGGCATTCAGTTCACGAACGGCAAAGGATAACTCCGGCGTTGGTCTTAACTCATCGAATAGATAAGCCTTGATTCCTTCTGTGGCCAGGGTTTTGGCTGCTTCCAAGGCAAATTCAGGCGATTTAAAACGTGAATCGTAGGCAATCGCGACACCTCTGCGTTTTGCTTCATCACCCATGGATTGCAGATAATGGGCTAATCCCAATGTTGCTTTACGGACTGTATATAGATTCATCCGATTGGTACCTGCCCCAATTTCCCCGCGCATACCGCCTGTGCCGAATTCCAAGTTCTTATAAAACGCATCTTCTATATTTTTTTCATTATCTTGCATCTCGTTAAGTAATGATTTCATTTCATTATCAAGGGCTTCGAAATTCACCCATGAGTCATAAGAACATTTCCAATCCATCTTCGCATAGTCCTTCTTTCTTTGTTTCCCGTTGGGGAATATATGTATTTTCACCAAAAAAAATAACAGTTACCATAAATGAAAAAATCCGTTCATAGGACTTTCTTGCTATATTATCAGCAAGAAATGGACATCAGTCAATATTTTTAGCAAAAATTTGTTGTAAATGCATTTAAATGGAGGCAAAAAAATGGACGTCACCACAAGGAGCGACGTCCACTAAAACCTTACAAATTATTCAGCCTCGGCAACAACGGTAAAGCGTTGGTTGATGTGCTGCGGATTTTCAATTTCATCAAGTACTGCAAGGGCAAAATCGGCATAACTTACATAGCTTTCACCCTTTGAGTTTACAAGAATGTTGTCTTTACCCAGTTTATACCCGCCTGTTCTATTTCCTTGCGGATCAAAGAAGGCGGAAGGACTGATGAACGTCCATTGGATGCCAGTTGCATTTTGTAGATCTCCAAGGTTCTTGGATTGATTAAAGGCTGTTGCATAGTATTCTTTAGGGAACTCAGGCGTATCCAGTACACGGATCGTTTTTGCCTCGTCAACGAAAAGGCTTCCAGCTCCGCCAACAACAATCAGTTTAGTTTGAGGAGCCCCTTTCATTGCCTCAATCAAAATTCTTCCTGCCTCGACATGCAGATGTTCTTTCCCTGGAGCAGCGCCAAAGGCATTCACTACCACATCAAATTCTTTAATATCTTCTGCTTTCAGATCGAATACGTCTCTTTCCAGTACGGATGCTCCTTGAATTTGGACTTTAGCTTCATCCCTGACAATAGCCGTAACTTCATGTCCCCTAGTCAATGCTTCCTTCAAAATCAGACTTCCAGCTTTTCCGCTCGCACCAATAATACCGATTTTCATTTTAAATTCCTCCTATATATTTTCTTTGAAACTTTAATTGTAACTTAATTGATTACATGTAATAATATAAGTTACAGGTTGCCGTTTGTCAACTTTTATTATTTAGAGGTGTTTCGTCGATATATCGTAAGTTTCGGAGATATATCCTGTTTTTCGTCGATATATTGCAGATTTTCGTAGATATATTGCAAGTTTCGGAGATATATCCTATTTTTCGTAGATATATTGCAGTTCTTCGGAGATATATTGCAAGTTTCGGAGATATATTGCAGATTTTCGGAGATATATCGCAAGTTTCGGAGATATATTGCAGATTTTCGGAGATATATCGCAAGTTTCGGAGATATATCCTGTTTTTCGTAGATATATTGCAGATTTTCGTCGATATATATAAAAAAGCACCATTCCTTTTAGAATGGTGCGCTTAATTACATGTTGATTTTCTTTTTCATTAGCAGTCCCATGCAGATAGTGATGAGAGTAAAAGCGATAAAGGCCAAAAACGGGATCGTGATGAATCCTAGCCAGTTTATATACTCACCTGAGCAGGGAATACCGCTTTGGCACATTTCGAAATGCTGTAGGGCTGGAATTTTTTGCAGACAATAGTGATACCCTGACACCAACATGCCCAGAATCGATAATGGGAGGATGTATCGATAAATTTTCAGGTCTTGCTCATAAAAGGCCCGGCCCAATAAAATAACGAGCGGGTACATCAAGATCCTTTGATACCAACAAAAGGTACAGGGTACATAATGGAGAATCTCACTAAAGTAGAGACTTCCAGCAGTGGCCATGATGGACAGGAGCCAAGAAAATAATAGTGGCTTGTTCATCACTATTTCTCCTTCGCTGCATCATCAACCATTTTCACTAAATCATCAATTGTATTTCCTTCAAACTTCTTGCCATCGACAAATAAGGAAGGAGTTCCCGAAACGCCCAATTCGTCGGCCAACTCCATATCCTTGTTCCATTGGTCCTCGGACTTATCGGCTTTAAAAGAGGAAACGACCTTTTTCACATCTTTGTCATTTGCGATTTCTTTCAATGTTTCTTCTAAGAATTTGTCCGTAAAGACATCTTCCTTTTCATATTTCAGGTCAGCTGGCTGCTTATCGTACAACAGCTCATGAAACTTCCAAAAGGTATCATTTCCCAATTCCTGATAAACGCTTTCCGCAAATTTAGCGGATCTGGTTGAATCGACGTTAATGAACGAATAATTCATGAAATAAAATTGCGCTTTTCCTGTATCAATCAATTCACTTTGTATAGAAGGAAAGAATTGTTCCTCGAATGTCTTGCAGACTGGACATTTATAATCACCAAATTCCACTATTTGGACAGGAGCCGATTTTTCTCCCAAATAAGGCTGTGATTTATAATCGATTTCATTAACGGCTGTATCTTCGTCTTTCCCATTTGCCAAAAATATAAAGCCAATAATGATTACAGCGATTAAGCCTATGATCCAAAACGTGAATGCAGAAGATTGTTTTTGATTACCCTTTTTTTTATTAGCCATCATATACCTCCATCACTTGTAGTTGTGTCGATATTCCTTCTCCAGCCATAGCGGCCGATTTCAGTTCCCCCTTCCTGCACGTTTTCACCTGTAACTGATTCATTTACACGTTATAATATAAGTTTCATCATGATGGTTTGTCAATTACACATACCTTTTATTTTTGCTCTTGCAGAAACGGCGTGACTTGACAAGGAAACGTTTAATGGATAAATATTATTCTTGCAGGCCATTATAACTTGTAACCACTTGAATTACATGTTAAATAATTTATACTATATAAGAATAGAGATTTTAAAGGAGAGAAAAAAGAGATGTCCATCAGTACCCGCTTTTCCGTAGGAATCCATATATTATCTCTTTTAGAAATAAACAAAGAAGGCGTTAACACTTCTGATTTTATAGCAAAAAGTGTAAACACGAACCCAGCCTTAATTAGAAAAATCACCGGCATGCTGAAGAATGCAGGTTTAGTGAACGTTCGGCCGGGTATCGCCGGAGCGACATTGGCCAAGAGCTTATCGGATATTACTTTGCTCGATGTTTATCAGGCTGTTAATGTTGTCTCCGATAAAGAATTATTTGGAATCCATGAAAATCCTAATCCAGCATGCACTGTTGGAAGAAATATACAAGATACAATAGAACCCATCTTTTCAGTTGCTGAACTTGCCTTGGAAAAGGCATTGGGAGTGGTAACGATCGAAGATGTCGTTAGGGGTATTCTGGAAAAGGATAAAACTAAATAGCAAAAAAACACATGAGTCGGACTCATGTGTTTTTTTTACCGTTTTCTTATTTGTACTTAGGAACTTCAATCGTCAATTTATAGGAATCTAATAAACTATACAAATTATAAATCTGTTTCACTTGTTTTGTTGCCCAGCCAATATCAGTTGCATACTGGTGTGAAGCATATCCATATTTCTCTGCAGCTGTAGGATTCCATCTCATTTTGTAAAGCGTGTCCTGTCCAGCAGAGATATATCCTTTGGCGATGAATTCGGCACCGCCTATGATGGCCGCTTCCGGAGTGAACCAGCCTGCATTATAGGCGTATTGAGCACCGCTGCTTACCGCCGTTCCGTCAAAGGCTCCCACTCCATACATATTATAGACCGTTTTCCCGCTCACCTTTACGCCAGTCGCTAACGGAGAAGTGCCATTCCCGGTCTCCAGCAAAGCATGTGAAATCAGGTAGATTTCATTGACCCCATATTTTTCCCCTGCCGCAGTGAAGGTTGCAGCTTGGCCTTGTAAAATTCCCTTACCTGAAAGGATTCTATTATTCACTTCAGAAACGTTCATACTGGTGACTTGGGAGAGCTTGACGAATTGAAATGAATCGATTGGATCATTCACAAAATTAATTGGGTTGAGATTATATTCTATATCTTCCGGATTGGCATTTACCCATGTCTTGTTATAGTCCACCTCATACCAATAGTATCCGTCAGAGCCCTTTACTTTTGATTTAATATTCATAGATTGATTATTGCTGACTGGACCGACTACCCAATAATTAGATCCAGCTCCGCCCCTGACACGCCATCCGGTTCCTTTTACCGTACCTTTTGTTGAATTGATTAAAGTTAGCCCATCTTCACGTATGTAGGTTTTATACTTTTTATCCGTTTGCCCATTTACGGCCATTTGAATTTCAACCATTTTTTCCATCGAAAGATTATACTCTTTATCAATCCTGATTATCGATCCATTCGAACTTCCTGGACCTTCCGGTGCTTTGACCGTTAAATATTGTGAACTTACATATCCCGTTTTTCCATTGGCCGTGACTCTTGACCAGCCATTAGACTCTGAATACACCGTTACGGCCGTATTGTTTATAAGCTTGGCTATAATTGAAGCGGAAGCTGATGCAGCAGACCGCATATTCAGACTGGAGCCATCATTCACATTTACATATTTAACTACCGTGTTTTCTTCTTTGTCCGGATTCAGCCCCGGTAAAGAACCAGGCTTCGTTGCTGATAGATATTGCGTACTGACATAACCTTCTCCGCCATACGCTTTAACTTTTGACCAGCCATTTGATTCCGAGATGACTTCTACCTCTACACCCCTTGCCAATTTCACAATGACGGAAGCACTATCTGACGGCTTATTCCGCATATTCAGAGAACCCGAGCTGACATTTACATATTTAGTCGTCGTTTTTTCAGGTATGGATGGTTTGGAATCCGTTACAGGCTTTGTCGTTGAAAGATAGGCAGTACTGACATATCCATCCTTCCCATTGGCCTTGATCTTCGCCCAACCTTTGGATTCCGAATACACCGTCACTTCCGTTCCTTTTGACAGCTTTGCGACTATGCTCGCGCTTTCCGACCCGCTTTTTCTCATATTGAGCGTTCCAGAGCTTCCGTTTACATATTTCGTCGTCGTTTTTTCAGGTATGGAAGGCTTCGTTTCCGTTCCTGGTTTTGTTATCGATAGATATTTGGCACTGACATGGCCGTCTTTTCCATTTGCTTTGACTTTGGCCCAGCCTTTGGATTCCGAATAGACCGTCACTTTCGTTCCTTTTGAAAGCCTCGCGACCAAGCTCGCGCTTTCCGATCCGCTTTTTCTCATATTGAGCGTTCCAGAGCTTACGTTTACATATTTTGTCGTCGTTTTTTCAGGTGTGGCTGCCGTTGATCCCGATCCTGGCTTTGCAGCAGACAGATATTTGGTGCTGACATATCCGTCCTTTCCATTGGCTTTGATTTTCGCCCAGCCTTTCGATTCCAAATAAACCGTCACTTTCGTTCCTTTTGAAAGTATTGCCACAATGCTTGCGGTAGCTTTTCCACTTTTTCGCATATTAAGTGAACCCGTACTGACATTCACATATTTTGTTGTCGTTTTAACCGTTGCCGCAGCTTTGGTTACCGTTCCTGGCTTCGTTGCCGATAGATACTTGGTACTGACATATCCTTCTTTTCCATTAGCTTTGATTTTCGCCCAGCCTTTCGATTCCGAATACACCGTTACCTGTGTGCCTCTTGTCAGCTTCGCGATCAGGCCGGCACTATCACTACCGCTTTTTCGCATATTAAGTGAACCTGTGCTCAAATTCACATATTTCGTTGTCGTTTTAACGGTCGCCGTAGCTTTGGTTACCGTTCCTGGCTTCGTTGCCGATAGATACTTGGTACTGACATATCCTTCTTTTCCATTGGTTTTGATCTTCGCCCAGCCTTTGGAATCCGAATACACCGCCACCTGTGTGCCCCTTGTCAGCTTCGCGACTATGCCGGCACTATCACTGCCGCTTTTTCGCATTTTTAGTGAACCTGTGCTCAAATTCACATATTTCGTTGTCGTTTTAATGGTTACTGCAGCTTTCGTTAAAGTCCCTGGCTTTGTTGCCGATAAATACTTGGTACTAACATATCCATCTTTTCCGTTGGCTTTGATCTTCGCCCAGCCTTTAGATTCCGAATACACCGTTACCTGTGTGCCATTTGCCAGCTTTGCAACTATGCTTGCACCTTCCGCCCCGGTTTTTCTCATATTGAGCGAACCGGAATTCACATCTACAAACATGACGTCTTCAATATTGGCCTGTTCAGCATGTAGTGGAGCTGCAGATATTTTTTCTTCGAAAGCAACTGTAGACAACACTGCAAAACAGAAAGTTGGTATAATTAATTTCTTCACCTCATTCTCCCTACTAAAGAATTATGTTTTTAACATTTATTTAAATATCGGTTAAAATTAGTATAATAATATAGGCATTTATGCTCATTCGTCTAAAATATATCATATTCCTTTAGATCTATAGGGAGATGAAGGAGATTGTAACACAATAGTAAACTATTAGACATTTTAGTAATTAATTAGAAATATTCGTAATGGAGCTTACGCGACAAGCCAATAATGAAAATAAAGTATATTGATATAATTACTTAGCTCTCAAATTAATCCTTATGAGACGAGCATCTTTCTGCATTTACCGAATATACATAAAGAGTGAGCACACGATCCTTATATTTGACGGATCGAGGCAATAACCTATATAATTACTGTATATAACTTATAAGAATCCTTCTGTTAAGGGGAGTAGCTATACAATAAAGTCGTCAGTACAGGATTGAATCCTCGGCTTTATTGGCAACTGATTTTAGTTGTTTGCAAGACCTTGCCGATTATTTGGTGAGGTCTTTTAATTTTTAAAAGACGGTATAACCAATAATCGGTTATACCGTCTTTTTTGATTCGAAAAAATTGCACAATAGAGGTGAAAAGTATGCAGAACTATAATGAATTAGCTCAAAGCGTTAAGATTTCCGATGATAAAAAGCATATATTGCTTGATGCCGACCCATCTTTATCACTAATCGGAAAAGGCCGCAGCGCATATGTATTCAGAATACATTCCACCAATAAAGCACTAAAAGTGTTTTTCCCGGATCATACTCACACAGCTAAAATTGAAGCTGAAATATACAAAACCGTCCAATCCATCGAATACTATCCAACCTTATATGATGCGGGGGTAAATTACCTGGTTATAGATCATATTGAAGGCAACACTCTTTTTGAATGTTTAACATTGGGAATCCCGATAACGGAAGAAAACATCGCGGAGATAGACCATGCTCTGCAATTGGCAAGGAAAGAGGGATTGAATCCTTCGGATATCCATTTACGAAACATCTTCATCACTTCCGAAAAAAAGGTGAAGATCATTGACGTTGCAAGGTTTAAGCAAGTGAAATCCTGCAATCAGTGGCACGACTTGAAAAGTGCATTTCACCTTTTCTATTCGAAGTCATTTTTCCCGAAGAAGATCCCTGGCTTCATACTGAATTCCATTGCAGCGATTTACAAAAAGAGATTTCTGCCTATTTGATCATTACTATAAATAAATTACATTGGAGGCACATATGAAAAAAATAATGACCATTGCTGTACTGTCCATCCTTACATTAAGCGGATGCTCGCTTTTGGGAGAAGTCAATTCATCATTGGAGTATGCAGATAATGCTACGGAGTATGTAAATACCGTTAAGGATTTTTCCAATGAGGTGCCCGCATTGTCACAAGACGCCGTCACGAATGCTGATGCAAGAGCAAATCTTGAAAAAGAACTGGAATTGATGAAAACGGAGATTGAAGAATTCAATGCAACTGAACCACCCCAAATCGCTGAAGGCATCCACGAGAAGATCGTCAGCTCAAATCAACAGCTTTCAGAGGGCATTGAATTATATCTAAATAATATTGAAAATGGTCAAATTGATCCTAATGCATTAGAAGACTCAGAGATTATGAAATCAATCGATAATATAACTGGATTGGCAAAACAAATTGAAGACTTGGGTAATTAAGCAGGCTGCAATGAATAAAAAGGAGTCGCTTGAAACAAATTATTGACATGAAACCAAAAGGTTTTATATAATCAACAAAGCAAAACCAATTGGTTTCATATCTTTAATTAAAAAGGAGAATCAGTATGGAAAATCAACATACATTACAGGATATCAAGAAGACGATTATTCTTGAAGCTCCTATCCAAAAAGTTTGGGATACAGTTTCGACTGCTGAGGGCATAGCTTCATGGTTCATGCCAAATGATTTTCAACCGAAAGTGGGACATGAGTTCCATGTGCAATCACCTTTTGGTCCTTCTCCTTGTAAGGTAATGGAGTTAGATGCTCCTCATCGGCTCTCATTCAGTTGGGATACGGACGGTTGGTTCATTTCGTTCATTTTAAAAGAACTGGATGACAAAACGGAGTTCACCCTTATTCATGGTGGTTGGAAAGAGCCTGAAACGATTCTTCCGAAACCGAACGAAAAAAGCTCAGTCATTCGCGATAGAATGGATCATGGCTGGGAACAGATCGTTAATCAAAAACTTAAAAAGGCTGTTGAGGGCTAAGTGTCTGCAGCAGAAAAGCATGATGTATTTCAGGCTATCGCCGACCCAACACGCAGAAAGGTCCTGCAATTGCTTGCTGAAGGGGATTTACCCATTTCAGAAATCACTTCTCACTTTTCCATGAGCCGTACAGCGATTGCCAAGCATCTTCATATCCTTTCTGAAGCTGAATTGGTCAGTGGCCGGAAGGTAGGAAGAGAAAAACGCTTTCGGCTTCAGCCAGAACCTTTAGCGGAATTGAAACAGTGGCTTTCCTTTTACGATCATTTTTGGGATAACAAACTATCCATCCTTAAACATGTGATTGAAAGTTCAGGGGAAAATGGATTGAAAATCATCGAAAAAGAAAAGGACACGGATGAAACATCATAAGAAAAACCCCCGGCGCATTGCACCGGGGGTTTTCTTCATTAATTTATGCATCCAGCTCAATATTGTGCGCTTTGCGCTTCTTGATGACCATCGTTAGCAATAACAGTAGATTAAAGACAATGATGCATCCAGTAAGGAATACTATACTCGTTGTCAATGCATCCGCTCCAAGGCTCGTACTCATCGCCTGACGGAAGCCCATGACAGAGTATGTCATCGGTATGAACGGGTGAACATGACTGAAGAAGTTATTGGTCAGTTCCACTGGGAACATCCCTCCGCTTGCACCTAGCTGTAATACAAGGAATATCATCGCCAATAAACGACCTGGATTTCCAAATCCTACGGTCAAGAAGGTAACGATGAACATGAAGGTAAGGGAAGTCAGTATGGAAACCCCAATGAATTGTCCCATGTTCTCGACCTGTAAATCCATTCCCCAAATCATGATCGCATCCAACACTAATGCCGAAAGCGTCGCTTGGATAAATAGGACCGTAAATTTACTGAACCACCATGCCACTCCAGATGTAGGCCTTGTAGAAGGCAAGCCTGTCGGGAATCCCATATTGAAGGCAATAGCTCCTACAAATAACCCAAGAGACAATACATAAGGAGCCAGTGCATGACCATAATTCGGCACGTCACTGCTTTTTTGTTCTTTAACCTGTGTCGGCTCAGCAATCATGCTGTAATTATTATCGGTTGTTTTATTTTCACTTATTTCTTCTGCACCATCACTGAGTTTTTCCGAAAGCTCGACCGTTCCATCTTTAAGTGAGGAAATTCCATCACCCAATTTACCGGAACCTTCAGCAAGTGCTGATGAGCCTTCATTGATTTTACCTGCGCCATCAGCAAGCTGGATGACTCCATTGCTTAAAGTAGGCAGATTGCTTGCCAATTGTTCAGTGCCTTTAACAAGTGCTGATGAGCCCTCGTTCAAGGCAGCTGAGTTGGCATTCAGTTGATTGGCCCCATTAGCAAGTTTGTTTGCCCCTTCGCCAACTTGGCTAACACCGAATGCGTACTTCTCAAGACCATTCCCAAAGGAGGATGACCCTGATTGAAGTTGTGATACTCCATCAACCAACTGACCAGATCCCTCAGATAGTTTTGAAAGGCCATTATTTAACGAGGAACCGCCTTGTGCTAACTGGTTGATCCCCTTCACTAATTCTGGTGTACGTTCATTTAAACTTTGTGTTGCCGCCGTTAATTGATTGCTGCCTTCAGCAGCTTCATTCAAGCCGCCGTTTAATTGGGTTGCACCAGGAATCAATTGTTCTTCCAGTGCGTTCCTTATTGCCGTATATCCGTTTAACGCTGAAACGGCGTTTGGATTGACCTTATTCACCGCATTATTTAAATTGGCCACTTGTTCCGGAAGCTGGCCTAATCCATTCAATACTGGCATTACTTTATCCGTTAATTGCGTCGATAAGTCGGATACACTTGCAGCAAGAGTCGATGCAATTTGTTTTTGTGCTCCCGCTTGGTTTTGAAGTTCATTTTGAATGGCTCCGATTAATTCGGATTGTTGTTCACTGGCCATGCTTTTGAACGCTTCCGTGTTTTGAACGGCATTGATTGTGCTTTGCCCATTATTCGCAATCGTTGATTGAAGTTCCGTTAAAGCCGCTTGGCTATTCTTGAGGTCTTCAGTAATGCCTGATACGGTACCGGACGTGCTGCTTCCTGCGGGAACCGCTTCTTGCAATTGATTTACACCGCTTTGAATGCTAGTCAGTCCTTGCTTAAGTTGACTTAGCTGATCCTCTGCTGGTAATTGGCCATCCATTTTTTTCAGGCCGTCATTTAACGCCTGGCTTCCTTCTGCCAATTTATTGATTCCCTCATTTAAACTCTGCTGACCTGCTGCCAATTTTGGAATTCCTGTCGATTGGTCCGTCAGCTGGCTTGCATTTTGTGATAATTGATTCAACCCATCATTCAAATTCGCACTGCCTGTTTGCGCTTGTGCCAAACCAGTATTTAAACTTTGGGCTCCTGGAACCACTTTGGCCAGCCCAGTGGAAAGCTGAGAAGAACCTTGTATAAGTGCTTCACTATTATTAGTTAATTCCCCTGTGCCTGATGCGAGTTCGTCCGCACCCTTTTGCAACTCACCGACACCGGAAGTGTATTGTGAAATTCCCTTATTTAATTCCGACGCGCCACTTTCAAGCTTATTTGCTCCTTCCAAAAACTCGCCGACGCCAACTTGAAGTTTATTCGCCCCATCTTTAAAGGTTAATGTGCTGGAAGCTAATTTATTCAGATTTTCTGTCACTTCTTTGTTTCCATCATGCAGTTTTTCAGCACCGTCATCCAGTTTTGATGCCCCATCTGCTGCATCGCCGAATCCTTCTCCGATTTCATCCAGTTGTGAGAAGATCGCTTCCGCATATTCTTTTGTGACACTTTCGGCAATTTCCGTTTTCAAATTATTCGTTGCCTGTTTTCCGACCGTTTCAGAAACGAAACTGCGTCCAGGATTCACGTCATACGTTAAATTCATTTTTTTTGGCTTATCATCCATGACGGTTGAAGCATTTTTTGAAAAGTCTTCCGGAATGGTAACGACCATATAATATGTACCATCATCGAATCCTTTTTTCGCCGCTTTTTCCGTTACGAAATGCCATTCTAAATCATCATTGTCCTTTAATTGCTCGATTAGCTCATTACCGACTGTTAAGGTTTTCCCCTCATATTCCGCCTTCACATCCTTATTCACGACCGCAACAGGTAATTTACCTGTATTCCCGTATGGATTCCAGGCAGAACTAAGGAATAACCCCCCATAAATAATCGGAACGAACAGTAAAACTATTGCCACACCGACCAGTTTTCGATTTGTAAGGAAAAGCTTCCATTCTTGTTTAAGCATGTTCACTTCTTTTCACCTTTCTTTTCACGCAGTACTTCACTCAATGACCCCGAATTCCAATTAAGAGTCGGTATGTCCGTGGTGCCAAAGCTTTCTTTAAGCAAATCAGCCACTGTTTGACTGGAAAAGAAATCCACTAATAGTTGATCCGCCCGAGAAAACATCCGACGAAGGACGTCCATCCCCTTCTCTGCATACTCTCCATCTTTAAACGCTTTTTCTATAAGTCCTGTATCCGGAAACATCGAAATGGGGCCTTCCATCGCCTCAATAATTTCAAGGTTTTTAATCTTATCTACACTTTTGGCAAGAGTAAGGCCGCCATTGTTACCAGGAACGGAAGTGATTATCTGCTTAACGACCAATTTCCTTATGATTTTTTTCAAATAAGAAGGAGACACTTCTAATCGCCTGCTGATCTCATTTGACGAAAGCGGTACATTTTTATCCTGGGTAGAGAGTATAACAATAATGCATATAGCTTGCTCTACCCCTTTTGTAAATTGCAAATCAGTTCACCTCTTTCAGTATCTATATGGATATTCGATATCCATAATGGATATTCAGTATCTATAATTAAAACCCGTTTCATCTTAGAAATCAAGTTATTTCTAGAAAAAATTTCTAAAAAAAAGGTGAACCCCTTATTACAGCACCATTCGGGGTTCACCTTTGTTAGGGATCTTTTATAGGTCTTTTAGAAATTCATTGACCGCTTCTGGAGTTTTAGCATTTGCACTGTGCAGGTGTGCAACCTTTTCTCCATTTTTAAATACTAATAATGATGGAATTCCCATTACCGTTTGCTCTTCAGAAATCTCAGGGAAATCATCACGATCGATTGTAAACCACTGTTTGTCTTGATGTTCTTGAGTGATCTCATCGATGAACATGTCTAAACGTTTGCAGTCCGGACACCATGTAGTCGTAAAAATCCCGACCGTCAGTCCCTCTTGGTTGATTTGTTCACGGTATTCTTGTTCAGTATTGATATTTTTCATGATCGTCTCCTCCGGGCTTTTCTTATCATCATACTTTAATCCATGAATTAATGTACTCAAGGATTAATATATAATTAATTCCTTTACAGCACAAACGGTTTATCCTGGATCTATCTAACTCTTTCCCGGTTTATGTACCTTATCTATGCTTCGGGAAAAGCCTCGCAAAGTCTTCTTTTAAAAATTATGGTTCGGGGTGAGACACTTCCGAATCTCCTTTAGTCAACAAACTAAAAAGCCACTATTCAGTGGCCTTTTTACATTCATATTGGGAGAGTAAGTTGCCAGGAAACACCAAATTTATCAGATATCCATCCGAACTTCTTACTAAAGGAATAATCACCCAATGGCATCAGCACTTGTCCGCCATCAGTTAACCTCGAATAAAGCCTGTCAATTTCCTCTTCACTATCACATGTAAGGAATATTGAAAACGAAGGTGTAAACGTAAATTGATGCTTAACATAGCTATCGATGCACATAAATTCCTGATCCTTCAAGGTAAAGGTAGCCTGCATGACACTTCCCTCTGTACCTGCTTCATTTGCACCATACCGGATCATGCTGGTTATTTTCGATCCTTCGATTAAAGATGTGTAATAATTCATTGCTTCCTCCGCCTTACCTTCGAACATCAAGAACGGTGTGACCTTCATCATTCTCATCAAACTCCTTTTCATCTTTAATTAAGTTTCTTCATTGTCATGGCGCCCACCAGTTACCTGAAACCACGATCATTGTCTGTAATTTTACCGTATTGGCAAAATAATCATCATCATCTTGTTCCTGTATCGTCCGATTCCATAACATGTTAATCCATTGCTGATTGGAGGAATCAACCATGGCACTCACCATGAATGGAGCAACGAAGCTTGTACTATTCCCTTCTTCCACGGCTTTTCCGCTTAGCGTATAGCCGGATTGGATATTTTCAGGGTTGCCATCCGTTTCTGCTTTAATCCAAGCATTCATCCGCTTTAATTGCGGCAGCGCTCTTTCATCACCAGTCAGTAAGAAATCGAGCGTATAGCGCCAAGGGGTCCTGCTGCTGTTCCAGCTATAATTGCCGTCATTCTCCCCTTCTAAAAAATCAGCTTCTGCCGGCTGGTATTCTCCCTTGAATTGTACGATGAAGTCCGGGACGAGGCCAGTATTGCCGCTTTTCTCCTCATAAATCGAATGAATGACCGCATAGGCCTTATCCGTTACATCTTTCCATTCATCATTCCCAGTTGCCGCCTCAAATGACTTAAAATGATTGAGAAGATGGTCAGATGAACGAGTCGATTGTCCGTATACGTCATCTTTATCATCCGCCCAGTCCCCCAGTTTAACCAGGGACTGCGACCGATTTATCTCATTCGACATGATCGCATCCAAGATGTCCTTTGCACTGGCAAGATAGTCGATTTCCCCTTCACTTCCCCACTGGCGATCGGCCAATAATAACGAATAGGCGATATCCATATTGCCATCAGTTGCTGAATCGGCATCCCCTGGCGTATTGATGATTTTACCCGATTTATCCTTTACTTGCTGCCATGCCATTAATGAAGGGTCATTATCACTTCCATGTGCTTTATAAAAACGATAAAGCCCATCGAAGTACTGCTTGTCCTGGCTGCCTGCCATGATCGCCGTAATCATCATCCCATAACCATGCGCTTCAGAAACGGTCACTGCGTTTTTGGGCTCTGCATAACCTTTATCATTGTAAAAAATATAAAATTGATCATTTTTATCCGCAGGCTCCTTAAGATATTCACTTTTCCAGGTTTCATAAAAATTCGCTACGGCAGCATCCATCTCCTCCTGTAAAAGATTGTCAGGTTTTATCGTACCCGCTTGATAGACTGTATGCTGTGGAAATACCCTTTTACCGGCGATCTCTTTCTTTTTGGTTTGAGATACCAATGCTATCGAGGCAATGATCCCGAAAATGATCACGCCCATCGTTATCAATAAACTTCTTTTTTTCATGGCTGGCTCCTTCGGTTATGGTGCAGTATTCACTTTATTTTTATGTTCGGTTAGGAACATGAAAATGGTGTTGTTAAATTCTTTTAGACTGCTAAACAATTTTTCCTCTATTAAACATGACTTTTCTTATGTAATTCCAAAATGTCACAAGCTCTTTTGGATATTTATGTTAAAATCAACATTGAATTCTGAGTGTTTCTACTTAAGTAGTTTTTTAAATGAAAAAGGAGTGTTTTCATGAATCGAATTTGTAATCAATGCCAAACTGAAATGATAGATGATTGCAAAGTAAATGTTCAGGGCGGAATGTATGGGATAAAGATTAGTCAAAAGAAAGGACTTTTCAGTAGTGTTTCTGCAAACCCTAAAGCATCTGTATGCCCAAATTGTGGTTAAGTAGCTTTCTATGTTGATGAGTTTAGAGAATTTAAAAAGTAAAAATATAAATATACACAACTAACCGACATTTGTGAGCAGAAGGAGTAAATGGTGAGTTAACAAGCTCAGCTAATATCGTTGCCATAGTATCCGAATTGTACCTTTTGTTTTCTAAAATAAATCAGATTACCATAAATGATTACGATTTATTCAAAATTTTAACATAGCCTTATTTAAAAAAAGTGAAACTCCTAATTATATATTAGG
Source organism: Peribacillus simplex NBRC 15720 = DSM 1321 (assembly GCF_002243645.1). Lineage (NCBI taxonomy): Bacteria > Bacillati > Bacillota > Bacilli > Caryophanales > Bacillaceae > Peribacillus > Peribacillus simplex. Next base: position 3,285,122 of record NZ_CP017704.1, on the reverse strand, counting down.
AGTAACAAGCTTATTATCATATGACTTGCATCAGTAATGAGATTAAATCGTGGTTTGAGATACATAATGGCAGGCAGCCCTGCTTCTGCGTTCGCTTTCATGATTGAATCGGTCTTATGAATTTTATTACCAAAATATAAATCTATATCATTCCACTTTTTTCAATTCCATTAATCCTTCGCCATCCAATGAAATATCTAGTTGCTGATTTATGACTAGCGAAAGCGGAAAGATTTCCGACACCTTATCCGAGAAAATCCAACGCCGTTTCCTTGGACCTAAAAGTAAAAACGCACCTGCTTCATGTTCCCCCATGAAATTCAATCCATCTTCACTTATCGCCTCACCACTCCTTACAGGTACACCATTACTGATCAACTGATTTCCCAAAACCCTCACTTCATCTGTCGTAATGTTTATTTCACTAATGCACAGGACGTCTTGGACTGAAAAAGACTCAGCCTCGGATGTGGGTGATACGGAATATCTCGATATGAACTCGACAATGTTGCCTGATGGGTCTAAAAAATAAAAAGCATGTGCATCTGAATAGCTGAAAAAAACTTCGTCCTCATCATCTTCCCTAGTCAATTCCACTTTTGATTTCGCCCATGCTTTTGCCAAAGTAAATAAATTGGTCGGTATGTTCATGGCAAAATGATAAAAAGGCTTTTCTTGGTGATGATATTTTTTGATTTCTAGCACACTTTCCCCTGCCTTCATTTCAAAACCATCATCAGTTTGCGATATTAACTCAAAGCCTAGCACATCAACATAAAAATTCCGCATTTCATTCCATGCATGACTATACAAAGTGACCTTATTGATAATCAACGTTCAATCCCCCTTATCTCAATCCACCTAACAAATATTGTAAAGTAATCCTGTATTTGTGCAAACATTCCTACTCCTCAAAATCTATATATTCATATTCACCTCGCCTGTTTTTACCACAAAACCCCAACAAAACTTCCCTTAATTAGCTACAAACCAACTCAAAAAGGGCCACCTAATCGGTGGCCCCTCGTTTTCTTATAGTAATGGCAGCTTTATTGGAAGATCTCTCCGCCAGCGCAGTTTACTCTCCATTAGGTCATTCTTTTCATCTTAAAAGGTTCACTCTTTAATTTTCAGTCCAAGCATGGCTGCAAAGACTATCGCTTGGTCCGGGGAAACTTCGCATCCATTTAAATCTTCCATGGATACGGTAAGCCTTTGAAATGTAGAACTGCTAATATCAATTCCTTTGAGCGGTGTCCGGGAAAAGTTCACTTCATTTAACCTACATGTTTCGAACTTCACTTTGATGAATTTACACTCATAATAATCAGCACTTTCCAATGAGCAATGATCGAACTTCACTTGCTTTAAACTGGAATAACCAAAAGCACTTAAATTCAAGTTGCATTTCTCAAAGGAGACATTCCCTAAACTTGCGTCAGACAGGTTAATGCCTAAAAGTTTGGATTCTTTGAATTCCACCCGATGAATCGAGCCACCCATGAAATCGGCATTCGTCAAATCGCAATGATCAAAAATGACATCCGTCAGCTCGATATTCCTGAAAGATACATCGCTGAATGTCACATTTTTAAAAACAACCTGTGATAATACGATTTTGTCCATCTTTTCTCTATCGATCGTGCAATTGGTTATGATACAGGAATCAAGATAAGGCTCATCTTGATAATATATTTCCTGAAAGTTAGCTTGAGTTAAGTCTTGGGGGATCTTTGGCTGTTCAATTTTGATTTTGCCTGACATATTATCACCTTTTCGCTTTATTTCTTTTTCCCATCTGCATCACACTTCTTTACAGGAAACTGGACGTTTTGCTTTTAACAGCATATCCCTTTATTTGAAAGGTGCGTGCATTGAACCGATAAGGGTCCACCTTTGGTAATATAGCAACTGGTACTCAATTTCGGCTTAAATATAAACTAAATTCCAGTGAAGTTCAATCTAAGAATTTCGCGAAAATGACTATTATTTTTCGTTCTTTTGTGTCAATTACAATCATCACTTTACAAAAAAAGCTGCCTCATCGGCAGCCTTGTGACTTTAAATTTCAGTATGGAATCCTGTTGGTATCCTGAAATAATATAGAGCTGCACTTAATATGGCTATCATTCCGCCTATCAGAAAAAATGATTGAAAGATATTTCCTCCAACAGTCGGGGAATTGGATACAAAACCACTTGAAAGCAGAAAAAGGATACCCAGTCCCAACAAGAATAGTGCCATTTTTTTAATACTTCTTTTGAATAGGATATATCCCGTAAGTATGATTAAATATGATGCTGCGAGGACCATCAGAAATGGAAATAACGGTTTGAATTTTGCGGCATAAACCAAATAATCGAAATTCGAAATATCATCTGTATCCATCGCCTGATCAGCATTAACTTGTGTGAAATGCGTGGAATACCCCCATTCCCAAGGTCTATCCAGAATTTCACTGCCTTCATACCAGGTACAAAACGTAAAAACCATTAAGAAAAGTGCAGCGATAATCATTTGCAAAAATTTGTTAAAAGTCAATATCATCTCCTCCAGCTGTCATTATACCAATAAGTGGTTAATTTTCAACCAAATTCCCGGTGTTAAAGCCATATGTAAACAAACACTGTTTCCTGAATAATATAATGTAACCACTTTTAAGGAGCGTTTGAGATATGATCACTCATGGAGATGACCTCCTTTATTCAGGAGCATGGTTACTTGGCATCGGCACACTTGTAGGTGCAATCGGGCAAACCCGGCAAACTTTAACGGGCACTAACCTCGGAAAAGACCTGGTCCTCAAAGGGAATGGCATCGAAGCCGTTGGAAATTCGCTGCAAGCAATCGGCCGTTCGAAAATGCTGAACCCGGAAAATGAACGTTCGGAAACTTATTTCATATTCGGGGCTTGGCTTGAGGCTGTTGGCAATATCGCAAATGCAGTTGGAATAGATATGCAATTGAGTGGTTCAGTGGAGGAGGGCACCAGAACGGATGCGATCGGCAGTGGAATCCAAGGCCTAGGTGCCGCTTTTGAAGCATTCGGGGCATCACTGACGGAGGAGACCATTTCACGCTCTTTTGAGATCAAGGGAAATAGCCTCATTGCAGCCGGCTCTTTTTTGGAATCGGTCGGAAATATTTTCATTTTAAATGAAAAACAACGTTTGGGAGAACAAATTCTTTTACTAGGCAGCTGGACCCAAGTTTTCGGTGCATTTATATTGATCGATGCCTTTTCACTTGGCCCGGAACCCGAACAACCTGAGGAAGGTAAGGATGGACATAACGGCCATTATAGCTATGCCAACTATTGCGTATGATTAGGGGGCCACGAGTTCGATCTTCATCCGATCAGGATCTTCAAAATATACCGCATAATGATTCTCCCCGCCGGCGAATGGGTGCTTGTCGGCAGAACCAAAAAGGGCTGTTGCATTACAGCCCTTTTTCCCCCGCCTCCTTTATCAAAACCAATAAAGGTCTCTATATTACGCAGGTCCACTTATTTTAAGATTTCGTCATAAACCTCTCCGCCGCCATTTATTTTGATAATTTTCAGGCGATTGGTATTTTTGACGAAAACGGTTTTATATTGTTTTTCACCGTTCAGTTCAATAAGGAATACTCGTTTACCATCGTTATCCGTTTCCTTATTGAAAGTATAGTCTTCGTTGCCGATTTGCTCGATGATTTTGTCATATTCGGGCAAAGAAGACCACTTCTCATGTTTAGGACTTGTTTGAGTGTCTGTTTGCGAGGGTTGTTTTTGTTCTTCATTTTCAGTTTGGGTTTGATTTTCATCTGTTGTTTGCACAGATTTTCCCCCGTTTTCATCCGCTTTGTCATTATTGCAAGCAGTTAGCATTGTTGCTGCGGCAATCAATGCGATCATAGATTTATACATGCTTCACATCATCTCCTATTCCTATATTCCCATTCATTTTAACTAAAAACCTGATTTAACTAAACCATTCAAATCCGAGTAGACAGAAAGGATTTTTTTTGTTATTATAGTTACTCAGGGTAACAGTTACTCATGGTAACTATATATTAATTTAAGGGGTGTTTCTGATAAAGACTTACCAAAAATTCTTTCAGCAATTATTACTGCTGTACCGACCTTTTGAAAATAATCTTAATATACAGCTGGGCAAGCATGATTTACACAGAGCGCAATGGTCCATTTTGTATTACTTAACCAATTATGTTTCGGCGACGCTTGTAGAGCTTGCCACTTACCAAAGCGTGGAAAAACCCACGATTACGAGGACCATTGCCCGCTTGGAAGAGCTGGAGTATGTCGAGCATGTGCCAAGCAAAGATAAACGCGAAAAAAGAATGCGGCTTACGGAGCATGGAAAAAAGGTCTACAGTGAAGTCCGCGTGACAATCGATCAATACGAACAGGATATCTTGAAAGGAATCACTGAAGAGGAACAACTCGCAGCCATACGCATCATGGGCGAAATTAGAAATAACATTATAAAGTAAGGAGATAATAAAATGGAACAATCCAGACCTAGACTGTGGACGAAGGATTTTGTCATCGTTTCTTCCATTAATTTTTTCATAACATTAATCTTTTATTTATTGATGGTGACACTTGCCATCTATGCCGTAAATGAATTGGATGCTTCTACAAGCGAAGCCGGACTCATATCAGGTATTTTCATAATCGGGACGTTAATTGGACGTCTGTTCATCGGCCGTTTCATTGATTCAATCGGCCGCAAGAAAACATTATTCATAGGTTTGATCTTTTTCACTTTGACAACACTTCTTTATTTTGTGGACCTTGGAATTGGCTTCCTGCTTGTTAACCGCCTGATCCATGGTATGGCGATGGGCATGGCAAGTACTGCGACAGGCACGATTGTCGCCCAGATCATCCCGGCAACAAGAAAGGGAGAAGGCATCGGCTATTACAGCATGAGCGCAACACTTGCGACGGCAATCGGTCCTTTCATCGGTCTGTATATGGCTCAGCATACAAGCTTCCAAGTCATTTTCAGTTTCTGCCTGGCTTTAGGGGTGATCTCCCTGATTACAGCATTCTTCCTATATGTCCCGGCATTGAAAGTGACGGCCAAAGTTACGGAAAGCAAAGGATTCAAGCTTTCCAATTTCATTGAACCTAAGGCACTGCCCATCTCGATCATCACTCTGTTATTGGCATTCTGTTATTCCAGCGTCCTTTCTTTCATCAGTTTCTATGCCATAGAAATCGATTTGGTCAATACAGCAAGCTTCTTCTTTGTCGTTTACGCAGTAGCCGTATTATTATCACGTCCTTTCTCAGGACCGTTAATGGACCGCAAAGGATCGAACTTCATTATGTATCCGGCTTTCATGATTTTCGGAATTGGTTTGCTGCTTCTAAGTATAACAACCAATAGTTTCACTTTACTGGCAGCTGGTTTCCTCATTGGCCTTGGATTCGGTAATATGCAATCAAGCTCGCAGGCGATTGCCGTTAAACTGACACCGCCTCACCGAATGGGGATGGCAACGTCCACCTTCTTTATCATGCTTGATGCAGGACTTGGATTCGGCCCTTATATTCTGGGATTCATCATTCCAGTAACAGGTTATAGCACACTTTATATCATCCTGGGCGTTTTGGTCATCGCAACCTCCGTCCTTTACTACTTCTTGCACGGCAAGAAGGAACGTGCAACTAAAACGAACTTAGCTTCCATTTAAATAAAAAAGGGATATCCCATTGGGGGATATCCCTTTTTTATTTAAAGCTTTTTGAGACAGCTTATAGTGATAGTGGTCCTTATTTTATTTCCAAGTCATCTATAAAAAGTCCAAAACTTTTGCTGTTCTTTTTATTTATGACTGCTTCACCTTTATATAAAGTCTTTCCAGTCTTTATATCTGCAATCAGAAGTTTGGCAGGCTTGGATGTTTTGCCCTCTTGATTCATTCCGTTCAATAGGAAGTACACACGCCCGTTCTTAAAGGCAGCGGTATATTGCTCTTCTTTATTAGCAGCTATATCCAGCTCCGTGTCATTCGTTAGCTTTTGACTGCTGAGGTCAAACGTTTTAAGGTGATAGGCATCTGATTCCGTTTCAACTACATAAAGGTTTTTCCCGTCCACATATCCTGATCCTACCATATCAAGGCTAAGCGATTCTTTTTTAACCGTTTCTAATTTTTCCGTTTCATAATTATAAGATAAAAGCTTGCTTTCTTTTAGTTTTTCCTCAAAGGGACCATCCTCATGATTTACCCCTTTAATTGACGAAATTAATACCATGTTGTTTGGCTGGGAGGGAGCAACATCGATTGGCATCTGAAAATCAACTTGATCTGGGTAAGTAAAGGTTTCAGATACAAGGGTTTTATCGCTCAAGACTTTTTTATTGGCTACATCGATCGTATACAGATGAACCTCTTTTGTCTGCTTCTCATTGTTGGAATTCACATCATTCATCGTTAAAACCTGTAGTTTTGAATGGACCAATTGCACATCCCTGACATCAACATTCATGATTCTCTCTTGATGCGGAAGTTCGATTTGGAAAGAAGTTTCCTCTTCGTCCTTCTTCTCCAGTAAACCGATATCAAACTCCGCTTCCATTTTCCCTCTCTTTGTAAATTCGCTATTCACCAAAGCGTAAGCGAGAAAATCATCGTCTTCATATAAAGAACTAATGGAATCCTTACCACGCATAAACGAACGATGTTCTTTTACCAATCTTTCAATTTGCTGGTCTTGTCTTCCAGTTAAGTTCTCCAAGTAAGACTTTTCGCTTTCATATGTCGTTGTATTGGATTCAATTGTTAATGGTTCATAAAAATTACTGCCATTTTGAAGCGAAGCATTTATGATCACCGGATCAAGCTCTTTATCGCTGCCTTCCAGTGTCTTGAACGTATACTTTGGAAGGCTGGAAGCGGAGGAAGCTACTTTGACATAATAGGTCCCGATGCTTAAGATGACAACCATTCCAATAATGATGCTGCATAAATAACGTTTCACCTTGTTCACTCTCCTTTAAAGTTGTTGTTATACGGTAACGCGATTTTTCAATAACCAAGCACCAAGCCAAACTGATAATCCTGTCAAAATGATTCCTAATGCGAGCATCAGGCCAAATAATTCATTAGGATAGAAATAGAAATTCCCGATTCCCATTAAAACTGGAGCTAAAAACAACACAGCAGCGATTCCGCAATATACCAAGCCCAAAATGATTCCTTTTATGCGGAAACTTCTTTCAAACATGATCGCCGTGAATAATATCGACATGATCATAAGACCAATGCCATAGGAAAGCAGGAATTGCGTGAACGTGCTTGGGATGATCAATGACAAAATCGGACTGATTTTCGCAATGGCAAAAGTTGACATTTCATTCAAGAGCGCTTCCGGCACATTTGAATTAAATAGGGCATTTTCCATTGGTAAAATGATGATCTGGAAAGCAATCAACCCTAATACCATCAGGAAAATGGCCGTAGCTTTTGAAAGGTAGATTGATAATCTGGATGTTGGCAACATCAATAGACGATAAATGAACGTATTCTTTCCAAACCAATCACGATACCAAATAAGGAAAATGTAAAAAATAAGGGCAACCGCACTCAGCGCTATCGGTCCTACAAACAAAAGGGTATGGGCGATATGGCTAAACTCAATGCTTCCATAATTGGTAATATAAGCGGCTTCAGATAGTCTTTCTTCCGACATGATATCCCTGGCATCTTTAAGAAGGCTCTTCGTTACGATGATCACTCCGGCAAATTGCGAAACCAAGGTTATCAACAATAGGCTAAGATAGATTTTACTGAAACGGTTGATTTCAAAGTTCACTAGTTTTATATATCGCATCATGATTGATACACCTCTCTCATTACATCGACTACCGATTTCCCTTCCTCTTCACGCATTTCTTCTGTATTGAACTCTTTAAGCACTGTACCGTTATCCAATAAAATGACCTTATCGATCAAATGTTCAATATCACCGATTTCATGGGTCGTGATGATGACTCCTCTATCTTCAATTAGGTGGCTCGCAAAAACATCGGCAATTTGCTCGCGGCTAAACATATCGATTCCCGAAAATGGTTCGTCCATCAGTACATAATCGACGTCAAGGGACAAACCAAGCATCAGGTTGAGCTTAGCTGTATTCCCTTTTGACAATTCCGAAATGCGATTCTCCTCTTTAAGCTTGAAAAACCCCATTAGTTGGTTAGCTCTTTCCGGATTCCAGGAGGTATAGAAATCCGACATGAAAACCATGGCCTGTTTAATGGTCATTTGCGGAAGCATGGTCGGTGCGTCCGGAATGAAGGTGATTTTTTCATAACTGTCCTTTGTCATCTTTTGATCATCAATCAGGATTTCACCTTTATATGGCGTCAACCCCATGATCGCTTTGAGTGTAGTCGTTTTACCGACACCATTTATCCCGATCAGACAAGTGACTTCCCCTTTATTGGCTGTAAATGAAACAACATCCAAGATCTTTTTCCGTCCATAATTCTTGGAGATCTTTTTTACTTCTATCATTGTTCTTCCTCCTCCCTTATTTCTTCCGAGTATTTTTCTTTAACCACACGAAGCAGTTCATCAACCGGTACATTAATCGGACGAATCGCATCGACAAACGTATCGACGGCTGCCAAAATCAATTCCTGCCTTACAGCCTGTAAAATCGTTTCATTCGTCGTGATTTGACTGGGGAAATTTCGTTCTGTATGAATCAAGCCCTGTTCCTCCATTTCTTTATACGCTTTTTGAGCGGTATTGGGATTTATATTAAGTGAAGCCGCCAGTTCTCTTCGGGAGGGAATTTCCTGCCCCGCCACGAAATTACCAATGGCTATTTGTTCTTTGAAATGCCTAACGACTTGCAGATATACCGGTTCCCGGGTATTTACGTTCATTAAAACCACCCCCTATTTATTAAAAAAAGCCTGATATGCGTGTATGTACCAAGTGGTTCATACACCTTATAGATGTACTATACCCGTAATACACTAAAACTGTCAATAATGAATTTCAACAATATGAAAACCCCGATGCGCAGTGCAGTCGGGGGGTTTTTTAAAGGAGATGCTAAAATCTCATTCGAATAGATGATGAAGCAGCCGATCTTTATCTTCAAAAAACTGTTTCATTAACAAATAGTGATTGGACTCCTCTAAAGTCACCTCACTCATTCCCTCATCTGAAATTTGGAGGATTTTAGCATCCGGGTAGGCCATGATGATCGGTGAATGTGTGGAAATGATGAATTGGGAACCTTGTTTGGCAAGCTCATTTATCCTGGCCAGCATCGACATTTGTCTTAATGGCGACAAAGCAGCTTCAGGCTCATCAAGGATATACAATCCATTGCCTTGAAATCGTTCTATAAAGGCTGAAAAAAATGATTCCCCATGAGATTGCTGGTGAAGTGACTTTCCACCGAAGGAATCGATGATTTTTGACCCAAACGATGCCTCCCTGTCTAATTCCTCTATATTCGTAGCTAAATTATAAAAGGTTTCCGCCCTAAAGAAAAAATTATCCTTCGGTTTGTACACGCCTTTTTTCAAACGGAGGTATTCGTCCAAATTGGAATGTGAATCATAATTGGAAAAATTGAAATTCAACGTTCCGCCTTCTGGATTGAAGCCATACGCAATCGCAATACCTTCAAGCAAAGTGGACTTCCCCATTCCATTTTCCCCGATAACATAGGTAACACTAGGATGAAAAGTCACTTCTTGAAGGTGCTTGATAACCGGCAGATCAAGAGGGAAATGGTCATACGAAGATATTCGATCTTTATTCAGGTAGATGCCCCTGATGTACTGTGTATCATAATCTAGTTTCATTTGTTATCACCTTCTGTAGAATAATTTAGAGCGCTGATATGTCCTTCTTACATTCCATTAAGACTGCAATCCAAGACACCATTAATTAGCCAAATTGATAGATTGATAATGTTTGATTCTAAATGACCGCCCACTTTGGATGCAATTCAATTAAACTTCCTGTAATGTGTTGGATTGTATCTTTCACTCCCGATTCCTTTATCAGAGCGGGCAATTCCTTATCCAAATACCGTTGATGTAAATATTCACTGTCCCATAATGAGACAACCAGGTATCTCCCGTATTGCCTTTTACCGAATGCGCCTGACATCATACCCGGTGTCATCCCCTTGTTCCATACGCCTTTTTGCACCTGCTCAAAATGGGCTTGTTTATCATTTTCAGCAGAACAGTCAGCCACTCGAAGTAATTTTCCCTTGCCAAAAAAATCCGTAATGTCCGTTGTTCCTATATTGAATATCCTCTCGAATATATCGACAGAAATATTTGTATAAGTACTTCCTTGGTCACTCTTCCCGAATATTTCATCATGCTGATGCTGCATGAAAATTTGATAGGAATGGAGATCTTTCCAAACGGAGAGAATGCCTGCTTCAAAGGGTTCAGATCTATTCCACCCTCCGATTTGACCAACGAAACCAGCCGAATGACGCAATTCTCCCCATCCCTCTTGTGCTTTTGAAAATGAACGCTTGTTTTCCTCATTCACTTGGCATTTAATCCACTTCATTAACATGATGATCCCCGCGCTTCGCCCAATGTTTCGCTTTTTCGTCAACCTTTTTTATAAAAGCATTTTTTCCGTTTACATATCCTTTGATATCATCTGGAAATTCCGCTGCCAAGCGCTGCTTCAGCCTACTATACTTTTGTGCTTCATCACGATGTGCCAGCAAATAAACCCGAAAAGCGAGGTGTCTGGCTATTTCTTCATGTCCTTTTTGGAACATGTGAATATGGTGCGTCCTCTCATCCCCGCCTTTACGAAAAAAACGTCGTCCGGCGATTCCGTTCTCACCCCTGGCATCATACCCTATCTCTTCCATCTCTTTATTATAATCAGCGACACATTCCACATCCATAACCACTGCCAAAATATCTATTACTGGCTTGGCATGGATGGCCGGTATGGCCGTACTGCCAATATGGTATAACTTTATCATTTCAGACCCGAAAATATCCTGTAATTTTTGGCATTCATCATGAAATAGCTTGGACCATTCTTTCTTATATGGTACGACCTCGACCTTTCTCATGAAAGCCTCCTTGATAGGAATTGGCATTAACATCCCTTTTTGTTATTTCCTTATTTTAACATCAAAGTGCATGTATCACAAAAAAAGCAGCCGGGACAATAACCCCAGTTGCTTTTTAGATAACGCTTACATTTTATTTTGTTTTACTCCGCTTTTTGTATGGAAGTAACATTTGAATCTTTCAAAATTGTTGGTTTCTTGACTCTTCGCTGCGGAATGCCTCTTTCTTCTTGTTTCTTTGCAACCCACATCGTCAGCATGGGTGTTAGAATCGCCGTTACCAATACACTTGTCGCGATGATCGCCGTTGCCGATTCTGCGACAGGAGCAAATTGCGGGTTTAACTCGGCAATAATGAAAGGTACTGCAACTGCGGCACCCGCTGTTGAAGAAGCGGCGACCCCGGCAACACCATCTGAGCCTGTAACATAACGGTCCAGTAGATATAAGACACCTCCGGAAAGAAAGACGACAGCAACACCCATTAAAATACCCATGAATCCAGATTTTAAGATCATGCCAAAATCCAACCCGAATCCTAGAGCTAATGCGAAGAACGGGATAAGGACCGGTACGGCCTGTCCAAAGAATTCCCGGCATTCTTTATCAATATTACCTACAATCATACCGACTGCAAATGGAATCAAAGTGGAGACAATTGTTTGCCATGGAAACGTAGCAAGGCCTCCAACACCGAGGATGATCATCGTGAAGAACGGTCCGCTTTCAATACTGATGAACGGGAATGCTGCAGCATCTTCCGTTCTGCCCAATTTTGTCATGAGTGCGGTATAAAGACCGCCGTTCGTTTCATTAAAAGCTGCTATCAGCACTAAAACCGAAAGACCGGAAAAGAGACCAGTTTGAATCCCATTCTCTGGAAGTAGCAAAGCTGCCCCATATCCTAATAATGCCGCAAATACGACTTTACCGATAAGCAATGTAAATCCTTTTCTTGCAATATACCCGGATTGCTTAACATCTATCGTAGCTCCGACACAAAAGAAAAAGACGGCTAATATCGATGCGGTACCTGTTAGCATCGCACCTGTAAATCCTCCAAAGAAGGTTGCTGTGTCAGGAAAAATAGTATGTATCAAAGCACCTATGAACAAAGGGACAACCATCATGCCACCAGGGATTTTTTCTATTGCGGCTTTTATTCTCATCACAATCTCTCCACTTCATTATCAAATTTATGATTATTTGTAATTGGAAGTCTAGTTGTGGAGTTAACTGGTTGCTGTTATCGATCATTCAACGTTTAATAGTTTGCTCTGGCTTTCAATAAAGTCCTGTAATTTTTTCCGGCTGGGCATGCCATCCATATCACCGGGAGCCATGACTTGAAGGGCGCCAATCGCATTACCCCGAGTAACGGTTTCCATCGTGGATTTCCCGTCAAGCAAGCCGCTGATCACACCGACGGCGAAACCATCGCCAGCACCTACCGTATCAATGACTTTTTCAGGTACGAATCCTTTAACATACCCTTCTTCATTCGCATTTTTATAATAGGCTCCCTCTGCTCCAAGCTTGATTACGATCATTTTAACTCCTTTGTTCAAATAAAATTCGGCCACCTCCTCAGGTGTTTGGAGTCCTGTTAAAACTTCCGCTTCAGACATGCCTGGAAGAAAGAAATCACAAATGTAAGCAAGCTGATTAATGCAATCCACCATTTTTTGTTTATCCGGCCATAGGCTAGGCCGTAAGTTCGGGTCAAATGAAACCGTTTTTCCTTGGTTCTTCATAAATTTCATGGCAGCAACTGTAAATTCGTGGCAGCTTTCAGATAATGCGGATGGGATACCTGTTGCGTGCAGATGTTTAGCTTGCCGAAAATATTCTTCTGAGAGGTCGTCAATATTCAGAGTGGAAGCAGCGGAATTTTTTCGGAAATATTCCACTTCTGGGTCTCCGTCATGCACTTTAGACTTAATTAGCATTCCTGTCGGATGATCACTTGTAAAACGGATACCTGTCGTGTCGACCTTTTCTTTATTCAATTCTCCGATGATGAACTTACCGAAACTGTCGTTGCCAAGTTTCGTCATATAAGCAACATCTAAATCAAGACGCGCCAATCCGCATGCTACGTTTGATTCTGCTCCCGCAATCGCTCGGGAAAAGGATTTAACCTCATGTAAAGGCACAACTTCATTTGCATAGAACATGGTCATCGGTTCCCCAAAGGTGATCACATCTAAATCTTTCATTCCCAATTCCTCCTGAAAAAAGGTGTATTACGGTTTAGTAAACCTAAACTGTAAGAAAGCGCTTTCTTTTGAATGAAATCAGATTATCATATAAACCAGTTTTTAACAATACTAATCTTTATATTTTTATTTTGCTTAAAACATAGTATTTATCATATATTTCCTCTTTTACACTGATATATCTACTAAAATTTTCTATTATCATTGACTATTTGGAAAATATTATATATATTTTTAATATTGATAGCGCTAACATTTTGGAAAATTCCGATAAACCGTTTTACTAAATTAGGAGGTTATTTATATGCAAATGGAAAAACGTTATTCCATTCATCCGTCACAAGCCAAACACTTTGATACAAGTGAAATCCGCAAAAACTTTTTAGTGGAAAATTTATTTCTCGATGATGACGTTTCTTTATGCTATTCCCTGGATGACAGGATCATCATAGGGGGAATCAAACCTGTTTCTAAAGGGGTTAAGCTTGAGGGACATGATTTCATAAAAGCTGATTATTTTCTTCAACGAAGAGAATTAGGTGTATTTAATATAGGGGGATCAGGGAAGATTTCAGTTGATGGGGAAGTATTTACCCTTCAAAATCGCGATTGTCTGTATATAGGATTAGGCTGTAAAGAGCTGATTTTCACTAGTGATTCAAACACCGAGCCCGCCAAATTTTATTTAGCCTCTGCTCCAGCACATAAAAATTACCCCGTTCAACACGTAGCTTTCAAGGAAGTGCAAGGAGATGAAATGGGGTCGCAGGAAACGGCAAATAAGCGGACGATTCGCAGAATGATTCATGAAAAAGGAATCCAAAGCTGCCAACTGTGTATGGGTATGACTGAATTGGCTCCAGGAAATGTCTGGAACTCCATGCCTCCTCACGTTCATGACCGCAGAGTGGAAGTTTATATGTATTTTGACTTAGCTAAAGATGCCATTTTGTTCCACATGATGGGTGAACCCGATGAAACAAGACATATAGTAATGAAAAATGAACAAGCTGTCATTTCACCTCCGTGGTCCATACATAGTGGTTCTGCTACAAGCAACTACACATTTATTTGGGCAATGGCTGGAGAGAATTATACATATGAAGATATGGATACCTTTTCTATTTCAGAAATGAAGTAACATGCAAAGAGTGGTTATTAATCCATATGGGGATGGAGGAAATTAGATGAGTTTACTGGATTTTTCAATGGACTTTTTCAGTTTAAAAGGTAAAGTTGCCATCGTAACAGGAGGAAATACTGGATTAGGACAAGGATATGCGGTTGCATTAGCAAAAGCAGGTGCAGATGTTTTTATCGTTGCCCATGGTGATAATTGGCAAGAAACAAAGGATTTAATCGAAACCACCGGCCAAAAAGCAGTCTTTTATCAAGCAGAACTTACGAATAAGGAAAGCCTTAAAGGTGTTGTAAAAGGCTGTCTTGATGCTTACGGGAAAATCGATATCCTTGTTAATAATGCAGGAACGATTCGCCGAGCTCCTTTATTGGAATATAAGGACGAAGATTGGAATGCAGTAATGGACATTAACCTTAATTCCCTGTACTTTCTTAGTCAGCTCGTTGCTAAAGAAATGGTTGAACAAGGCAGCGGAAAAATCATAAATATCGCTTCAATGCTCACATTCCAAGGAGGCAAGTTCGTTCCGGCATATACAGCGAGTAAACATGGCGTTGCCGGGCTGACTAAAGCCTTCGCTAATGAATTGGCGTCTAAAAATATTCAAATAAACGCGATTGCCCCAGGATATATTGAAACGGCCAATACTGATGCGCTTCGTGCAGATGAGTCAAGAAACAAAGACATTCTCTCAAGGATCCCAGCCGAAAAATGGGGAACACCCTTTGATGTCATGGGGACCGTCGTTTTTCTTGCAAGCAAGGCCTCTGACTATATGAATGGCCATATCCTCGCTGTTGATGGAGGCTGGCTCGTTCGTTAATCCACTGATTAAGATTTGCAAATGAATATGTTTAAGGTTAACACCCTTAGCCAAAGTGCTTAGGGTGTTTCTTACATCCAATGTTTAACAAAATCAGCTAACTAGCGTTGGAATCGTAATGCTCCTTTGTTATGATGAAGGTATCCCATTCAATTTCAAGAAATAATATCCTTTAGGAGAACATCATGAAAAAAAAGAAAACTACCATATCAGATGTTGCTGAGAAGGCCGGTGTTTCCAAAAGTACGGTTTCTCAATATATTAACCAACGTTTTCGTTATATGAGTGCTGAAACAAAAGAAAGAATCGAGCAAGTCATCCAAGAACTTGACTTTCGTCCCAATGATAATGCCAGGAATTTAAAAGTAAAAAAAACAAAAGTGATAGGCATACTCGTAGCTAATATTTTACATACTTTATCCACTGAAATCATTCGTACCGTTGAACAACAGCTTCAGCAGCATGGCATGAAAGTATTCATATGTGACTCTGCCGATGATCCAGAGAAAGAAAAGGAATACCTTGATTTGCTGGTTTCTACACAAGTAGATGGAATCATCATTTTTCCGGTAGGAAATGATTTTAAAGTCTATAATTACTTGATCGATCATTCAATTCCAATGGTATTCGTTGATCGATTAGTTGATGGAGTTACATCCGATTCCGTTCTTTTGGACAATCATGCTGCAATCTTTTTAGCTGTTTCCATGCTGGCTGAAAAAGGACACGAAAATATTGCTTTTTTAACCTTACCGATTGATATCCCGATCACACCAAGATTGGAGAGAATCGAAGGATTTAAAAAAGCGATGGCATCTCATAAATTGGAAGTCAGGGAGGATGATATTCATTCTTTACCCAGAAATCGAATTCAAGAAAAATTGGCCCAGATATTCGATGCAGAAAAACCTCCAACAGCCATAGTGGCAGGAAATGATTTAGTGTTACGTGAAATCCTTAGCTATTTGAAAAAGCAAAAAATCTCGATCCCTGGGGAAGTGGCCATTGTCAGCATTGATGATGTCGCTTATACGGAGTTTTATGAACCATCCATTACAACAATCGGACAACCAATACAACAAATGGGCATTAAAACAGCAGAGTTATTATTGAACCGGATAACCAATTCAGATCAGACCCCGTACATTACATATCGGTTTGCCCCCGAACTCATTGTTCGAAGTTCATGCTAATTAATCATACAAAAACGGCAGTTTACATTCACTGCCGTTACCATCTTTCAGGTAATTTACAGAAACATGGCTAAATCTTTCACCTTGGAAATCACCTGCCATTCACTTCATTTTTAGCTAATTTTATGACATTTTGGATAAATGGTGCTTTCGCTTCCGTGTACCCGACTATATCTGCAGGATGCTTTTGAGCTAAGGATAATTTTTTTAATTCCTGATATTGTTTCCTTACGTCAGGATGATTTCTTAGATAGTCCCTAAATGAAAGGTGATTCTTCCACTGTTCACTTCCGAATCTATAGATATGCAGATGATGTGTCCCCGCTCTCCATTGGCCTTTTCTAAAAAAACGCCTTTCGGGAAATTCCTGATGCGGGACAAATTCATACCCAATCGATTTCAAGGGTTCAATGAATGTGTCAGCTTCATCTAAATGCCGGACGCCAGCCATGATGTCCAAAATCGGTTTTGCCCCCAACCCTATGACAGAAGTACTTCCAATATGCTCAACACAAAGGGGGGAGTTCTTTAAAACCTCCATTATCCTCGCTTTTTCCTGTTGAAATTCGCTAACCCAATTAGGGTTATAATCCTCGATCTTTACTGTTTTCTCCATATAATCACTCAACTTTTCAGGTAAAAGATATTATCAGCCATTATTTCTCATCACGTGACCATTTGACGATCGGATCTTGCGTGCTCGGCTCATAGTAAGTTCCGACATACACCTTTTCTTTTCCGGTTATTTTATTCGTTCGGTTGACTGTATATCTTCCTTTATCATAATTTTTGGTAAGATAATATTTCCGGTATGAAAACCCTTTTTCGGGGCCGGTTAATTTCTCTTTGGCTTTATACGCGTGTGGCTTGTTCAAGCTCTCTTTCACTACACTTCTAATATTCAGCGGAGTTCCCTCAAGCTTAACATCACTTCGGAAATCGGCGCTCCTAGTCTCGGCTTTCCCTGAAGGCACGGATGCCATTTCGATCGTTTCTTGGGTTTGTTCCGAGAATGATTTTGTGACACTGTATGAATACAGGATATTCATGGAACTTATATTGTCTTTCATTTTGCCAGCAAATTCAGGCATGGCAAAATTCAATAGAAAGGTGATCGATATACATACGATTAATAAAGTAAGCGAAATTTTCTTCATATTTCCTCTTTCTCAACTATGTATTCTTGTAATCCAACTTGTTCATTTTCCTTTGGAATAATTCCAAATTTAGCGATTAATAGAATGGCAAGAAAACTGAAACAGCAAAAACTAGTATTATCACTTGTAATAAATGAAGCCGGTATAATACGAGATGCCAGTAATGAATTCAAAATGTAGGAAAAAAGAAAACCCAAATAGGATAGGCAAATCAGATAGTTTCCAATCAGTACCCTTTTGTAATGTGCATAATCTGATTTATTTCCATTTCTGATACTGACACATTGTCTAAATTGCCTAATCAGACCGTATGTGAAACCAATAATTAACATGACTACAATGAGAAAATCAATTATTGCTTCCTCCACTTTTACTCCTCCTTGGTCATTTGTTCTTAAAAACTTGAAAAATATTACATTAAACTCATCATATACCATTTATGATAAAATGATAAATATTTCCTACTTTAATATTGGAGCTGTATCATGAAAATTTTTGTAAAAGTCCTTTTAGCAGCGGCCGAATTATCCACTTATGTTGAAAGATGAATACATGCATGTCCTTATACTTACGTTTAAAGTGAGATAAGGTTTCAATATAAAGGAAAATATACCTAATATTACTTGAGATGTTCAAAAAAAAGACCACCAGATTGGTGGTTATTTTAAATTCTTAAATCCGTATTTTTCAAAGATTTCCATGGAGGCTTCCGTTTGGAGATAGTCATAGAATAGTTTGGCTTCCTTGGCATGATCCAGGTCATTGATCATTCCGACGGGATATATGATCGGGTCGTGTAAATCTGCCTGGGCTGTTGCAATGATTTCAACTTTTGATGAGTTGATCGCATCCGTTTTATAGACGAGGCCTGCGTCCACGTTTCCAGTTTCCACATATGTAAGCACTTGCCGGACATCCTTGGCATATACCAATCGATCTTCAACCTCTTTAAAGAGGTTCATGTTTTCCAAAGTTTGTTTCGCATATTGCCCTGCCGGTACAGACTCTGGAGTGCCAATCGAAATTTTAGCGGCCTTTGCGAGGTCTTCCAGCGATCCGATTTCCTTTTTGGAATCCTTTGGCACCACCAGCACCAGGTCATTGCCGACTAAATCGATTCCGTTTTTCTCTTCAATAAGATCTTCCTCTACTAATTTATCAAATTTATCTTCTGCAGCTGAGAAAAACAGGTCAACAGGTGCGCCTTGGGATATCTGTTGCTGAAGAGCTCCAGAGGCTCCAAAGTTATAATGAACTTTCACATTCGCATTCTCTTTTTCAAAAGAATCTTTTATATCATTTAAGGCATCTTGCAAACTTACAGCTGCGGAAACCGTCAATTCCACTTTCTCGTCAGCTTGTTGCGTCTGCTTTTCTGTGCTTTTTTCTTCATCACTTGAACACCCTGCACCCACTATCACAAGCATCATTATCGAAAAAATCATAAGATATATTTTTTTCAAAGTCTCTCTCCCTTTCTTACTAGCTATAATAAGTTATAACTAGTTATATCTAATTATAACTAGTATAAGAGGTATAAAAGGTTTTAATCAATGCCTTTTTGCTGTGAATTTACTTTTTTAAGGACTCTAAGATACAATAAAGAACGGAGGGATGCACATGTCAAAAGAGCTTTCCTATACGATCGAGGAAGTGTCACAGCTTTTAAAGGTATCTAAATTGACAATTTATGATCTTGTTAAAAAAGGGGAACTCCCAGTATTCCGTGTGGGAAGGCAGATGAGAATGGATGCAAAAGACTTGGAGTTGTATATTAATAACCATAAGTCCAGTGCATCCCCAGTTCCTGTTGCCGAATCCCCTAAAAACGAAATGAAGGATTCCCTTAACCTTGTCATAAGCGGTCAAGACATGGTGTTAGATATACTAGGGCAGCACATTCAGAAGGACTCCAGCTATAAAACATTACGCTCTAACACTGGAAGTCTAAGCGGTCTTATATCCATGTACAATGGGGATTCCGACATCGTTAGTTTGCATATGTTCGATGGAGATACTGGGGAATATAATCTTCCTTATATAAAAAAGATTTTGGTGGGTTATCCTTATATTTTACTTAATCTTGTTTCAAGGAAAGCTGGTTTATATGTTAAAAAGGGAAATCCTTTTGGCCTCACAAATTGGACTGATTTAAAACATAAAGACTTGGCCATCATCAATCGAGAAAGGGGATCGGGAGCACGAATTCTCCTTGATGAGCAGCTAAGGATTCACAATATATCTTCTAAAAATCTTAAGGGATATGAAAACGAAGAGACCAACCACTTAAGTGTGGCTTCAGCTGTTTCTGCTGGGATAGCGGATGTGGGTGTGGGAATTGAAAAAGCTGCAAAAATCGTTGGAATTGACTTTGTCCCATTAATTACAGAACGTTATGACCTTGTTATTTTAAAATCTCCAAAAAACGAACAGCTCATAAACGTTGTTAAGCGCATTTTATCATCGAATCCATTTCAAGCTGAAATCAAAGCTTTAGGTGATTATGATATTTCTCAGACAGGCTCTATCATTTACGAGACATTTTAAACAGGAAGGCTTCTGATTCAGCAGCCTTCCTGTTAAGTATGCATCAAACTATGGCAATGACTTCACTAGCATAAAAAGCCTTTTCTTACTGAGATCAGCTATAAAGAAGTTTGGGCTGTCGGGCTAGATAGGAAGGCGTACCATTTTGATTAAGATTAAGGATGAATTTCATGACCTCCACTATTCCCTCAGGTTTCTCCAACTCTATTTCCTTATGATAAGATTCCATGGATGTGTTCCATTTTTTCATTTTTTTCTGATCCTTCAATACACTCAACAATTGTTTTTCAAAAGGCGTTTTCTGATTAAGTTTAAATACAAGTCCTTGTTGTTTTAAATACTGTAGATTAATTTCCTCCTGCCCGGGAAGCCTTGAATGAACAAAAATGGGAAGCCTTTTTCGCAATGCCTCGCTAATCGTGACACCGCCCGGTTTCGTAACAATTGCGTCAACTTCTTCATAAAGCTTATTCATTTCAGACCTTGATGAGATATAAGGCAATGGTTTGATATGAGGTAAGTTCCATGTATCGATTTCTTCATAAAGCTTGTTGTTATTTCCGCAAAGGACTAAATAATCAAAGTCGGTTGAATTCTTCAACTCATCACCTAAGTTCAAAATCCCTCCCAGACCACTGTTTCCTCCGGATATCAAAATTTTTGGTCGTTCTGTGTTTCTTTGTACACGGGCATTTTTAGTGATTTCCTCGTGCACGGGGATGCCAGTGACCATCATCGTTTGTTTTGGTATTTGACGCTTACTCATCAGCTTTTCTTTTACTTCTTGACTAGGTAGAAAATGGGCATCTATCCCTTCGCTTCCCCAAACATTATTAATAAAATAGTCGGTGTACACGTTTATAACCGGTGTACTGCACTTCCCTTTCATCTTTAACTGACTCAAAAGATATGAAGGGAAGCCGTGAGTACACACAATTAAATCAGGCTTTTCTTCGGCTATCAATTGTTCCATCTTATTCATGAATAATTGCTGATACCACTTAAATATCCGTTCCTTTGGCGAGTGAACATAAAACAGATTTTTGTAGGCAAGATTATAGGTTTCCGGCGCATAACGGATCCATGTTAGATAACTATTTACAATGATTTTTTCTAGAGAGGTATTGGTATAACTGATTAGATCGATTTTTTTATAGGTAATCCCATTTGAATGCTTTTTTAACATATCCATTAATGCCTCTGCAACTTGATGATGTCCCGACTGCATTCGAAAGAGAGGTAAAAACAAAATCTTCTTCATATATGTCATCTCCTAAGAAATCATTCTGAAAATACGAAAATTTATAGTTCATGATATCTTCCTCTTACAATATCGTTGGAAAAATTCCTTTAAATGGATTTTTTCATTTCCAACGCTTTATACTAAGGAGCCGACTCAACTTTTGGACATTTGTTTTCTCTTTTTAAAGTATTTGATAGTAACATATAGTACAAAAATAACTAAAAATACAACACCTAAATATGGAACATATTTGGGATTAACATTAAAAGCATCCCCCACATAATAACCGGCCACTATAAAAGGGACGGTCCAGAGTATAGTGCCTAATAGGGAAAATAGGAAGTATTTCCGAAAGGGTATTGAAGAGATTCCTGCAAAGTATGGACTAATTTGTCTTATTCCCGGAATGTAAAATCCCAATACTAAGGTTTTTTCTGCATTATCCGTATAGTTTTTCTTTGCTTTCTCCCAGCGTTCACTCGTAATTCCAATGAATCTTCCATATTTATTTATAAATGGATACCCCACATATTTTCCGCATGCATAAGCTGCAAGCATTCCGATAAAAGCGCCGAGAATTGCACACAGCATTGCTAAACCCATTGAGAGCTTACCTTGGACAACCAACACCCCAATTAGAAATAGAAGTGATTCTTCTGGAGCAGGCACTCCCACAATGCCGAAGAATAAAAAAAGAAAAATGATCAGGTATCCATATGAATCAATAAAATGTAAAAGCGTATCTATATTCATAATACCCCCAGAATTAGTTATAAGTCTTTTAAAGTAATAAAGTGTATTCCTTTTTCCTTACTCTCCTGCAGGTAAATTTTTAACATTTCAATCATATGGCCTGGTGCTTCTTTATCCGCCCCCAAGGTTTCACCACAGTCATGCAGCAACAGAATGGAACCTTCTGTTGAAGTGCTTCGCAGTTGATCAAGCAAAGTATTTCTGCATTTTTCGACTTTCCAATCCCCGAAGATGCCGGACCACATTATCACTCTATATTTCTTACTGAAAAGTGGGGTGAATATATTAAAATGGCCCCATGGCGGTCTATAAAAAATCACCGTTTCATTCGTACATTCATTTATCGCCTTTTCAGTCATTTCCAACTGGTTCCGTAGATGGATTGGTGATAGCACCCAGCTTGAAACATGGTGAAAATGGTGGATCCCTATAGTATGTCCCTCTTCATGCATTCTTTTAATAATTTCAGGATTACTTTTCACTTTACTGCCAACAACAAAAAATGTGGCCTTTATCTCATACTCTTTTAAAAGATCAAGTAATTTTATTGTATATTCAGGGTTTGGGCCATCATCGAAAGTTAGCGCTACCCCATTATTCGAATTGATTTTTTTTGTTATTCCCAGACTGCATACACGAATAAGCACCGTTGGGATAATAGTATAAAATATTAATAGCAATAATAAAATAATAAAACTAATCAGCCATATATGCATCACACAAAACTATCCTCTCATTATTGATATTACCAATACTGATCCTTTCCCTATATCATCAGCATTTACCACAATGCAGCAAATGTTATTGTATTCAGGTAATTCATTAAAAAAACCTCTCCTTACAATTTAGCATTTTTTTTTCATTATTTTCACTTATCAATCATTTTTTTATTTTTGTAAAGGTTGAATGACCATTAGCTCTCTTACAGTAAAAAAATAAAACCCCCAGACTGTAGAGAAATTTGAAGAAAGCAGGTTGCCTATGTTTTTCTTTAAGGAAAGTTCCAGTTGATTTCAGATATCCGCTCCCTTTCCGCCGACTGCCTGCCAAGCGCCTTTGGTGTCTCGACTAGCCAGTTATTCGGCAGGAGTGTCGCAAATTTCTTCAATCCAGTGAGGAGTACAGTAAAAAAACATGAAGGATAATCTAGTCTTGTTTTAAAATCGTGGTTCGGGATGAGACCAATCCGAACTCCCTTTTGCTGACAAACAGAAAAAAAACACCCTAAGGGTGTTTTTTAAATCCATATTGTTTTCCTATAATCTTCTTTATCAAAGGGCACATTCTTCAATTTCAAAACCCAGGTCTTCGATAATTCCCCAATCCGCTGTGGGTTCTTGACCGGCTGTCGTTAAATAATCGCCGACGAAGATGGAATTGGCTGCATAAAGTGCCATGGGCTGCATAGAACGGAGATTGACCTCACGACCGCCAGCCAGACGGATTTCTTTACTCGGATTAACGAATCTCATCATCGAAATCAATTTCAGGCATTTAGTGGGGGTTAACTCGGAAGTTCCCTCAAGCGGCGTTCCGTCAATTGCATTGAGAAAGTTACAAGGTATGGAATCTGCATCAAGGCTGCGTAAGGATAGAGCGATTTCCACCGCTTCCGCCTCAGATTCCCCCATACCGAAAATGGCACCAGAACATGGGGACATTCCGGCATCTTTCACAGCTTCGACCGTATCTACCCGGTCTTCATATGTATGTGTCGATGTAATTTTGCTGTAGTTTTCCTGTGATGTATTCAAGTTGTGGTTGTAGCGATGGACGCCTGCTTCCGCTAGTTTACCGGCATGTTCCTCATTCAGGAAACCTAAACAGCAGCAGATTTTAAGATCCGTCGTTTCGCGGATTTCTTTTACCGCTTCAATGACATGATCGATTTCCCTGTTGGTCGGACGACGGCCAGACGCAACGATGCAATAAGTACCCGCTTTGCGGCGAATTGATTCTTGCGCTCCCTCGACAATCTTTTCTTTAGTCAGCCAAGCATATTTATCGATTGGGGCCTCCGACACGATCGACTGTGAGCAGTAGCCGCAATCTTCAGGACATAATCCTGATTTCGTATTGATTATCATATTTAATTTAACTTTTTTCCCATAATGATGCTTGCGTATGAGATAGGCTGCATTCAAAATTTCCAAAACCTCTTCGTCTGGGGCTTGTACGATGGATAATGCCTCTTCCTCCGTCACTTTATATCCTTTGATAACGTTCTCCGCTAACATCTTCCAATCCCTTACCAATGTTTCCAAACCTAATCCCTCTTTTCTTTTAATGTTGTATATTCATTCCCATAAATCTTCCGCGATTAATTACCAGAACCCCTTGGAACCGATTGGATAATTTTGCACACGCTAAATCAAATCTGTTGTTCCTGATGTGTTGCCATTAATGTGTGACGAATCGCCGGTTTATTGATTCCGTGACTATGTAATACTTTGGAAGGAGAAAGATCAACAATGCCTGGTAATGAAAACGATATAAATAGTTCTCCAGACAAAATAGAACTTTTAATTTGTTAACTTAAAATATTTTAAGTTAACATATCGATTGAATAATAACATACAAACAAAATATTATTCAATGGTCTTTTTTCAATATTTTCCTAGTCTGTTCTTTAAATCCTGAGAAAGCTGGCATTTTATATGTTAACTAAACTATAAATTAGTTGACATATAAAATAGGAATCAGGCAAACTAATAGTGGGCATTATGCTGGCATTTCTAAAAAGGAGGTTAAAAACTTGAAAGCAAGGACAATTTCTTATGTGGCCCTTTTTACCGCGTTAACTGCCATTGGCGCCTTTATTAAGATACCTATCCCATACATACCATTCACACTGCAAATTCTGGCAGTCTATTTGGCAGGCGCATTATTGGGGCCCCGGCTCGGGATGCTCAGTCAGTTATGCTACGTCTTGATCGGACTTGTCGGAGTGCCCGTGTTTGCTGAAGGCGGGGGATTCGGCTATATATTCAAACCCACTTTCGGCTATTTACTCGGATATATACTGGGAGCCTATGTAAATGGATGGCTGATCAACCGGTTTTCCCTCTCCACGATTCGTTCCATATTCTTTGCTAATGCCGCCTCTTTGCTGACAGTTTACCTTTTCGGCTGCATCTGGCTGTATGGTGCGATGAAGTGGATTGTGGAAACGCCGCTTTCAATCAACCAAACGATTCTTTACGGCTTCTTATTACCTGTACCCGGTGATTTAATGCTATGCATTCTTTGTGCTGTCATCATTCAACAAGTACGTCCCCGCATTGCAAAATATATAAACGTAAAGGAGCTGAATCATCCATGGGCCAAGCCTACTTTATAACTGGAACTGGCACGGATATTGGAAAGACCATCGTCACGAGTGCACTCTATCTGTCTCTTCAAACATTGGGAAAAAGCGTCACGATATTCAAGCCATTTCAAACTGGAATCAATAAGGAAAATAATACATACCCGGATATATTTTGGTTTGAGCAGGAACTCGGTGTAAAGGAATCAGGGTTTTACACACTGGAACCCGAAACCTCCCCACATTTGGCGATTAAATTAACCGGTAGTCTAATCGATGAGAAGCAAGTCGTGGAAAGGGTTCATGAACTCGAGGAAATGTATGACATCGTATTAGTCGAGGGCGCTGGCGGATTGGCTGTGCCGCTTATTGAACGAACGGAGGGTTTCTATATGACGGCGGATTTCATAAGGGATTGCAGCATGCCAGTCCTCTTCGTATCTACAAGCGGTTTAGGGGCGATTCATGATGTCGTGACGACCCATTCTTATGCCCAAGTTCATGATATAAACGTGAAAACCATTTTGTATAACCATTACCGGCCAGAAGATCGTATTCATCAAGACAATATCGAAACCATTGAAAAGCTGACTGGGCTGAATAGCCTCGCCTGCATCCCAACACTGGCCGATGTTAGAAAAGACTTGAGGAGCTGCATCCTTGATTTGCTTGATGACCAAGATTATACCCAACAACTGAAAGAGGTGTTCAAAGCATGAACAGTCAAGATTTAGAACAATGGGATAAGGAATATGTATGGCATCCGTTCACTCAAATGAAAACGTATCGGGAAAGTAAACCGTTGATCATCGAACGCGGCGAAGGCAGCTACCTGATTGATGTAGATGGAAAACGCTATCTCGACGGCTATGCTTCATTATGGGTGAATGTGCACGGGCATAACGAGCCGGAATTAAACGGCGCACTTATTGAACAAGTGAATAAAGTAGCGCACTCCACGCTGCTGGGATCTGCGAATGTACCATCGATCTTACTGGCAAAAAAACTGGCAGAGATCACTCCTGGTTCTTTATCGAAAGTCTTCTACTCTGACACCGGATCTGCAGCTGTGGAAATCGCCCTTAAAGTTGCTTATCAATATTGGCAGAATATCGATCCCGTCAAGTATCAGAATAAAAACAAATTTGTTTCACTTGACGAAGCATACCACGGCGATACTGTCGGAGCTGTGAGTGTGGGCGGAATGGATCTATTCCATAGAATCTTTAAGCCCCTCTTATTTCAACGGATTTCCGCTCCTTCACCATATGCCTATCACATGACTGAGTATGGAGATCAGGAAGCCGTGAAAAACCATTGCTTGACGGAACTGGAGAAGTTACTGCAAGAACAATCAGAGGAAATTGCAGGATTGATCATCGAACCGCTTGTGCAGGGAGCAGCAGGCATCATAACCCATCCCCAGGGCTTTTTGAAAGAGGTCGAACAATTATGCAAAAAGTACAACATCCTCTTAATTTGTGACGAGGTGGCCGTAGGGTTCGGTCGCACCGGTACAATGTTTGCCTGCGAACAGGAAGATGTCGTCCCTGATATCATGTGCATGGGCAAAGGGATTACTGGGGGATATATGCCACTCGCAGCCACCATCATGACCGAGCAAATCTTTCAATCCTTTTTGGGGGAACGAGAAGAACATAAAACCTTCTATCACGGCCACACCTATACAGGAAATCAGCTAGCCTGTGCCCTGGCCCTGAAGAATATCGAGCTAATGGAAAGCCGCAATCTCATTAAAGACATCCAGAAAAAATCAAAATATCTATCCGAAAAACTGCAAACGCTATACGAACTTCCGATAGTCGGCGATATCCGCCAGCGCGGCTTCATGATTGGAGTGGAAATCGTTAAAAACCGCCAAACAAAAGAAACGTTCACCCTCCAAGAGAGCGTCGTTTCCGGAATCATCCATACAGCACGGGAAAATGGCCTGATCATTCGGGAACTTGGTCCAGTCATCACGATGATGCCGATCCTTTCCATGTCAGAAAAGGAACTCGATTTCATGGTCGAAACCGTCTACCGTGCCATTCAGGAAGTCTCCATTTATAAAGGATTGATCCCAGCAGCAAACTGATTCAAAAAGAACCGGAAGGGCAGAGCTCATTCCGGTTCCTTGCTTTCTTCACAAAGCACCTTGATATACGGAGTACATATGCTGATTTCCTTCCATTGTCTGCACGGCTAAAATCATCATTAGCCTCTTTTTCAGTTTTACAAACCTATAGATTGACCTAGATATTTTTAATATTTTTGGGTATTTCTGCTATAATCAGGGTAAAAGGAAAGAGGTGAACCGTTTTGTCAGGCATAGAAAAAGAGTATGATTCCCCTACCAGAAAAGACTGGATCAGGACTTTTTATACTTTTGCTTATATAAGTCTGCTCATTCTAATTATCGTCTCTGGAATTATTCGCTATTTTCAGGCACCTGCTGGTAATGTTCAAGAGTCGAAACAGGAACAATCAAGTAAAAGTGAAAAAGTGAATGAAAGTAAAGTCATTGAAAAGGATCCCACCGTTACATCACTGGTTTTAAAACCATTAGCGGAATCACCAAAAGCAAAAATCATATTTGAACATGTCGGTTACTTTTTAATCCTGCTATTCCTTTTTATACTCATACCAATCCCGCTATTGAGCGTTAAAAGATTTAAATTCATGACCCTCGAAGTTGAAAGAGAATCTCAAGCCATCGAGGTAGCTAAGAATTTGACCATTCAACAAGATAAATTCGGACTTCTCTCTTACTGGTTAAAAGAGGATTTTAAATCATTGTTTTTAGAAGTTGAAAGGGATAATACAAGCTATAAGGACTTTCTTGAAGAAATGCTCTTTTACATGAGAGATCACTATAAAAATAATTGGGACTCCCATTTTGAATTTGATATAGTGACGGAAACCAAGTTTAAACAGAATTATTCAGCTCCTAAACTTGTTAAAAAATCTCTTCCCTCAGCAAAAGTGAAAGGAATCGGGCTTCCTATCAATAAAGAGAATGATAGATACATACACTTTAAAAACTTTATGATCCATACAATTAACGTCGAAGAAAATCTGCTGACTGAGGAAGAATGCTTAATTACTTATGTCATTGTCCTAAAGAGCTATCGAACCATTTTTGATGAATATGACGGCCATTTAGTATCAGGCTTAGCTTCATTAACATATGAATTATACCGAAGATATCACACATCTTTGGCTATTCAAGAAGAGGAAGATGTTGAATCTGAGGAAGAAATTAAGTAAAATAAAGGAAAGAGGTGATAACGATGTCTTTACCTAAAAGAAAATATAGTAAATCCAAACTATTTAAATCCGCAAGTAAGGTTGGTAAGTCACAGCCTCACGAGGTCGTTATTCCAACTTATCATTCGAACAAGTTGACACCGAATAGTCCGTCAGTAAAAAAAGTATTATCAAATGTAAATTAAAAATAACCCCTGATGACTCACGGGGTTATTTTTTAAGTCCAAGATATGTATTAATATACGGTTCCAGAATAGGGCTCCTGCCGATCCAATCCTTAGCTGATTTTATATGATCGGGACTCCATACAGGTGAAGATGGCATTTCAATACCTTTAGGTTTGGACCCGACTTTCCTAGCGCTTCTCAATAGTAGCTCATACTTATACTTCCTTCCCTCCATATCTTCCCTCCTACCCATAAAACACCTATCGTTATATATAATTATGTTTAAATGACTTTTTTATGCGCAGCCATTGGTCATCTTCTTCAATGAATCGATGGCATTAGAAAAGGCACCCTCGATGGGATGCCGTTTTTCTCCAAGAAATATTGGATGATGTCACTCTACTCAAACAAAGGGATTTCCGGGGGCATCCCGGCTTCTGGCAAGAAATAAATGAAAATGGTGAAACAAATGATAAGCAAGGAAAAGATGATTGCAATAAACGAAATGCCCAAGAGAAATTTCTTACCTGCTAAATATAAGCTGATCACCAGACTTGTAAAGCCAATGATCAAATAAATGCTGGCTCCAGCATATGAATTCAACTTTGGAGTAATTCCCGTGATGAAAAGCAGAACGAAAGTCATTTGCAGGGATATGCAAATTCTAAGTAAAAGTTTCATTTTTACCTTCTTTCTATTTTTGAAGTTGAGTAAGATATTAGTAAAATATAACACCCACTTCTTCATGACGCACCATTAATGGACTCCATTTTGAAGGAGGCAGCTACCCCCGGCTGCCTTTTTCATTCTTTAAATAAAAAAGAATAAATTTACTAATTATGGTATTATTTACATAATGACTTTAAGGAGGTTACAAAATGATGTTGGGAGTTCCCCTCCTAGTTGCTTGTGTCCCTGGATTGCTAGTAATACTTTTATCGTGGTGGTTTAGGAAATTACATTTATCTTTATTTGTTAGGCTTTTACCAGGCATATTAACCGTCATAACTTCAATTATTTTGTTTTACATTGGTTTTGTGAACATCAGAGGTTTTGAAGGAGCTGGATATGGAATACTGGCTTTCTTTTTACTTCCCTTTGCAATTGTGGCTTCAATTATTGCGAGTAAAAACAAAGGTGTGCAAAGCTAGAATTTTATTCAAATCACTATGAAAGTAGGAATATATACAATGACTAAAACGAATAAAACCAATAAGAAAACCATTGGTGAAATGACAAATAGCCGAATGCGTTGGGCGTTTGACCCCTCCACCCGTATTATTAAAAACAAAAAAGGAAAAGGTTCTTACAACCGGAAAAAAGAGCAGTCCTATAAAGGATGCTCTTTTTTACATTTACAGCTTGCAGCGGTTGGAAGATATCTGTTGAAAAATTAAACTTCTCAGATTGGCCTTCATCAAAATATACAATTCATGTTTGCGGCGTAATCGTTAAATGGCGGTAACCTTTGGTGAACCAATATTAGCAAACCTTCGATCTGTTTCCTCTTAAGAAAACTTTGCAGAACCGTATCATTTCTGAAATTCCACTGATCACTTTTGGAATATATATAGCACCCATTCAGGAAGTTGCAGTGCACGAGATATAACAAAAAAGATGACCCCGATTTATTCAGAGGTCATCTTTCTTTTGCTGCTTGCTAAGTGTTAGCGAATGCCTTTCATGTAACCTTGAATCTTTGGTGATAAGGCCATCAGGGCCAGTCCAAGGACTATTGAAGCAACACCGATCACTCCAAAATAAACCATTTCGGTTTGAGGTGTGTAGAATCTAACGATTTGTGCGTTCAGTGCTTGTGCTGCTGCACTTGCCAGGAACCACAGGCTCATCGTTTGTGCCGAGAATGCGGCCGGAGCCAATTTTGTAGTTGCTGAGAGTCCAACAGGAGATAAGCAAAGTTCTCCAAGTACTACAAGGAAATAGCTAAGTACAAGCCATAGCGGATTGACTAATGCGTCTGATCCACCGAAATAAACAGGAAGCAGGATCACCAGGAATGATAAACCGGCGAACAGTAGACCTATTGAGAATTTTTGAGGAATGGTCGGCTGACGCTTTCCTAATTTAATCCATAACCAGGCGAATACTGGTGCAAGGGTAATGATGAACAAAGGGTTCAAAGATTGGAACCATGCCGGGTTTATTTCTAATCCTGCAAAGTTCAACTGTGTCCGTTTGTCTGCATAGCTTGCCAATATAGTTGCACCTTGCTCTTGAATCGCCCAGAACATGACAGCTGCTATAAACAAAGGAATATAGGCAATCAAGCGTGAACGTTCAACAGAAGTCGTTTTCGGGCTGCGATACATGAAAATGAAATAAAGGGTCGGAATAACGATTCCTAGGATACCTACGAGATTAATAAAAGTTTCAATCGTTAAGATGCCTGCAGAAGCAGTGATGCCGATGATGGCAGCTATGATAAGCGCAGCTATTCCAAGTTTAGTGAATGTCGCTTTCTTTTCATTCTGTGATAATGGATTAGCAGGAAGAGTTCCAGCCAAGCCCAGGTTCTTTTTCTTTGTTGTAACAAAGACGATGAGTCCAATCAACATACCAATTGCTGCAAGTCCAAAACCAAGATGGAAGCTGTAGTCCATTCCGACTGTACCGACAACAAACGGTGAAAGGAATGCACCCATGTTGATACCCATATAGAATATACTGAAACCGGAATCCCGGCGTTCGTCATTTTCTGCGTAAATTTCACCGACAATGCTGGAAACATTCGGTTTTAATAAACCAGTACCCAGAACAATGAGTACCATGGAAACAAAGAACATGGAGAGACTGCCTGGTACAGCAAGGACAATATGACCGAGCATGATCAAGATACCACCGTAAAATACGGCTTTTGAAGTCCCGAAAATCCTATCGGCGAACCATCCGCCAATTATACCTGACATATATACTAAAGATCCGTAGATGGATACAAGGGCAAGGGCTGTGGGTTCATCAAGACCTAGTCCCCCTTTAGATACTTCGTAATACATATAGTAAACAAGAATTGCCTTCATGCCATAATAGGAGAAACGCTCCCAGAACTCAGTAAAGAAAAGGGTGAATAGTCCTTTTGGGTTTCCAAAAAAACCTTTTTGAGGTACACTATCCACAATTTTCTGTTTATTTATCGTTGCCATACCTAGCCCTCCTTTTATTATTGTATAATAACTTTTATTTTCACTATTGTAAACAAATATTTAGTATATTTAAATAATTAATTTCAAAATAAGATAGAAGTAGCTTCCCACCACGCAAGCAAAAGTTCGCATTCCCAAGTAAAAAACATTCTCTATAGTCTAATAGGGAGCATTCATCAATGATATATTGCCCTAACTTCACCAATGGTATTACGTTTGATATCACTTTGGTTGCCATGCACATCTAATGAGATTCCGCAAAAATAGAGAGAATCATTTTGAAAAAAAACCCAACCACAACCGTTATATACACCGTATAATAGATATAACAAAAAATGAGGAGGCACCATAATGTTCGGGATCATAACTGTTGTGCTGATTTTTTCCATCCCTATAATCGGCATACTGACAAGCCATTTCGAAAAACAGTCAAAAATCAAACACAATATGCTCAAAGTTGAATTGGAACTTGAAAAACTTAAACATGAAAACTTTCTTATGGAGACGGAAAAAATGAGGCTGGAGCTGGATCAGATGAAGTTCGATCAAAAAAGAGACGAGCCAAGGTTACTGTGATCAAGTAACGTTGGTTCGTCTTTTTTAATCGGTATTGTGCCGTTTTAAAAACCTTCCGCCCTTCATAAGAATAATTAATGCTCCATGCAAATAAGTTCGTTTTAATGGATATATTGATCGCCCACAAGATGATCTGACAGCACCTTTGTCGGGATGATGAACTCGACGGCCCCCATATATCCAGGCGCAGCTTCATAGCTGTTAAAGGCGATGACTAGCTTGCCATCTTCGTTTATATAAAAGTTTTGCTTTTCATCGATGCCTTTAAAGGCAGTAAGATCATCCTCTTCGACCCAATATATCTTTTCCGGATCTTCAGCCATCTGCCGCTTCATCTGTTCCTTGATGTTCTCGCTGATCACATGAAGATAGCGATCATCTTTAAACAAGCTATTTAGCGTTAATAGCACTTCGTTTTTCTTGTCGACTGTATCGAATTGACTTTCTGTAGAACTGGAAGCCTGAATCGTATCCGTATAACGCTGTACGGATAATATCGTTTCATTATCAGTCAATATCACATATCCGCTTTCCACCGAGATATTGCCCTTTTCCCCTTCCTTCAGTTTTGACATGGAGTCAGTGAATTCCTTATAAAGCTGCTTGCTTTCCGATAAATATTTATCATTCAAGCTATCTTCGAGCTGTTTATTCTCCAGACCGGATATAGCTGGTGTTTTGATTACTGCCGAGGAATTATTCGCTTCTTCTTTCCATTCGACGAAGGTAATCACTTCGATGACCTTATCGACTATCGGAATATCACTCATGGCTTTCGCCACTGCCGGACTGATGTTTACGGAAGCTGTCACAATCAGAAGCGCTGCAGCCGCTGATACGAGGATATTCCCGCCAACCCTTGGCTTCCTCCTGGGCTTTTCATTCAAGGCTGCTTGAACGACATCATTCAATTCCTTTGGTATCGGTGTTTTAAGATATTCTTCCCGCAGATCTTTTAATTTTTTTTCCATCTTTTCGTTTCCTCCCGTTCAGTCATGTTGATCCGCAATAGTTGCAGCGCTTTATATAATCTCGTTTTAATCGTGCTTACGTTCTCTTCCAGCGCTTCCGCTATCTCTTCCAACTTCAGGTCCTCAAAGAAACGGAGAACGACTACCGTTTTGTACTTGACCGAAAGTCCTTCCAGGGCCTTTTGCAAATCCAGGTCAGGATAGTGATCTTCCTCACCGCTGCGTAAGTATTCTATTGTTTCGTCATCGGCGACGGTCAGTTTCTTTTTCTTCCGCAAAACATCCAGTGCCGTTCGGACGATGATCTTATATAACCAACTATCTATAGAAGCAGCGTCTTTGATTTTGCTGCTGGAGGCTAGCGCTTTCCTGATCGATTCCTGCACGATATCAAGGGCATCCTCTTGATTTTTGACATAGTAAAAAGCAAGTCTGTACAAATTTTCTTGCCGTTCGGTTATCCGGGCCGCTATTAATTGATTCATATCTAGATTTTTCATTGCATGATAGAGCTCCTTACATTTAAATTACGTATCCTAGGTACAAAGGATAGACGCTCGTACAGCCATAAAAGTTTGAAAATGAACGAGGAAATATATAAATATAAAAAAATGAAATTTTTTACAAACTTTTAAGACTTTTGGCGCGTCTATATAGTAGAATGATTATCGAGGTGGAGTGCATCATGAGGAAATTAAATTATAAAAAAGTCTTTATTTTTCTATTTTGTCTAACAGCTGCTGTGGGAACATTGGGGTTAGCCATCAAAAGCCTTGCTTTTGATAAGAAAAGAACCGTTTCGGCCTATACAACCGATAAAAATTACCCAGAAGCCGATATACAAACGTATGTGAAAGATAATACGAAAGGCGGATATTCAGCCAGCAGACCCGTTCTGCATTTAGAAAATATCGACAAACAGCTAGAAGCCTACATAAAGAAAGAAATTAAAGATTATGAAAAGAAATGGAAAGCATCCGACGGAAAAGCTTCCGAGCTTAACCTCACCTATACGATCCTCCATTTCAGCAAACAGACCATTACGATTTCCTTCGATAAATATGAGCAAGTGGAAGGAAAGAAGCAGTCTGGATCCCAGATCTTCACTTATGATATTCCATCTCAGCAAAAGCTCTCTATAGAAGACATCTTTGCCACGGATACTGATTATTTATCCGTTTTATCCGATATTGTTTTTGAAGAGTTGACGGAGAAGGAAGAAGAAGGCATTTCAAACAGTCTCATTAAAAAGGAAAACAAACTGAAGGCAGCCAACTTCAATTCTTTTTCAGTCTTGAAAAATACGCTTGTATTCTACGTTAAGACTGATGATTCAACTAAGACCCATACAATAGCCATCAAGAAGGAACTTTTTAAAGATAGTTTGCTAGATTCATATCAAAGTCAAGATTTGAATGAGGATCGTGTAAAGGAATGGCAGCCGAAACATATCGTCGCCAAACTACCCGTGCAAAATGAATGGATCGACCCTTCAAAAAAGGTCATTGCCTTGACGTTCGATGACGGGCCACATCCAAGTCATACCATGTCCATTCTTGAAGACCTGAACAAGTATGATGGACACGCGACGTTTTTCGTGCTTGGAAGCCGCGTTCAGCACTATCCGGAAGTTTTGCAAAAAATGCTGCAGCAAGGAAATGAGATCGGCAACCATTCATGGGATCATCCGCAGCTGACGCGCTTAAGCAAGAACAAAATCAAAAGTCAAATCGAAAAGACCCAAGACGCTGTAGAAAAAGCTACAGGTGCTGAGCCAAATCTCGTCCGTCCCCCATATGGAGCGATTAACAATAATGTTCGTGAATACATGGAGGATATGAAAGTCACACTTTGGGATGTCGATCCCGAAGATTGGAAAGAACGCAATGATAAAAAAATCGTAAATAAAGTGATGAGCAAAGCCAAAGATGGCAGTATCATAT
Source organism: Peribacillus simplex NBRC 15720 = DSM 1321 (assembly GCF_002243645.1). Lineage (NCBI taxonomy): Bacteria > Bacillati > Bacillota > Bacilli > Caryophanales > Bacillaceae > Peribacillus > Peribacillus simplex. The sequence goes on along the minus strand of NZ_CP017704.1, from coordinate 3,249,544 downwards.
TAATGCATGATATCTATCAAACTAGCGCCCAGGCTGCAGGAAAAATCATCAAACAACTGCATGACCAAGGTTATCAACTCGTCACAATTTCGGAATTGGAAAAGGTAAAGAAAGACCGTGAACTTTCCGGAATCACCATAAATGAATAATCAAAAGGAAAGAGCCTGTTTCGTGATTCGGAACAGGCTCTTTGCATTCAAATAAAATAAGCAGGCCTTTGATCATATAGCAAAGGTCTGCTCGTTTTTTCATTCACCAAGATCTACATTGTGATAAACTTGTTGAACATCTTCCAAATCTTCCAATGCATCAATCATTTTTTCGAATTGTGCTTGTGCATCTTCTGGAAGGGTCAGGTCATTTTGTGCAAGCATCGTCAGCTCTGCCACTGTAAAATCGCTGATTCCTGCATCCTTGAATGCTTGTTGTACAGCATGGAATTGCTCAGGTTCGGCATAAACGATGACACTTTCTTCTTCTTCAATGATATCACGTACATCAACGTCCGCTTCCATTAACAGTTCAAGAACATCATCAGCCGTTTTACCTTCAATCCCGATGACAGCCGTAGCATCGAACATATAAGCAACAGATCCGCTGACACCCATATTCCCGCCATTTTTCCCAAATGCGGCACGTACATCAGATGCCGTCCGGTTCACGTTGTTTGTCAATGCATCCACGATGACCATTGAACCATTTGGACCGAATCCTTCATAACGAAGTTCGTCATAGTTTTCTTCAGAACCGCCTTTGGCTTTTTCAATCGCACGGTCAATGATCGTTCTTGGAACATTGTACGTTTTCGCACGTTCAAGTACGACCCTTAATGCCTGATTGGACTCTGGATCTGGTTCACCTTGTTTTGCCACTACATATATTTCCCGTCCGAACTTAGCATAAATTCGACTAGTATTAGCATCTTTTGACGCTTTTTTTTCTTTAATGTTATTCCACTTACGACCCATTATATTCCACTCTCTTTCATCAATGATATATACGAATAGATTATTAAGATACTGCCCTACGAGAAAACCCACCAGGGGAATTCCTTTGAAGTTAGGCTATACGTTTACTAGATTATATTATACATCAATTGTATAATTTTGAAAAAGTCCTGTACATCCCTCACTGGCATTTATCGGAGCTTAGCGCAAATTTTTATGAAATACTATGGAAAAGATCAGTAGTGGTATAGTATGAAGTGATCGGAAAGGAGAGATGATCCATGAAGGACAACCAAATCATCATCGGGATACCCGGTAAATGGAAGGACCGGACAGAATTGATTCAAACGGTCGCTTCCCAAAGCGAAGGGTATCTGCTAGCCGGGAATGTTTTTCATAACAAGGATAAGAACATTACTTTTCAGGCGGAGATCCATGATTATGAACCCACTTTAAAAGATAGCTTTTCTTACGCCAGTAAAGACGCCTTTTCAGAGAGTGCATTAGAGGAAATCAATCATCATACCTTTACCGTTTATATAATAGCCGATGTATCCGATACCGGAACTGTTATCGATTTGATCGATGCCGGGGCTGCGATCCTAAGGGCAGGCGGAATGGCAGTGAAAATAGAAACGGCAGGAATTGCCCATTCAAAGGAAGATTGGCAGCATCTTCATCATAGCCCGGATATTCTCTCGGTATATGCCCATTTTGTCACGATCATCGGGGAGGAAGATTATTATTGTTCATTCGGAATGAAAGCTTTTGGTCTTCCGGATGCCGTGACACTTAACACAATGAGTCCGAAAGAGGCGGCTGCTCTGCTTAACACATTTAATTATTACCATTTAGGTGAACGGCCTCTCTTTAAGGATGGCGAAACCTTTAGCATTCAACAAGATGCACCCGACTTTATATTGACTGGCCTTCAGGACTTTAGATATGAAGAGGACCTTCCCTTCTACAACCCGTTTGGATTATGGAATTTAGGGACAAGTAAATAGAGGAGCAATTCGCTCCCCCCTTTTTGAGGACAAACTGAGAGGAGCTATTCGCTCCTCCTTTTATTTTTTCAACCGAGTTTTTCACGCTTTTCTTCTTCATGTTCTTTCTTCACGAGGGACATGCCGCTCGCTTGGTATTTGAGGATCTTTTGAATGACCGTCCCAAGATGTGCTCCAGCTTCAACGGGGGGGATCCCTCCTTTATGGATGTTGGAAATGACCATCCTCTCTGCTTCGATTGTGCCCAAACGTGGTTTATAGCAAATATAAGCGCTCAATGATTCAGCACTGACTAGACCAGGCCGTTCACCGATCAATAGGACAATGACCTCAGGTCCAAGGATTTCACCGATATCATCCATCACGGCAACCCGGCCCTTTTCAATATAAAAAGGTGTACCTGTATCCAGACCTGCCACCACCAAAGATTGTTTGAAAGATAAATAGACGTCCTCCACATTTTCTTCGATCGCCTTGGCACTTAAGCCATCGGAAATGATGATTTGAACCGTTGGGACCTTTATGCATTTGGCTTCTATCACCCGCTTTGCTTCATCCGAAAGCTTCCTACCATAGTCCGGACGCCGTAAATAGACTTCCTTATCATCGGCCTTCGTTTTCACTTTGAATAAATCCAAGCGTTTCAAAAGAATATCACTGACCTCACCATATACAGCATCGACGGCCGCCGCATGGTCAAAACGGAATTTCAGCCAAGAATCCGTTTTCGGCCGGGTGCCTGACCTGCCTACCCCTATCCGCGCAGGGGTTTTCGCTATCAAGGCATCCAAATCTTCCTTATTATTCATTCCCATATCATCCACTCCTAATGGTTAAATATAGTTGGATCACCGGCACGCTTCGTTAATTTTCCATTCTCCATAATCCCCATCTTCTCCAGCCAAGCTTCATATAATGGGGCAGGCCGCTTATCCAGCGTTTGCCTCAAAGTCGCTATGTCGTGGTAACTCAAAGACTGATAGTTTAACATGCAGTCATCCCCCATCGGAGTTGCGATGATGAAATTCACACCAGCCGCCGTTAAAAGTACACCCAAGTCCTCAATATCATTTTGATCCGCCTTCATATGATTCGTATAGCAAATATCCACACCCATCGGCAGTCCATGCATTTTTCCCATGAAATGATCTTCTAACCCGGCGCGGATGACCTGCTTGCTGTTATATAGATATTCAGGTCCGATGAATCCGACGACCGTATTGACAATGTACGGATCAAAATAGCGGGCAAATCCATAGTTCCTGGCTTCAAGCGTGACCTGATCGATTCCGAAATGCGCTTCCGCCGATAACTCTGAGCCTTGACCCGTTTCAAAATAAAGGTGCTGCGGGCCAGTGCCGGTCCCATAGGCCTTCGCGACCTCATTAGCTTCTTCGAGCAATTGAACGTTAATTCCAAAAGAACGATTGGCCGTTTCCGTTCCGGCTATGCTTTGAAAGATCATATCAGCAGGCGCACCCTGCTGTACGGCCTTAATTTGCGTGGTCACATGCGCAAGCACACAATTTTGGGTCGGGATGTTCCACTTCTGGATGACATCCTGTGTCGCATGAAGCAGCCGCTTTACGCTTTCGACTGAATCATCGACAGGGTTGATTCCAATGAGTGCATCCCCGATTCCATAGGAGAGTCCTTCTTTTAAAGAAGCCAGCATGCCATCCACATTGTCAGTCGGGTGGTTAGGCTGAAGGCGCGAAGCAAGCGTTCCTTTGTATCCGATCGTGCTATTATTCTTGGTGAGCACTTCGATTTTATTGGCTGCATGGATAAGGTCGAGGTTCGACATTAACTTGGCTGCCGCAGCAATCATTTCACTATTCAATCCCCTGCTTAATCTCTTTAAATCCTCGCCGGTCGTTTCGTCACTCAAAATATATTCACGCAGCTCGGCAACGCTCCAATTCTTCACAGATTGATAGATGGTTCCATTGATGAGACCATCTATGATCCGCGACACCTCATCCTCTTCCGGGGAGAGCAGGGGATAGTTCCTAATGTCCGCCAAAGTCAATTCGCTAAGCACCGCTTTCGCAGCAATCCGTTCTTGAACCGAATCTGCTGCAATTCCCGCAAGCCTATCTCCTGATTTCTCTTCATTCGCTTTGGCCAAGACTTCTTTCAACGATTTGAATTGATGGATTTCCCCAAAATATTGAGTGGATAATTTCATCGTATAATCCTCCTTTTCCTAACTGTGAAAGGTTAGCGTTTTTACTACAACCGGAACCACCCCTGTCCGCAGCAGCCTTCCTATATCTAAATAATCACCATGTTCCACTTCTGTCTGATCAATGCAGATGACCGGAAGATCCGGTTGGTTTGCTAGAATGGTTTGACCAAGTGCCTTCCCATAATCACTATCCATGACAATGATCAGAGGCTGCTGCCGATTCGGTTTTTGCTTTAGTGCCTCGGTAAAAGCGACTGCGAGCTGGTGGATGTCCCGAAATGATTGGTAAGGTAAATTCGTTAAATAAAACGCAAAGTTTAGGCCCTCCTGCTGGGGATCGTATATCGTGATCGCATCCTGAACAGCTTGTGCCATTCTCGCGGTTACATCATCAAGCACACCATGAAAATCGAGCCGATAGACTGGGATATTACGAACTGGCAGATGAGAATCATTCACCTCGATGGTAGCTCCGCTGATTTCAGTTGTATGTGCTCCTGCTCCAAGGACAGTCGCCCGAACCGTTTCAACGGGCTGTTCCCACTCCCATGCAGTCAATTCTTCATTTTCCTTAATAGAGGCGGCAAGCATCATGCCGATATCCCGGAAGCTTTTATCCTCCCGTTCTTCATGATAAATGCAATCACTGACACCTCCTGAGAACATCAACACATCTATTGGTCCGGTCCAAGATGGCTCCTTCCCCACTAATAGAAGTTCATCTTCTTTTGTGAATGAACCAGCCAAAAACCTCGAAAGCACCTCCGCCATTTCATTTGCGATGATTGCCCCATCACCAATCAAAGGAGAGAACCCCTTTGATTTCAGCCAATTCCCTATTGAAGGAGCAACATTCACCTTCGCTCCCTCCCACTCCACCAAACGGCCTCCTACATGCAGCGTGCAAGTTCCACAAAGCATGCCAGAACGGTATACGGCAATATTCGCCGTTCCCCCGCCAATGTCTATGTTCGCTACAGTCTTTCTTGTCTTAATGGAATGTTGATAGGCGCCGGATCCCTTGGCGGCAATGATTCCCTCCAAATCCGGACCGGCTGCCGCTACAAGAAATTCCCCCGCCGCTTTAGATAACCGGTATACCATTTCTTCTGCATTTTGTTTGGTTGCCGTTTCCCCCGTGATGATGACAGCCCCTGTTTGTATGTTTTCGATCGTAATCCCTGCTTGATGGTATTCACTTTCCACCATTCTTTGAACAGCCGGTATATCAATTACCGTCTCGGATAAAAGCGGGGTCCTGAATATGGGACTTCGATACAGAATTTCCTTATCGGTAATTTCGATTTTTGGCACCTGTCCGCCACCCGCCACATTCCTAAGCGAAAGCTCGCTGATAACAAGTTTCGTCGTACTGGTGCCAATATCAATTCCCGCACTGATGATTCGTTCCACCTGTTCATTCATTAAAATCACACCCCAGTTTTACACCACTTGGATTTCATTGCTTTCTTCCTCCTCGTTTTTCGTTTTATATTCATTAATGCCGATAACTCCTGCTGCACGATCCTTTTCCTCTAATTCCAAAGCTTTCGGAACGGACAGCCAGTAAGCAAGACCGATTCCAATCGCTCCGGCAGATAGCTTACCGACAATGATCGGTAATATTAAGGAGGGCTGAAAGTTGGCTGTGAATGATAAATGATCGCCTAATAGGAAGGCCGCACACACAGCGAAGGAAATGTTTATGACCTTATCCTTCGGCGGCATATCTTTAACAAGCCTGAACATCGCTAATATATTGGCAACCGTGGCTAATATCCCAGCACTCCCCGCTTTGCTCAATCCGATTTTTCCGCCCATCGCTTCAAGCGGCTTGCCTGCATATTTTTGAATCAGGTAAATCATTGGAAAAGCACCTGCCAGCATTATCCCGATATACCCCGCCGTTTCCAGGGCACGGAACTGGTCAGCCTTATCGGCCATGATCGGATGGAACCCCCAAGCACCAAATACATTGGAAAACAGTCCGGTGAAAATTTCCACGATCGAAAACACGAGTACAAGTTTAATCGCTGCATCCAATATTTTTCCAAACCACATGAAACCTTTGATCATCAAATCCGGCAGGAAATAAAGACCTAACGCGAGCAATACCACAAAAATAAGAAGGGGGGAAAGATTCAGGGCAATTTCCAAATAGCTCAATGCGAATTCGTATGTAGAATCCGCATTCGTGGAAATCACTTCGCGGATTTTCGAATTCGTTGCCACTACCAGCACGCTTGAGATAAAAGCGCCAATCGGAATCGTCAGGATTCCTGACATAACACCAAGTGCCATGTATTTATGATCACGCTTCTCCAGCATCGCAAGCCCCATTGGAATCGAGAATACAATCGTTGCCCCAGACATAAAGCCAACAATCATCGCCATGATCCAGCCTTCATATGATTCCTGCAGCTCGGCAGCTAATTGGTAACCCCCCATATCCGTTGCCAAAATCGTTGTTGCGGCGAGGGCAGGATCTGCACCGATCGCAGCGAAAACCGGGCCGCATACTGTATTGATGAACCATGATAAATAAGGGATCGAGGCCATGATTCCAGCTGCCGGGATAAATATATGGCCAACGGTATGCAAACCTTCCATGAACTGTTTCCCCAAGCCTTGCTCACTGTCTTTAATCGATGCAATAGCACCGACAACGGCACACACCATAATGATATAAATTACGAACTTACCTACCATCTCCATACATATTCCCCCTGAATTCCGATTTGATTTGGCCTATCGACTTTAAAAAAAGGGTATAAAAAAGACGCCTCTTATAGCCCAAACTTAGGTTTTTCGGCAGAAATGCCTACCTACAACCAATTTGGTCCATCAAAGCGCCATTGCTTCATCTATTTACTTGTTTTTGATCATTTGCAATGATTCGGCGTGCCACCGTCTCCATGGAAAGCTGCTTATCCATACTTAGCCTTCTCAACTTATTGTAAGCGATTTCCTCTGTTACATTCTTCCTTTTCATGATGATTCCTTTTGCCTTTTCAATGACTTTACGATTTGTGAGCGTTTCATCCAATTGAGCATTTCGTTCCTGATACTTCTTTGTATTGGCTGCTTGCAGCAAAGCTATTTCCACTGCCGGAATCAAATTCGCCTCCGTAATTGGCTTTACAAGATATCCGACGATATTCGCGCGCTTCGCCTCGTCGATATAGTCACGCTGGCTGAATGCAGTTAAAAGCAGGACCGGAATCTGAAAGGTATTGGATATCACATCGCTAGCCTTAAGCCCATTCATTTTAGGCATTTTTATATCCATCAAAACGAGATCCGGCTGTAGTGCATGCGCCAATTCAATCGCCTTCTCGCCGTTACGGGCATGTCCAACCACATCGAAACCTGCATCCTTGAGCATAATCGTTATATCAAGCAGAACAATCGATTCATCCTCCACGACCAAAATCCTCTTGACCACTTCTCCCACCTACCTCTTGTATGGAAATCTTACAGAAGCCAGGGTACCTTCTTTAATCTGATGAATCGAAAACTCCCCTTCCAAATCATTTTCCACCGTCATGCGGATGATATCCAGCCCCAAAGAAGGTTTCGAAGCCTGAGAATATCCGATGCCATCATCTCTTACTTGAATTTCCAATTCAGGACCATCCTTTTGAAAGCATACGGTAATCTTCCCTTCCGTCCCTTCCTTGAAAGCATGCTTCACACAATTTTGAATGAGCTCATTCACCACCAGCGCGACAGAAATGCCAATGTCGGAATCAATGGAATGAAGCTCACCACCACTATATTCAATGCTTAGGCTTTGACGGGCATGATCCTCCGTATAAACAATCATATCGCCTATTTTCCTAATAAGCTCCAGCAGATCCACATGGTCGACCTGACTGCTTGCCAAAATGATTTCATAAACCGAGGATATGCTTAACACCCGATTCAAACTGACCAATAAATGAGGCTTGCTTTCTTCAGGTGCTCCTAACCTCATTTGCAGCCGAAGTAAACTGGCAACTGTCTGCAAATTATTCTTCACCCTATGATGAATTTCACGAATGGCTACCGACTTGCTAATCAGCTCTCTCTCTTTATCCCGCAGTTCAGTCAGGTCCCGGATAATGATGAACGTTTCATTGGAATTCTTGTTGCCCAAATGGAATTTCTTTATTTGGAAAATCTTTTTACCAATGTTCATTTCCTTCATTAAAATGTCCTCTTTTGAAGCAAGAACATCGGCAAGGCCAGGAAAATAATCGAAAATGGATTCACCTAAGACACAGTCCGTCAAACATATTTCCGATACTAAATTAATGGCAGCAGGATTCGTATAAACAAGTCGGTTCTGGTTATTAATCAGGAAAATGGACTCCTCGATAAATTCAGGAACTAAGGAATTTTGTTGATCTTGCCTATCAAACTGATTTGACGTTTCAGGTTCTTCATGAATCACCTTTTCCATGATCAAAACGGCGATGACCCGATTGCATTCCCCCTTGATTGGAACGACACTTTGCTGGACCATTGCCCCCTCTTGAGTCAACGCCCGATTCACGAACATGTCCTTTCCGGTGCGCAATACATAAAATACTGCCGGTTCAAAAGCCTCATAGGCAAATTTCCCGACAACCGGATGATCATAAACCGATTTCACGGACTGTCCGCATGCCTCTGCCACGACAATGGCATGCTTCCCTTCACGCACCGGACAATCAATGAACACATTCGCTTTATTCAAATTGGCTATCAACGATAAATTCGTTGATAGATTTTCAAGAATTTGAATATCCTTGTCCAGTAAGTGTGTATGCAACTCACATAATTCTCGGACAGTCATTGTCCGTTCCATAGGCAAAACCCCAATAAACGTTTATTCGGATATTATTATTGATTATTATAGATACCGCCCCTATTTTTGTCAATATTCAAAATATTCGAATGTGATGTATTCTTACATTAGATAGCGATATTTAAATAGTATTCCCCTATAAAAAATCATCCCTAAAATAGCCCTTTTATCTATTTTGCATTTTTGTTCAACGAACTATTTTTCCATATCATCTAATTTGTCCAATTGTTTTTAGTGAATATGAACAATGACAATCCATTATCATTAAATTAATATGTAATAAATAGATACATTCAATGTCATTTAACATAACACCTGTAAGAACATGCTAATAAACTAAAGATGAAGGGGGAAAAATAATGGCATTAGAAAATGATTCAAAAAAAATTGTCCGTATCGATGAAGTGACTAAATTCAAAAAAAAGAAGTTTAATATGCCGCATATTTATGTCATATTATTCGTATTTATCTTCCTTGCAGCACTCGCAACTTATTTCGTTCCTGCTGGTGTTTATGAGCGAATTCCAGGTCCTGAGGATCGATTGACGATTGATCCAAATTCCTATCGACTCGTTGAACAAACACCTATTACTCCAGTAGACTTCATGACAGCTATACCAAAAGGCTTGGTAGCTGCAGGAGAGATCGTTTTTTTCACATTCATCATCGGAGGAATATTTTCAGTACTACGGAAAACAGGACTTATTGAAATAGGAGTGGATAGATTAGCAAGGCGATTTTCAACAAAAAGCATGATGTTAATTCCTATCCTCACAGTAGTATTTGCTATTATTTGCAGTTTGATTGGAACACAGGAATTAAGTTTAGTGTATGTACCTGTCATCCTTCCCCTAATGATTGCCTTAGGATTTGATTCTATGGTTGCCGTCTCTGTAGCTTTAGTCGCAACTACTGCTGGATTCATGACAGGCTTTCTTAACCCCATTAACACTGGGTTAGGTCAAAAAATTGCAGGTCTTCCCCTTTATTCCGGTATCGAGCTAAGGATTATCGCTTTTATCATTTTTGTTACTGCAGGGATGGCTTACATTATGCGGTATGCTAAAAAGGTTAAAAATAATCCAAAGTGTAGTTTTGTATTTGATGAGGATCAAGCCAAACGGACACTTTACTTAAATAAGCCAGGATCTGAAATATATAAGGTGAATAAAAAACAGAAAATTGCATTAATTTTAACGTTCGGTTTCTTGTTTCTACTAATATATGGCGTTTTAGCAAAAGGTTGGTTTATGTTGGAAATGGCAGGCCTCTTCATTATCATGGGAATCGTTGTCGGTTTAGTTGCCGGGTTAAACTTATCGGAAATTTGCGAAGGATTTAATGACGGATTTCGAGAAGTTTTGGTCGGTGCCATGATTGTGGGTGTTGCAAGAGCTGTCTCTGTTGTTATGGAGGATGGTCAAGTAATGGACACGATCGTTCATAGTCTCGGTAATCTTGTCGGCGACTTCCCCGCTGTATTTAGCGCTCTTGGCATGTTCATTGTACAAATGTTATGTAGTCTTTTAATTCCCTCCGGCAGCGGTCAGGCCTTAGTTACCATGCCCATCATGGCTCCATTGGCCGACATCATCGGTGTTACAAGACAAACAGCCGTGTTAGCTTTTCAGCTGGCAGACGGAATCGGCAATATCTTATATCCAACATCTGGGTATTTCATGGCTACCCTTGCTTTAGCAGGAGTCGCCTGGCAAAAATGGGTTCGCTTTTACCTGCCTTTGTTTTTTATCTGGTTCCTCTTATCTGGGGCTTTCTTGATCATCGCTCAAACCATTCACTGGAATGGTTAAATTCAAATTAAAGATATTACAAAATACTAAAGCAACGTTGGATTATTACGTTGCTTTAGTTGAATTACAAGCTATTAAACGAATCCACCATTTACCCTAATCGTCTGACCCGTAACCCACTGGGCTTGTTCACTCACCAAAAACGATACCACATTGGCGATGTCTTCCGTTTCACCTAAACGCCCGAAGGCATTCATTTTTTTCATTCCTTCGATTTGCTGCTCCGATTTCCCTACATTAAACAACTCTGTGTTAACCGGTCCTGGAGCAATTGCATTGATCGTAATCCCTTTTGGACCGAACTCTTTGGACAGATGTCTCGTGAATTGTTCAACTGCCCCCTTTGTGCCTGCATACACGCTGTATGAAGGAAACATTTGGCCTATTACAGAGGTTGAAATATTGACGATCCTGCCATCGGCCTCCATATATTTCAGGGCTTGTTGGCAAGCGAAGAATGTCCCCTTCACGTTCACTGCAAATTGTTTATCAAAGTCTTCCTCCGTTGCTTCGGAAAGTGGTTTATTTATCATCAGTCCCGCATTGTTCACTAAAATATCGATTTTCCCAAACGTATTGACCGTTTCCTCGAAAAGATTTTCAATATGGGAAACCTGGCTGATATCGGCTTGGATAGCAACAGCTTCCCCGCCCTTTTCCTTAATGCACTCAACAACTTCATCTGCTTTATGTACACTGCCTGAATAGTTGATCACCACTTTTGCACCCAAATCTGCAAGCTGTTCTGCTATGGCGCGACCGATCCCTCTTGATGAACCTGTGACCAATGCAACTTTTCCATCCAACCGATTTTCCATTCATTTCCCTTCTCTCTTTTCTGGTTTCATTTCATAAAAAAAGCTTTTCACCCCATATATTACCACCTTCCCTTTTTACAAGGTAGTAAGATCCCTGGCATACTCATGAAATTCACCACTTCTGGTTATAGTAAAGAAGAAAATATCGGAGGAGGTACATTCCATGAAAAGTTCAAAGGAATTCGTTGAAAGCATTCAAGAGCAGCAGAAAAAGGAAGAAGGCAATTTCCGCCGCCAAGGCAATGGGAATCCCGCTCAGAAATTACCGAATAAAAAACATTAATGAAGCCCATCTTCAAAGATCCCAGCCTTAAAATGAGGCTGGGATTCTTTTCAGTCCGATGTACTTTCTTTTTTCTTCATTACTTCGATTTCTTTTGAAAATGTATCCTCTATCTCTTTTTTATTTCCATATAAAAAGAGGTTATCCCCTAATTTAATTTTATACTCATATAACTCTTTCCTGATTTTCACTTCACCTCTTCCAATAAATAAAATATTGATGTCGGCTCCATGTGATATGACATCAATCGCTTTGACATCTATGAATTCGGAGTCCTCATAAATATCGATTTCCATGACCACGTCTTCATCTTCTAAAAACAGGACCTCCTCTATCGGGTGTTCCCATAATTCATAATGATTGTACATTTCACTGTGCATCTTATTCGATATTCTATTATTTAGGAACGGAGCTTTCACTAAAACGGTTAAGACCACCAATATTCCAATAATGATGCTTAACTCCATCAAGCGTAGATCATCTGTAAGCAATGTACTAATCGATGAAATGATGACAGCAAGTGAAAAAGCACCAAATAAAATTAAAAACATGCTTATTTTCCTTCGAACAGGATGATCAATAATGGATTTTGACTCGTCAGTCGTAAAACCAGTACCTGTCAGCATGGAGATAACCTGAAATCTTGCCACTGTGCTTTTTAATCCAGTCGATTTCAGCAAGGTCACCGATATTTCAATAACAAGAACAATGATTATAAAATAAAGCAACATAAATACTAAATTCATCAAAACCATCACTTCCTCATCTATCGTTTACCCACATCCCGCCAAAAGAAATCACATTCGTTTTTCTTTTCAAGTTTCCATCAATATATTCACTTACTGCGAATAACGCTGACATTATATAAAAAAACACAGTAAGATCGATTGGATCCTACTGCGTTTTTTACTATATACAAATCAGGATGCATTTTTTCCCGTTCTAATCTTATGCTTTCCGTCTGGAACTTGATTTCTCAAATGGTCTTCAACAGCAGTTTTTTTAACAGCGGTGTAAATTGCTCTGGCAAATCCGCTACACTCGGAATCATTAGGCGTTCTTTGCCATAGATGTTTTTCATCGTCATTTCTTCACTTTCATCGATGCCTCCATCCGCTAAAAACAGGCCGATGACTTCTATGCCTTTTTTCCTGGCTTCCGAAACAGCAAGATGTGTATCGACAATGCCATTTTGATCATAATCGCTTGCTGCCGGCTCACCATCGGAAAATACGAGCAAGAATCGGTTCTTTTCCCGTCTTTTTTCCAATTCCATTGTGGCAACCCTGATACTGTATCCGTCCCGGTTGTCTTCCTCTGGTTCAAGCTGCATGATTTTAGCTCCTGAGTTTAGATAAAGAGAATCGGAATGGGACTGGATCACATGGAAGTAGTTCGGCTGATATCCTTCTCTCACTTCATTTGCATCTTCCCAAAATCCCACGATCGAGTGGGGGATCCTTAATTTTTTCAGTACTTCATGAAACAGGACGACCCCTCGTTTCGTTTCATCCATTTTGTTATGCATGGAAGCCGAGCAATCGATAAGCAATGTGAATACGGCATCCATTTCATTTGAATCCTGGTTCTTTTTATAAAAGACCCTTGGATTTTCTTCAAATACAAGCGGCAGTAATTTCTTCGATAAACGGCCAAAAGCCAAATCTTTTCTTGGTGCGTTCTTTTTATTTTCCAGCGTCTTTTCAATTGTACTGGAGAGTTTTCTCTTGAACGGCTCGATATCCGCAACAAACTCACGGTAGCGTTTCTCTTCCGAAAGTGTTGGTATTTTTGCTTCTTTGATTACCTGAACGACGTCTTTATTTTCTTCACCAAATGGATGTTCACCACTTTTGCCCATATTGGTTTGTTTCTTCTCCAGCGTTTCTTGCTGATTGTATTCCTTTTGTTGACTTTCCCCTGATGAACCCTGGATCGAAGCCAGTGCTTGGTCGGCATCTTCCGCTTCACGCGCACCTCCGCCCATCATACTTGTTTTCGTTCCCTGCTCCAATTCAAATTGAAGAAAAGTCGAATTACTCTCACCGTTCTTATTCTCCCGGTGCCAAGTCGAGAATTTTTCATCAATGAATTCACTTTTATCTTCATCAATATCTTCTGTATCATCGTTCAACAGTTCATCATTTCTAGTCAGTTCATCAAATAAGGTATTTGCCTTATACTTCTCCACATTCGCAATGGGGAAGATGAAATATTCATTCATCGTATCCTCGTATCGATCGTTCACACGGAAAACGATTTGCTCGCAAATCCTCGTGATATCACTGGTTTTAGTGGCTTCAAAGACAGAATGGATGAACGGTTTGAGTTTCTCAAGTTCTTCCAGCTGCCTTACATTGGCTCTTGGAAAAATCGGATCCGGTCTGTCAGATTGAAGCAGTAAATATATGAGGCAGTATAATTCATCCAGTGCAAAACTTCTTGTGACATTCGTCGCCAATTGGCTTTCGAAATATTGTTTAAGGTAAGCACCCCTTACCGAAAACCATTTTTTCGTGCCTGGCCTTTCTTTCTTCACCAATTCTTCCAATCGCAAATCTTCCAGTAAAGCGAATAATTGGGCTGCAAACTTCGGAAGTGAACTTTCCCCGATAATGTCCTGGTACTCCTTCATGCTCTGGATTGTTGAATGATGCAGCGTACCTATCGTCCTAAGGAGCACGTCCGTTTTCAGCCCCGCTTCCTTCACTTCCCTATTTCCATTTTCCCAAAAATGGCTGGCTGTGACCTTATTCTCGATCAGATCAATGAAGGAGCCATAATTGTATTCGAATTCCAGCTCAGGAATGCCGGATAACACAGTCGAGAGATCCTGAAGCTGTAAAAAAAGAGCCGTATCTATTATTGAATCATTGAACCGGATATACTTCATGAGGCATTCTCCTAGTTAGAATAATGTGTCAGCCAAGTTCTTCACAAACTCACGCTCCCGCTCCTCGTCCAACTTATCCACAATGGAACGAAGAATCGCCCGTTTTGGCGGGATCAACACACTTAGATCGCAAGCATCAAGCAAAGCCCTGATCGATGCCGCATCTTCAGCTACCTTCCCTTGATTCACGGCATTTATCAAATCACTCGACAGTTTAACGAACAATTCGATACTTCTTGGGTCCTTCAACTTTGTATTCGTTTCTATCAATTGTCTTAACTGCTCCCCTTCGATATAAGGAACTTCAATTACGACAAACCTATTTTTTAGCGCTTCATTCAGCGGCACTGTACCGACATACCCTTCGTTGATTGCAGCAATCACATTAAAGCCTTCTTTTGCCGTTATGACTTCATTCGTGAACGGATTCGTTATCGTCCTTCTGTAATCAAGCACACCATTGATAAGCGGCAGAGTTTCCGGTTTTGCCATGTTTATTTCATCTATATATAGGAAGTGACCGTGATTCATCGAATTGGTCACTGGTCCAGGTACGAATTCTATCACTTGTTTTTCTTCTTTGTAAGCCAACGTCTTGAAGCCCAATAAGCTTTCGGCATCCAAGTCGACTGAGCAGTTGACACTGAACATCGGCTGGTTGAATAAATTTGATAATGTCTCGGCAAACTTTGTCTTCCCTGCCCCTGTCGGACCCTTCAAAAGGATATTCTTCCCCATGCTTAAGGCCGTGATGGCATCTACCATCAACTCCATTTCGGGAGGCAGATATCCGCCGCTCCTGATCAATTCCTCAAATTGAACAGGATTCTTTTTGCTTGCTTGTAATATATTTGCGATTTCCATTGGTAATCTATTGATCATTGTGTTCCTACACCCCTTTCTGAACATTTTAAGGCTCTTTCCCATTAAAAACAAACACTAAGAAAAGGAGCTGTCATCAAGACAGCTCCTTTCATGATTCGAAGTTCATTCTCATATAGTGAATGATGACCCTTAATAAGCTTCCTTAGGGTCGCCTTTTATTAGGTATATCATATAGCCCAATACACCGCCGATGATGGCAGGAATCACCCATCCTACCCCTACACTATATAGTGGAAGGTATTGAGTGAAAAGGTCCGAGACAACTTCCATTTTAATGCCTGATGCCACTATTCCATCCATAACGCTAATGATGGCCGTTAATAATAAGCTTCCTAAATATACCTCCGATTTCCCTTTGAAAAAGGAATGGAAGAACGTAAGAACAATCAAAACGATCGCCACGGGATAAAGCGCCGTTAACACAGGCACTGTAATGGAAATGAGCTTGGCCAAACCTACATTGGCAACTGCCGCACTAAAAACAGAGAAGATGACGACATATGATTTATACGATACAGTAGGCAGTATTTTATTGAAATACGTAGAACAAGCCGTTATCAAACCGATGCTTGTCGTTAGGCATGCAGCGATCACAATCAACCCTAACAGCACAGCACCAGCCGGTCCGAAAAAATGATTCGAGGCTTGAGCCAAAACGTCTCCGCCATTACCCAGTTGACCCAGTTTCTCCACACTTGTTGCCCCGACATAAGTTATGGACGTATAAACGATCACCAACAAAGTGGCAGCTATTAAGCCGGCTTTCATACAGAAGCCCAACACTTCTTTTCTTGATGTTATCCCTTTATCTTTGATTGCATTAATGACAATGATCCCAAATGCAAATCCGGCCAGCGTATCCATAGTCAAATATCCTTCTTTAAATCCATTGAAGAAAGAATTATCTGAATATTTTGCCGTTGGTGACTGGATTTCACCCATTGGGTTAATAATTGCGACCACAATGAGAATCCCGATGAAAATCAATAATAACGGTGTTAATATTTTTCCGACGATATCCAGCATTTTTGATGGGTTGATTGATAATAAACAGGCAATTCCAAAGTATATGATCGTGAATATCAGCAATGGTAAAAAACCGACATCATTAGATAGGAAAGGTTTAATCCCTATTTCGTAGGATACACTTCCCGTTCTAGGAAGCGCGAAAAGCGGCCCCAAAGATAAATAAAGAACGACCGTGAAAATGATGCCGAATAACGGGTGTGCTCTGCTTGCAAGCGATTGAACATCATTTTTTCCTGAAAAACCAAATGCCAATATTGTAATGAATGGCAATCCAACACCAGTAATGATGAATCCTAAACTGGCCGACCATAAATTGGTCCCAGCGGATTGACCGAGCATGGCAGGGAAAATTAAGTTTCCTGCACCAAAAAATAAAGCAAAAAGCATTAATCCTGTTACAATGACAAAAGAAAGTGGTGCTTTCTGTGACATATAGAGCCCTCCATTGTTTTGATTATCTTAACGAAGAAAAGAGTTGTCCATCAATTTCCAGTAAAAAAGTGACATGAACCTTCAAACTGTTCTATCTATCTGTTAAAATGTACCTTCATGAAACTATGAATCATCTATAACACTCCTTACTATAAAATCAGGCGGAATGTTTGTCAAAGCTATTTCATTAATTATTCGGAAAAATCTTTCTTTTCTTACTATTTCCCAAAAAACTGAGAGAGGGATAGAAAAGTTGAGTAAAAAGTACTGCAATTTATTTTGCGGGAAAAATATTTTAATATTTATCCAAACTATATAAAAACAAGAAAATAGGAGGTAAACATGAATACTGAAAAAGAAAAGATGGTGAGCGGGGAACTTTACATCGCCGCTGATCCGGAATTAATAAAAGATAGGGAAAATGCCAGAAAGTTGACCCGGTTATACAATCAGACAACTGAAAGTGAAGGGGACGAACGAACTGCACTGCTGAAACAGCTTTTAGGTTCCACTGGGCTAAATGTATATATTGAACCCACTTTCCGTTGTGACTATGGATACAACATTTCTGTCGGGGAAAACTTTTATGCTAATTTCGATTGTGTCATTTTGGATGTTTGTGAAGTGAAAATTGGCAGGGACTGCATGTTGGCTCCCGGAGTGCATATCTATACAGCCACACATCCGCTGGATCCCTTTGAACGCAGTTCTGGAGTGGAATACGGAAAACCGGTTACGATAGGGGATCATGTATGGATTGGCGGAGGGGCCATCATCAATCCTGGCGTAACAATAGGGAATCATTCCGTCGTCGCTTCAGGGGCCGTCGTAACAAAGGATGTTCCTGAAGGCGTAGTTGTCGGCGGAAACCCAGCGAAGGTCATCAAGCATATTGAAGGAATTAAATAAGGCAGAGCTCACTCCCCCTGAGTGGCTCTGCCTCCTTTTTTTCGTTATATTTCCCTTAATGCTTCCGCGATTGCAGTATCACCAGAGATTAAATCAAATGAACGCTTGTAGGTATTTTCTTCAGTTAAAGAAGCAAGAATAGTTCGAGCCACATCTTCACGGGCAATCGAACCTCTTTCCAATTCTTCGGCGGCGGTCACTTTGCCCGTTCCCGGTTCATTCACCAGACCCCCTGGCCGAATGATGGTATAATTTAAATCGCTTTGTAACAATGCCCTATCCGCATAGTGCTTGGCCACATAATACGGTTTGATGGCTTCATTCCAGTTTTCGCGATTATTGGCCTGAAATGCACTCACCATGATGAATCGGTTGATTCCCAAGTTTTCTGCCGCTTCAATCGTTTTAACAGCACCATCCAGATCAATCAACAGCGTTTGATCAGCACCGGTGCTTCCACCGGATCCTGCTGTAAACACGATGGCATCACAGCCTTTTGCCGCATTCGCAATCTCATCCACTGATCCAGTTAAACTGACGACCGCAGATTCAATTCCATTTTTCTCTAAATGCTTACTTTGTTCTTCTTTACGAACCATTGCCCGTACACTATGTTCCGGGCTATCTTTTAATAAATCCACAAGATGTTTACCGATCTGCCCATTTGCCCCAACTACGAATACTTTCATAAAGGTCAGCTCCCATAATGGTTAGTTTGGTTTTCCAATCAAATTATTTCATGGAGTCAGAACATTATCAAACAATCAGCCCGTCGATTCAGCTTTAACATTGGAAAAAGTTTGGCAACCACCCTTATATATTTTATAATAAGAACAATACGTGTTCTTCAGAAACACAAAGGGGAGGTGTAAAGATGGCAATAAGAATGTTAATGCCACCTTCTGCAGCGTCTCATGCAAAGCCTAGTATTGGAGGCGATACTTTGCATGGGGTTGAATTAAGCTAAACTTAATCGCCCGCCTTATCATTTCTAATATTCGGCTTTGCACCTTATTTCATTCTTAATAAAGAATAAGGGGCTGGCAGAAATGAAATATGTAAAAGCGACGGCCGTTTTGCCTGAAAAGCTGATCGTTGAAATTCAAAAGTATGTGCAAGGTGAAACCATATATATCCCTAAACCTGAAAAGGACCATCACAAATGGGGAACCCGTTCGGGATCAAGGGAATTGATTGATGACCGGAATGCCTCTATAAAATATGCATTCAAAGACGGGCATACCATCCATCAATTAGCCGAGGAACATTTTCTCTCCGTGGAAACCATCAAGAAAATCGTTTATTCTAAATAGATTTGCATCAGTAGCACTGATAATGATATCAGTGCTATTCGTATGCCCAGTATGTTTCTTAGTCGTTTTCCCCCTTTTAAAGCAGATGCGATTTCTGTAAGGTAAATAGAAACGGTATCATGTGACAAGTATCGAGCAACAGAAACAGGAGTGAAGAAAATGGAACCTTTTATCAGGAGCGAGCAGTATAACTTCATAAAATCTCAAACACAGATTCTCATAAATGGACACGCGACTGCCAACGATAAGGATGTGATCAACACCCTGAAAACAGTCGCCAAAGAAAGAGCACTAAGCTTATTCAGTGACTTGAGCGAAGAGCAAAAACAATTGCTGGATCCAGTGGATACCATAAAAGATCCCGCACAAGCCGAAGCCTTTCTCTTACAGGTAAAACCATTTGTGATCCCATTTAAAGAAGTAACCGAAAAAACGATAAAAAAATTGTTTCCTAAAGCAAAGAAATTAAAAACCCCTTTGTTGGAGAACATCGATTTGAGAGAGATTTCATATTTGGGATGGGATGATGTCGGATCCGGAAAGAAATTCATCATTGCACCCCATCATAATAAACTCACCGGATTGCATGGAACCATTAAACCTTCAAACAAAAAAGGGATCTGTGCCATATGCAGCCGATTTGAAGAAACAGGGATGTTCATGTCTGAAACAAAAGGAACCGTCCAAGGGACATTCATTAAAAAAGGGAATTATATTTGTCTGGACAGTATGAAATGCAACCAGAACATAACCACTTTGGATAAAATGACCGACCTAATCGAGCGGCTGAAATAATACGGAAAAGCAATCCTTCAATGGCGAAGGATTGCTTTTTAGGCGTGTTCAAACATCTCCTGAGCACGTGATTGATCTGTTGTGAATGCCGTCAAAGAACATGCTTAAGAACCCGGCAGTTTAGATATATTCCTTCTCCCTTCTCCCGCTAAAAAAATTCTCATTTTGTCCTGCTTAAAGAATTCAAGTATAATTAAAGAGATACATGAAAGAAGGAATGATATATTGAAAAGCAAAATGAATCAGTTGTTCAAAGACCAAAAGAGCGTTCATGTGCTGTATTCCTATAATGAAATGGAAAATTACATTATACAAGTTTTGAATTTTATCCAAGACGGCATCGCGGCAGGAGATTATATTATTCTTATTGAAAATGACCGTATTTACCCCATTATTCATAAAGAACTGAGCACTCGGTTAACGAAAGATCAAATGGAGTTCATTCACTTTGTGAACAACTTCGATTTCTATTGCTCAAGCGGCAGTTATCATCCTCCTGCAATCGAAGAGTACTTTAATAAAACGGTACAACCCTATGTGGATAATAAAATCTCTTTCCGATCATGGGCACATGTGGAATGGGCAACCATGGAAGAGCCGCTGCATATCATAGAGGATTTTGAGAGAACAGTAGATGAAGCTGTAAATCAGCTGTCGTTTCCATTAATTTGTGCTTACAAAGGTGAGAGGATGCCAGACTACCTCAAAACCATATTGTTGGAAACACATCCTTATGTTCTAAAAGACGATGATGTCATCATCTCTGAACAATACTTGCCATCTAGTTTGAAATAATAAACAACACGCTTAGTAATTCTCCTAAGCGTGTTGTTTTCCGTTGCATTATTGAATTATCATCGTGAATACCTCGTGTATTTATACGGAAGTCATTCACCGATTTTCACCTTGACCCTTCCCCATAAACAGTCAGTATGACAAAGCAGTCTTTTGCATAATCCGAGATTAATTCCCGACACATTCCACACAGGCTAACCACTTTTAAAGCACTGTCTTCATTATCGGAATAGGGATGCTTAACCGCCACGATTGTCTCAAATCCCTTTTCGCCGTCCGATGTCACCTTCCCAATTGCAATGGCTTCTGCACATACGGTTATCCGCCAATATATGCTTCAATATGTACGGCAGCAACGATTTTTCCTGACTTCGTTTTTAATGCAGCACCAACATGATGCCTATTTTCCTCGTAAATGATCGGCCCTTCTCCTCTTCTAATATTTCATTTAGGGATTTTTTTTAACGCTTCTAAAGCCAATAAGCGGAAATAAGAAGCCGCTGGAAAAAGTGCCGTTTCATCTACTATAAACTTAGGGTGATGCAGGTCATACGGACCGCCTGAACCTATCATCACGAAAGCACCTGGTATTTTTTCTTGGTAAAAAGCGAAGTCTTCCCCTATGGAGCTAGCTTCTAACGTTTTTGTCGTGTAACCTGCTGTGTCTCCAACCTGAAGCGCCAAATCTGCCCATTCAGGAGTATTATCAACTGATGGGGGGCCTGGATGCCATGATAATTCAACATTTGCATTGAATGTTTCGCTTATACCGTGCAGGACTTGTTTCATACGTTTCTGAATGAACTCTCGTTGAGTTTTACTGAAGGTGCGGACGGTTCCTTCCAAATATGCACTATCTGGGATAACATTCCATGTTGAGCCACTATGAATTTGAGTGATGCTCAAAACCGCGGACTCTTTTGGCGCCACATTTCGGCTGATGATGGTTTGCAACGTTGAGATAATATGTCCTGTTATGATAATCGGATCATTTCCCTCTTCCGGTTTGGCCGCATGTGAGCCAGTTGCTTTAACATGCACTTCAAAGCGATCGACTCCCGCTGTCAGTGCTCCATGTTTTGTCCCTAGCTCCCCAACTTTCAATGTCGGATCATTATGAAGACCAAAAATCACATCCACATCATCCAACACACCGGTTTCCATTAAAGCACTTGCACCATGTCCCGTTTCCTCCGCAGGTTGAAATATCAACCGAATCGTTCCGGACAGATCTCTTTCTTCTTTTTTCAATAAAAAAGCAGTCCCCAAAATGACAGAAGTGTGAAAATCATGACCACATGCATGCATCACGCCGACATGCGTTGAAGGAAAATCCACCTCAGATTGCTCCAAAATTGGTAAAGCATCAATATCGGAGCGAAGTGCTATCGTAGGTCCCGGCTTGCTGCCTTTTATCTCAGCTACGACACCAGTTTTTAATGAAAAATCAAGGATCTTAATATTTTGAGATTGAAGCGCTTCTTTAATTTTTTTAGTCGTTTCAAATTCTTGATTTGATAATTCAGGTGTCATATGAAGATCACGTCTGAATTCCAATAGATAATTTTCCAATTCTACATTGCTTTTAGTCACCGGTTGTCCATCTCCTTAAAAATCCGAATATTAAAGAACGAAAGCTATCCAAGCAATATCAAATGAAACAGCTATCAAATAAGCTATTTGATAAACGTGTAAAGCATGAGTTCTAATTTAAGTCGCATCGCAAGCATCATAACTATGAATTCCCTGAAATGAAAAGTGTTTATTTCGAATATTCAGCATTGACAATTTATTATACAAGATGCTACCATGTGAAGTAATTTACTATATTATAGTAACGTATCAATACAAAAAAGGATTAAATTTCTATAGTAGAAAATAAGTAAAGACATACATACACATTGGTCGGAAGGAACCCTCTTCTAAACTGGAAGCGGGTTTTATTTTAACATTAATTCATAGTAAACCAGTAAGGATATACTATTATACATCCCCTGCGTTTAAAAGTGAAGACACAAAGGAGCATTTGACATATGAAAAAGAAAACAGTAAAACTGGGTGTATTTTTGGCCGGAACAGGACATCACGTTGCTTCTTGGAGACATCCTAACGCCAATCCGAAAGCAAATATGGACATCGATTATTTTAAGGGGTTGGCGCAGACTGCCGAAAAAGGTTTATTTGATTTATTATTCTTGGCAGATAGTTTGTCAGTTGCAAAGGACTCGCATCCTAATATTCTGACTCGATTCGAGCCATTGACTTTGTTATCTTATCTAGCCTCGGCGACTTCCAATATTGGTTTGGTTTCAACGGCCTCCACCACCTACGAAGAACCCTTTAATGTTGCTAGAAAATTTGCTTCTTTAGACCATATTACCTCCGGCCGTGCTGGATGGAACGTAGTCACAACGTCCCTTGCCTCCACTGCAGTAAACTTCAATAAATCTGAACATTTAGAACATAGTCTCCGTTATAAAAGGGCGACTGAATTTGTTGAAGTTACCAAGAAATTATGGGACTCATGGGAAGACGATACGTTGGTTATCGATAAAGAAACAGGCCAATTCATTGATGAAAGCAAGTTTCATGAAATCAATCATCAAGGTGAGTTTTTCTCTGTAAAAGGACCATTAAATATTTCTCGCTCACCTCAGGGGCATCCGGTCATTGTACAAGCAGGTTCTTCTGGCGATGGTCAATTGCTTGCAGCAAAGCACGCAGAGATTGTCTTTACCGCCCAGGAGAACAAGGAGGACGCGGTTTCATTTTACCATGAGTTAAAAGGTCATTTGGCCACTTTTAATCGGGAGAAAAGCAGCTTGAGTATTATGCCAGGTTTGTTCCCGATTGTGGGACAGACTGAGAAGGAAGCCCAAGAAAAGTACGAGGCATTGCAGGAGCTGATCATTCCCGAAATAGGATTGGCTGTTATGGGAAGGTATTTTGGAAATGTGGATTTTTCAAATATCCCTTTGGATACACCGTTTGCTGATATTTCGTTACCAAATAATGTAGATAGCATCCAAAGTAAATATGATTTGATCGTTAAACGGGCGACCAATGAAAATTTGACGTTACGTCAGACATATCAGTGGGTTGCAGGATCACGTGGACATCATATCGCAATTGGAACACCAACGCAGATTGCGGATAAGATTGAAGATTGGGTGAATGGAAATGCAGCTGACGGCTTTAATATTATGCCAGCCCTCTTGCCTGATTCTTTAACGGATTTTGTTGATCTTGTTGTCCCTGAACTGCAATCAAAAGGAATTTTCCGTACGAAATATGAAAGTAACACATTACGAGGGAATCTTGGCCTGGATAAACCGGTCAACCAATATTCTCATAAGCTTTAACTCAAGGACAGAATCACCCAACCGAAGAAGAATTAGTGTATAGGAGGCGCAAGATGAGTCAAATATTTCGTGAAGTACGTGAAGAAGATGTGGATAAATTCCTTCATTTAACATTGGATGCTTATGCGAGTATAAGAGAGTTGGATATTCACTTCTCTGCGGCAACGGCCACGAGAGAGGAAGCAATTAAGCACATATCCGAAAATAAGGTATATGTTCTGGAGGAAAATGGGACATTTATTTCCACCGTATCGATTCGGTTACCGTGGGGCCCCAATCCTGGCCCGCTCGTATTGCCGCACATAGGCTGGTTCGCTACTAACCCTGCATACAAGCGTCAAGGCATAGGGAAAAAGGTTCTGTCATGGCTCGAAGAAGAAATTTTGAAGAAGCAGCTGAGAGCCCCCGCGGTTACACTCGGAACCGCGGATAATCATCCATGGCTAAAAGAAATGTACGAAAAAAGTGGATTTGAAGAGATAGGTCAAAAAGATTTAGGCAAAGGTCATCTCACGATATATTTGAGGAAAATCTTGCAACCGGAACAATATCAAGCTTGGACTGAAAAATATAATCAAACTATTTAAAAATAGGAGGAAAATAACGATGAAAAAAATACTTTCCCTTGGACTCTCTTTACTTTTCATATTAGTACTTGCAGCATGTGGCAATTCAAAACAAGAGGATACGGCTAAAGATTCCGAACAAAAAACAATCAAAGTGGGGTCAACTGGCCAAAGCTACCCAAATGGTTATCAAGAGGATGGTAAATTAACAGGTTTTGACGTAGAACTTACAGAACGCATCGCTAAGGATTTAGGATACAAGGTAGAGTGGGTCACTTCTGATTTCAGTGGGATAATGGGGCAATTGGGATCAGGTAAATTGGACACCGTTGCGAATGCCGTTGCCATTACAACAGAACGACAAGAGCAATTTAATTTTACAGAGCCATATAGTTATTATGGTGCACAAATTGTATCAAGCACAAAAAACAATGATATTAAAAGTTTGGATGATCTTAAAGGCAAAACCGTTTCCGGTGTGTTGGGGTCTAATAACGTTGCAAACCTAGAAAAATATGATAAAAACGGCGATATCAAAATACGAACCTATGAAACTCGGGATGGCGCAATGCAAGATGCCATTAACAACCGTGTAGATGGATATATCAATTCCCGCCCAATCCTAGTTGCAGAAATAAAGAAAAATGATCTTCCGTTAAAACTAGTCGGTGATCCAGTGGCCTATGAAAATGTAGGATATCCATTTCCCAAAACAGAAAAAGGTAAAAAATTAAATGAAGAATTCACGACAGAAATAAAAAAACTTAAAGAAGATGGTACATTAGCGAAGCTTTCCAATAAATATTTTGGTGAAGATATCACCACGAATTCCGGCGAATAAGCATAGCGGAGGTTTTAAAGCATTATGAATTTTGATTTACAATATATGTTGGAAATTTCCCTACAAATCGCAAAATTTATTCCAATCACTCTGGTTTTAGCCATCATATCGATGGTTTTAGCCATTATTATCGGACTTGTAGTAGCCTTAATAAGAAATAGTAATATTTTTGGAATCACCCATTTGGCAGGCTTATATATCTCTTTATTTCGAGGAATGCCAACATTGGTACAATTATTCATCATTTACTACGGTTTACCACAGTTATTCCCGTCGTTGTCAACGATGGAAGCAATCACGGCGGCGATCATTGGATTTAGTTTGAAAGAATCCTCTTATTTAGCAGAAATTTTCCGAGCTGGATTGAATTCCGTGGACAAAGGTCAGATGGAAGCTGGCCTTGCAACTGGCATGAAAAGAGTGCAGATTTACTCGCGAATCATTTTACCACAAGCTGCTTTAAATGCATTGCCAGCAACAGGGAATACGTTTATATCTTTGATTAAAGAAACGTCCCTTGCCTTTACATTAGGAATTACGGAACTATTTGCAGAGGGGAAAATGATTGCATCCGCTAACATGCGCTTTTTCGAGACGTATTTGGTGGTTGGCTTGATTTACTGGCTATTGGTTATTCTTTATTCTTGGATACAAAAATATCTGGAGATTTGGCTCAGCAAACCACTTAGAAGGTGATCATATGATAAAAGTAAGAAACTTAACCAAATATTTTGATGATAAACAAGTATTGAACGATATTAACTTGGATATAAGAACCGGGGAAGTTGTCGCCATTATTGGGCCATCCGGTTCTGGAAAATCAACGTTATTACGCTGTCTGAACTTGTTGGAAAAGCCCAACAGCGGCACCATCGAAATCAAGGATGTAAAATTGGATACCCAAAAATATAAAGAGAGAGACGCGTACCAATTAAGACAGCAAACAGCGATGGTATTCCAACACTATAACCTTTTTAAAAATAAAACAGCTTTAAAGAACGTGATTGAAGCATTGCTTGTCAGCAAAAAGATGAAAAAAGAGGAAGCCATTCAAATCGGCGTGGATTTATTGAAACGGGTTGGCTTAGAAAAACAAGCCAACCAATACCCCGCTACCTTATCTGGTGGACAACAGCAGCGTGTTAGCATCGCTAGAGCATTAGCTGTAAAACCACATGCCATTCTATTTGATGAGCCTACCTCCGCTCTAGATCCCGAATTGGTTAATGAGGTTTTACAAGTAATACGGGAGTTAGCGAAAGAGGATACCACAATGGTGATCGTGACGCACGAAATGCAATTTGCGAAGGAAGTTGCTGACCATGTCATATTCATGGCAGATGGACATATTATCGAACAAGGCACCCCAGAACAAGTTATTGAGCATTCCCTTAATCCGCGAACCCAGCGTTTTTTACGGCAAATGGGAGATGAAACGGACGGATCTGCCAGGCAAATAAGGAAGTGAAGTGCATGAACACGGAAAGGTTATCTGAAATGATTTATCATTCCACTCCGTTGGTAAATGAAGTAGTATTACAGGCTGCAATCGAAGGACTTCTTGATTATCTTGCTGTTTCCTATCAAACAAAATCCGAAAAGGAAATTACGATTTTAAAGCAAATCATTTTGGAAGAAGGCGGAAATGGGACGAGTTACTTGATTGGAAGTCACATACATGCAACAAGATCCCAAGCAGCACTCTTCAATGGCTTTCAAGCCCATTTACTAGATTATGATGATGTACATTCAGATGTACGAGGTCATCCAAGCGCAGTCATCTTGTCTGCTTTATTAGCAGTTGGAGAACCTGAAATGTCCGGGAAACGCTTTTTAGCTGCCTATGTGGTTGGTGTGGAGATCATGGCTCGGTTTGGAGAGGCTATGAATCCCTATCATTATACAAAAGGTTGGCATAATACAGCTACACTTGGCGTAATAGCTGCAGCTGGTGCGGTTGCCTATTTACGGGAATACTCACCACGCTTAATAGCTGAAACCATGAGTCTTGCCGCTACCCAATCGGCGGGTTTACGACTCCAATTTGGTACTGTGGTAAAGCCGCTCCATGTAGGGATTGCTGCTAAAAACGCTGTGGACTCCGCCGATTGGATTCGGATGGGTTTACATAGCAACCCCGACTTTTTGAACGATAAGAATGGTTTCTTTGAGGTATATGCAGAAAATAGAGTTCCAGATTTGACGGTGAACTGGGGAAAGACATGGCGGATAGTAACACCAGGATTATGGTTTAAACAGTACCCTTTTTGTTCTGCTGCGGCACATGGCGCTGATGCAGCTGTCTTTTTACATAAGACGTATGATTTGTCGGAAGATGATATTGAGTCGGTGAGTGTTTGCTTTCCTCCAAATGGTGATTCCGCTTTGATCCACCATAACCCATCGACTGGTGAAGAAGGAAGATTTTCGATTGAGTATATTGTATGGCTCGCACTAACAGGCAAACCCCTGACCTTTGCTTCTTTTGAATCGAAACCTATTCCCCATTCATGGAGAGAATCCTTTCAAAAAGTAAATAGAGAGACGGATGCAACGATCAAGCCTTCCAAAGCAGCACTCCCAGTGGGACGATTTACAATTGTGACCGTGACCACAACGAATGGGGATGTACTTTCGAAACGAATCGATACACCTAAAGGAAGTCCTGGAAATCCATTAACAAAATCCCAGCTAAAAGAAAAATTGCATAAAGCCGTAGGAGATGAAGTAGAGACAGAAAAAATAATAGCAGCTGTCCATGCACTGAATCACACATCCCTTGGTGTTCTTCAAGAAGCTGACTATAGAAACTAGTAAATTAGGCGAACAGTATTTATATACTGCTCGCCTAATTTGTATACCATCAATCCTTGACGTCCCTCTTCTTTAGCAAGGTATCTTTACTCGTGTGTTTCGGCGTTTAATCGTGAGTTTCGACCGTTTACTCGTGAGTTTCAAACTCGTGAGTTTAGCCATTTTACTCGTGAATTCCGGGCATTTACTCGTGAGTACCACATTTCCCATCACAAAAAAAGAAGCACCATTATGGCACTTCTTTATTTAAAATAATTAAGGCAATACCGTTGCGCCCATCAAGTAGCGGTCAACTTCCCGCGCTACTTCACGGCCTTCATTGATTGCCCAAACGATGAGGCTTTGCCCTCTCCTTGCATCTCCGGCAGCGAAAACTCCTTCGACATTCGTTCTGTACTCGCCATAAACGGCATCAATTTTTTGATTGACTGTTTCTACGCCAAATTGAGTTAATAGCGGCATTTCCGTTCCTTCAAATCCGATTGCGATGAAAACGAATTGTGCAGGCCATACTTTTTCAGTTCCTGGAACTTCCCTGAAAATGTACATTCCGTCATCGCCTTTGATTTTTTCCATTGAGATTGTGTGCAGTTCTTTAACGTTGCCATTTTCATCGGCTACGATTTTTTTTGTTTGGATTGAATATTGACGCGGATCTGCACCGAATTTCGCTTCCGCTTCTTCATACGCATAATCAAGGGAAAAAACATTCGGGTAGGCTGGCCACATATTATCGGATGTACGGGCCGTCGGAAGGATTGGATGCTTCCCGAATTGTACGACGCTCTTACATTCCTGGCGAAGGGCAGTCGCGACACAGTCAGCTCCTGTATCCCCGCCGCCGATGACGATGACGTCCTTCCCCTTAGTGTCTAAAAACTTGCCGTCTTCAAAATTGGAGTCCAACAGGCTTTTAGTCGAAGTCGTCAAGTAATCCATTGCAAGGTGAATGCCTGTTGCTTCACGTCCTTCAATTTTCAGGTCACGCTGCTTTTGGGCACCTGTGCAAAGGATGACTGCATCATATTGATCTTGCAGTTCTTCAGCTGAAATATCTTTGCCTACTTCTGTATTGGTAATGAAGTCGATGCCTTCCTGGGTCAATAATTTGATTCGGCGTGCAACGACATCTTTTTCAAGTTTCATGTTCGGGATGCCGTATGTCAACAGCCCGCCTGCACGGTCTGAGCGCTCATAAACCGTGACCGAATGACCTGCTTGATTCAACTGGTCGGCACTCGCCAATCCTGCCGGGCCTGAACCGATGATGGCAATTTTCTTGCCGGTCCTGCTTTCAGGGATGCGAGGCGTGATCCAGCCATTTTCAAATCCTTTATCGATGATGGTCCGTTCAATGTTCTTGATGGTAACGGCAGGATCGCTTATCGCCACCGTACAAGACCCTTCACAAGGGGCCGGGCAGACGCGCCCGGTGAATTCAGGGAAATTATTCGTTTTCGATAAACGGTCCAATGCTTCTTTCCATCTGCCGCGGTATACCAAATCATTCCACTCCGGGATCAGATTATGAATCGGACAGCCTGTCGTTACCCGGTTCAATTCCATGCCCATATGGCAGAAAGGGGTGGCGCAGTCCATACACCGCGCTCCCTGTGTACTTAACTTTTCATCAGAGAAAGGAGCTGTATATTCTCTCCAGTCGCTTAAACGAGTGAGAGGATTCCGGTCTTTTGGTTTTTCTCGCGGATAATCCATAAATCCTGTTGCTTTTCCCATCTTTCTCTCCCCTTCCTTACTGCATCACAGCTTGTTTAGTGATTTTTTTATCTTGAACGGCATTTGCTTGAAACGCACTCATGATTGCTTCTTCATCCGTTAGTCCTGCACGCTTCTGCTCATTGATGCTTTTCATCATCCGTTTGTAATCTTTCGGAATGACTTTTACGAATTTTTTAGCGAAATCCTCCCAGTTCTCCAGTACATACGATGCTTTGGCACTCTCTGTATAATGAAGGTGGCTGTAAAGCATTTCTTTTACCTCGTTTGCATCATCCATATTCTCAAGCGTCTCGAATTCTATCATTTCGCCATTGCATAATGCCTTGAATTCTTCTGCATCATCAGCAAGTACATAAGCGATGCCGCCTGACATGCCTGCCGCAAAGTTTTTGCCGACGTCGCCCAGGATGACCACGCGTCCGCCTGTCATATACTCACAGCCATGATCTCCAATTCCTTCAACGACGACATTGACTCCACTGTTCCGTACTGCGAATCGTTCTCCCGCACGGCCATTAATGTAGGCCTCGCCGCTTGTTGCACCGTATAAGGCGATATTTCCGGCAATTACATTGTCCCCAGCCTCAATCTGATTGCCAGCAGGTGCCGTGACAATGATCTTTCCGCCAGATAAGCCTTTCCCAACATAGTCATTGACATCACCTGTCAAATACATCGACATCCCTTTTGGAATGAACGCACCGAAGCTCTGGCCCGCCGATCCCGTAAAACGAAGTGTGATCGTATCTTCAGGCAACCCCTCTTCCCCATAGCGTTTGGATACTTCACTGCCGACAATCGTTCCGACCACACGGTTCACGTTTGTAATCGGGAAGCTGACATCCACCTGGGTTTGATCATTTAAAGCAGGCTCCACAACTGGTAAAATCTCACGTATATCCAAGGATTCTTCAATTTTATGGTTTTGAGGAAGTTGATACGTACGTATCCCCTCCGGTTGGAAAAGAAGTGTCGTCAAGTCCAGATGCTTCGCTTTCCAATGGTTTTGTGCCCGCTCGCTCACTTGTAAAACATCAGTGCGGCCGACCATTTCTTCCAGTGTTCTAAAACCAAGCTCAGCCATCGTTTCCCGCACTTCCTCAGCGATGAAGCGCATGAAATTCACGACATGATCAGGGTCTCCAGTGAATTTGCTGCGAAGCTCAGGGTTTTGAGTAGCTACCCCGACTGGACATGTATCCAAATGGCAAGCACGCATCATGACACAGCCAAGGACCACAAGCGGTGCTGTAGCAAAGCCGAATTCTTCCGCTCCAAGGATAGCTGCCATGACCACATCGCGTCCCGTCATTAACTTTCCATCCGTTTCAAGGACTACACGGCTGCGCAGGCCATTCAGCATCAATGTTTGATGTGCTTCGGCAAGGCCCAGCTCCCAAGGAAGACCTGTATGTTTGATACTCGTTTTTGGTGATGCACCCGTACCGCCATCATACCCGCTGATAACAATGACATCTGCGGCTCCTTTGGCCACACCGGCCGCAATTGTGCCTACGCCTGCTTTTGACACAAGCTTGACGCTGATCCTGGCATCACGGTTCGCATTTTTCAAATCATGGATCAGCTGTGCCAGATCTTCAATCGAATAGATATCATGATGCGGAGGCGGTGAAATCAGGCCGACACCTGGTGTGGAACCACGGACCTCTGCGACCCAAGGATATACTTTGTTTCCAGGCAGCTGGCCGCCTTCACCCGGCTTTGCACCTTGCGCCATTTTGATTTGAAGTTCATCGGCATTAACAAGGTAATGGCTTTTCACTCCAAAACGACCGGACGCAATTTGTTTAATTCCGCTGCGGCGGTCATCGCCGTTTTCATCCAGTTGGTAACGGCTAGGATGCTCCCCGCCTTCACCGCTATTGCTTTTTCCGCCTAAACGGTTCATCGCAATCGCTAATGTTTCATGTGCTTCCTGACTCAATGAACCGAATGACATCGCACCCGTTTTGAATCGGCTGACGATGGATTCCACGGATTCCACTTCATCTATGGAAATGCTTTGGCGTTTTTGATCGAACGAGAATAAATTCCGTAAAAACCCGAGTCTCTCTTCATTCGCCAAGTTTGAATATTGCTTAAATAAATTATAATCGCCTTTCCGGCAGGCCCATTGCAGTGTATGGATCGTTTTAGGATTGAAAGCATGATGTTCCCCTGTTTTTCTCCATTGAAAATCACTTCCGCTTTCAAGAGTTTGGTCAAGGGAATCGGCTGCAGCTTTCCTATGGCGAATCAACGCTTCATCTGCGATCGTTACCAAATCGATCCCACTAAGCTGCGATGCCGTACCGCTGAAATAGCGCTCGATCACTTCAGCACCGATTCCGACCGCTTCGAAAATTTGTGCGCCGCGATAACTTTGAATCGTTGAAATCCCCATTTTCGACATCACTTTTACGATGCCTTCTGTCAACGAGCGTACATATTTCCTTACCGTTTCTTCGTAGCTGATGGCCAAACTGCCTTCCAATACCGCCTGCTTATATGTTTCATAAGCAAGGTACGGGTAAATCGCATCCACTCCATACCCGATTAGGGACGCATAATGATGGACTTCCCTTGTTTCCCCCGATTCAACGATAATGCTCACTTTCGTACGGTTCCCATGACGGATTAGCTCTTGATGAAGGGCGCTCGCAGCCAGCAGGGAAGGAATCGCAGCTTTTTCTTTGCTCATATCCTTGTCAGATAAAATCAAAAGGCTGACACCATCAGCGATCGCTTGTTCCGCTTCACGGCAGATGCGATTGAGTTCGCTCTCTAAATCTTCTGAAAATAAAGTGTGAATGACTTTGCTCCTGAATTCAGGATAGGCATTTTCTTTCAACTGCTGCATTTGACCTGGCGTCAAAACAGGTGAATCCAATTGAATGCGGCGGCTATTCGTTTCATCCGGTTTCAGCAAATCTCCTTCCGCACCCAGAAATGTCATCGTTGACGTGACGATCTGTTCACGAAGCGAATCGATTGGCGGATTGGTTACCTGTGCAAAGGATTGCTTGAAATAATTGAAAAGCGATTGCGGGCGATCTGATAAGACCGCTAACGGAATGTCATTCCCCATGCTGCCCAGTGGATCTTTGCCTTCATTAATGACCGGCAGTAAATATTTTTGGACATCTTCATACGTGTATCCGAACGCTTTTTGCCTGAATAACAAATCACTCAATGGCTCCCCTTCGAGCACAGGTTCTTCGTCACTTAATTGAACAAGCTGTTCGTCCAGCCATTGCTGGTAAGGATTTTCCTGAGCCATTTCCGACTTGATCTCTTCATCGGAAACAATACGGCCTTCCTCTAAATCTATTAAAAGCATTCTGCCTGGGCTTAAACGATCTTTATATAATACATTCTCCGGCTCCACATCGATCACGCCGACTTCAGAGGAGAAAATGATGTAATCATCTTTTGTCACATAATACCTTGCCGGCCTCAAACCATTTCGATCCAGGATGGCACCGATTTGCTTGCCATTCGTAAAGGATATGGCCGTCGGACCATCCCATGGCTCCATGAGCATGCTATGATATTCGTAAAATGCCTTCTTTTCCTTCGTCATATGCGGATTTTCCGTCCATGGTTCAGGAATGAGCATCATCGCCGCATGTGCCGGTTTACGCCCGGCAAGCACGAAGAATTCAAGTGCATTATCAAGAATCGAGGAATCACTGCCGTCTATATCCAGAATAGGCAGGACTTTTTTCAGGTCATCCCCGAATGCTTCAGAAACAAACTGCTGCTCACGAGCTTTCATCCAATTCACATTACCTCTAAGCGTATTGATTTCGCCATTATGGATCAGGTAACGGTTAGGATGTGCCCGTTCCCAACTAGGAAAAGTATTCGTGCTGAAGCGGGAATGCACTAAAGCGAAAGCCGAAACGAAAGACTCCTGTTGAAGGTCAAGATAAAAAGCATCCACCTGCTCTGGCGTCAACAATCCTTTGTATACGATCGTAGCACTTGAAAGGCTGGCAAAATAAAAACGATTGCCGCGTTCACGAGCCCAGTTTTCAGCTTGTTTTCTGATAATGAACAATTTACGCTCAAAAGCTAAATCATCGGTCATCTCATCGCTGGCCCCGATGAATACTTGGCGGATCGTCGGACATGTCTCCTTGCCGACCTCCCCGATTTTCGTTGCATCAACAGGAACCGTTCTCCAGCCTAATAGCGTTTGGCCCTCTTGTTCGATAAATGCATTCAAACGAGCTTCAATTTCATTCCGTTCATCATCATTGTTAGAGAAAAAGAGCATGCCTACACCATAGCGTCCTTTTGCCGGCAAGTTCATTTCCGGGCATGCCAGCCTGAAATATTCATCAGGAATCTGCACCATTAATCCTGCGCCATCTCCTGTAAGGGGATCGCTGCCCTGTCCGCCGCGATGATCTAATTGGCACAGCATATTCAGTCCTTGTTTGACGATGTCATGTGTAGCAAGCCCTTTTAAATGAGCGTATAAACCGATCCCACATGCATCATGTTCAAATTCAGGATGGTAGAGCCCTTGTGCTTTTGGTATTTGATTGTATGTCATATTAATCGCCCCCATCGTATTCTTACACCGTTATGTCACTTACATTTATTCTAGGTTTTCAAATCGATATAAACAATATATAATTCTAATAGAATCTATCTCAATTTGAGATGAATGGCAGGAGGATGAATAAATGGAACTACGACAATTACGTTATTTTGTTGAGGTCGCCGAGAGAGAACACGTCTCTGAAGCCGCAGAGCACCTGCATATTGCACAATCAGCAATCAGCCGACAAATCTCCAAACTGGAAGATGAGCTTGGCGTACTTTTATTCGAGAAAATCGGCCGGAATATCCAGTTAACTCCAATTGGTAAGATTTTCTTGATTCATGCCAAAACGGCGATACAGGCGATAGAATATGCCAAATATCAAATTGAGGAGTTTTTGGACCCTGAACACGGAAGCATTAAAATCGGGTTCCCGACCAGTCTTTCCACCCATTTACTGCCTACAGTCATTTCCGCTTTTAAAGATGAGCAGCCGAATATCGGCTTCCACTTAAGACAGGGATCTTATTCCTCTTTAAAGGAAGCTGTCAAAAATCGCGAAATCGGATTAGCCTTCCTTGGACCGATTCCGACAAACGATCCAGATATCGAAGGTCATATCCTGTTCACGGAAAACATTTCCGCTTTACTGCCCATAACTCACCCATTAGCTGAAAGGCAGAGTCTGCGTCTAAGTGACTTACGAAATGATCCCTTCGTCTTGTTTCCAAAAGGATACATCTTTCACACTATCGCTCTCGAAGCATGCAAAGCAGCCGGTTTCACACCGAACATCGCCTCGGAAGGTGAAGACATGGATTCCATAAAAGGGCTCGTATCTGCGGGAATCGGAGTCAGTCTGCTCCCTGACAGTACCTTTTATGAAGTCATTCCAAGACTGACTGTCAAAATTCCGATCGATACTCCCGAAGTCAAACGGACTGTCGGCATCATCACTCCCAAAAATAGGGACTTGGCTCCATCAGAAAAACTTTTTTACCAATTTGCCAAAAAGTTCTTCTCTGTTCTCGAGCAATATCAATAAAACATGGCGATCCTTCTAAACTGTGAATGTGAATCGAAGATGGGACAGCTCTTCCTATAAATGATTTCACTAAACAACTTACAAATAGCCCACTGTTCGAATAACGTATCAAGATTATTCGTTCAGGAGGAATTTAAATGAAACCCACCCATTCACATCTTGCTTGGCATGAAACACTCGAGCTTCATGAATTGGTCGCCGCCCAGTCCAATGCCCTAATGAAATTTAAAAAAGCTTATCCAAAGATAAAAGACCCCATTTTAAAAACGATATATAGGCAAACGATTGATACCCTTACCCAAAACATCATGGAGCTTCTGAAATTTTACCCATTGACGCCTAAGACAGGCCGGGATGACGATGTATTAAGGGATGACGCATCGGCCGCTGCTGCCGGGGAATTGCTTGGCTTTGCCAAATCATCCATCAAAAGTTATGCACTTGCCATTACTGAAACAGCCACACCTTCTCTTCGAAAAGTATTTAAGAAACATTTAAATGGTGCCATCGATACCCATGCCAAGATTTTCAACTACCTTTATGAAAGAAACCTCTATCCTGCTTACGACTTGAACCAATTGCTTCAAAGTGACGTCGATGTTGCCAATAAGGCTCTTTCCCAACCATTCTAAATGCAACAAAAAGGCAAGCATACGATTGCTTGCCTTTTTCACCGCGTTCCGATTCCGGTTTTCATTATAATGTTATAATATATAACAATTGGTTTTAATTAGGTGAAAAAATATTAAAGAGGTGAAAATCATGAAAAAGATCTTTTTATCCATCATCCTATCCCTGCTCTCACTTTCTTTAGTCGCCTGTAAGGCTAATGATCCAAAATCCGAGAATAACCTTTCAGTTCCTGAGCTGACAGCAAGGGAAAAGGCCATCCTGGAGAATACAGCTGAACATTCCTTTCTTATCGATTTCAATATTGATGATACATACAAGGAGATGTCCGTCTGGGTCGAAAAATATGAATTTGGTAAACTTGTTGAAGATGAAAAAGGCCGCATGACAACTGGGGTTGAAAAGAATGGGACAATCATCTTCACCACCTCCAAAACGGATGAGGAACAAGATCAATCGATGTTCAATATCAGCATTCAAAACGATGATGGTATAACTACGGCTACTTATCCTGAAACCATTGATGAAAAGGATTCGAGCGTGTCGGGCAGTGCTGGCCAACTCAATATAAACAGTACAAACAAGCTTGCATTGGCGAGTATATGCTACTCAAGCGGAAATGAAGGCATACGTTCACTTTCCACTGATTTTTATGGTGATATGGATGGCCATATGGAAGAGTTAAAGGAATACGATGTTGTCTACCTCCTGAGAAGTGAATTCACTAAATGAGCTGACATATGCAGGTGCAAGTTGAATCAAAACTTGCACCTGCACAGTTTGTTTTAGCACGATGATACTGCAAAACTGGAATGTTCAACTCTATGATTTCAAGAAAATAAATGAGGCATTTGAAGAATCAAAAAAGGCTTACCATCAAATTAGTGAAGTGAAAAAGTCCAAGCAAATGCTGGTTTTGCTCATTCGATATATGAGCAAGTCCAAATTATGGGTATGGAAAAATTTTAATAAAGTAAATTTTTCTATATTTTAAAAAGGGGTTGAAGGTAGAGGTATTTGGGTGTAATCTTTAAAAATAAAAAAACGGAAAGAAGATTATAAATTTGAAGAAAATCATCCTCCTCTTTGCAGCAGTAGTCATTGCGAGCTCTCTCGGACATCAAATAACCGGCGGATATAATGACCCTCGAAAATCCCGCCCTAGGTATATACATTTAAAATAAGGAATCCGCTTTTAGCTTGATTCCTTATAATTTCAAGTCAATAAATATTAACATTTTAAGAAACGATCATGGGATTTGAATCTGTGCATAAAGACAATATTGATTGATAGGATTTCAAACTTATCTTTCAATTAAGCTTGTATTAAATACACTTAAATTACTCATTATTTCTCTCCAATATCAGATCACCCTCATTTGATATATAACCATCTTTCCCCATTTTTTCGATATATATGTTATACCCATTTTTCAGTTCAATTTCGATTGGCTTTTTTACTTTTTCATCAATTTCCCATTGAATGGTTTGCAAACTTTCGGTTTCCGTTCTATCCTTTATATCGACAAACACTCCGATCGTATCGGATGTCCCTGATAGTACATACTTCCCAGCTTGTATTTCTGTACCGACCTTATAATAACCGGGATCTTTAATGATGATTTTTTGACCCTTTTTCTCTACTTCTTCAAATTCAGAAGGCTTGAATTCTAATTTTCCTTTAATCGAGAAATTTTCATTCATATGAAAAGGCACCGCATGCAAAACATCATTTTTATGCATTTTATCACCAAAAAACTCCGATTCCTTATCGAGAGATTTAATATCATAATAGCCCTGATCGATATCTTTCCCAACAATAATTTTCTGTGATTGTAACACCTTATAGGAAGCAGTATTATTTTCAG
Source organism: Peribacillus simplex NBRC 15720 = DSM 1321 (assembly GCF_002243645.1). NCBI lineage: Bacteria > Bacillati > Bacillota > Bacilli > Caryophanales > Bacillaceae > Peribacillus > Peribacillus simplex. The sequence goes on along the minus strand of NZ_CP017704.1, from coordinate 3,211,184 downwards.
TATTTCTGGTATCTTCACTATCAGATGAAGAAACAAAGTACACTTTATATATAAGGAATCCGCCTACTAATACTAGTAAGCTTAATACTGCTATACTTTTATTTAGAGTCAAGAACGATTCCTCCATTATCCATTTTTATATATTCATCCGCTAATGCTTCTAAATCCTGTTTATGATGACTTGTCAAAATGATGAGTGCCCCGCGCTCTTTTTCTTCATTCAAGATTTGATAAACTTGAATGACACCTTCTTCATCAATTGCATTTGTTGGTTCATCCAATAATAAAATATCCGGTTTTTCAAATATCGCTTGGGCGACACTTAATCGTTGTTTCATTCCTAACGAAAACTTTCCTACCTTCATTTTTGAATCAGGATCAAGACCGACTCTTTTTATCGCCAATTTAATATCCTCATCAGTGGCGATGTTCCTGATTTTTGATAATATTTTCAGATTTGTATAGGCGTTATACTGGTGAAGCAGGGAAGTGTTTTCAATAATGACACTAATGTTAGAAGGAAATGAAAACTCCTTATGAAGAATTTTTTCGTCTATTGAAATTTCACCTGAGCTCGGCATGATTAACCCTGCAATCGCTCTAAGCAGCATCGTTTTACCAGAGCCATTTCTTCCATACAAACCATAGATTTTCCCGCCGCAAAACTCATAATTAATATCATGTAAGAGCGTCTTCTTCTTCTTCCGTTTATTTAAAGAGCTAATTCGTATTTTTGTCATTTTGCACCTCATTAATTTAAATCCATTTTCTTTAATCGTATAAATGATAAAACACTTAAAATGATTATTACTACGGTTAAAACCATATAAGCAATTACCGGCGATAATCCAACTGATTCAGGTAGATCCACCCTTACATACATTCCGAAATTGGGAATCAAAAAATATAAAATCCACGTCAGCTTTTGTACAGATAAAAGAACTCCGCCTAATGTAACAGAAAAAAGCACATAAACATTTATCAGCAATAAAGATACTTGTTCCGTTAGGTAAAGCTCGAGTGCCATTTGAATAAAAATAAGGACAAAATTAGACATAATATATAGACCTGCAATACAAATAAATGATTGGAAATCATGATAAAAAAAGGCCTGGTCCTCATTATTTATATAAGCGAATACGATAGAGACAAGAAGTTGGAACAAAGATAACCCAGATATAAGGATCATTAACTTCGTGATTCTGCTAATCCCAAGTCTCACCTTGCTTTTTTCCCTGATCATCAGGTATATCCCATAACCGGAAATATATTGCCTCAAATAACCTAACGACAAAAAACTCACCATAGAAAAGAAGATATACCATGCTCCCAATAGAACAAATTTATTATTAATCGGAACTCCGCTAACGATCATGAATCCCGTAAGATCGGCTTTAGAGCCATCAAAATGATTAAATAAAAAAATTTGCAAACTGATTACAAACAACATGGTTAAGAAGATTCGGTTAGTCATTTGAAACCTCAACAATGAAATCTTTTTTCTCGATGGCAAATAGCCCAAGTAAAATCATTACAATAGATAGCAATAACTCTTTTCCAATCATGATCAACGATTGATGCCCTGACATTCCGCTGCTTAAAAAAGGATCTATAATATTTAATGCACTGGCAGGTGTCCAATGAATATTCAGATAACTCTTCATCATATATAAGAGAAAACATATAAAAAAGGTCCCTGCCATCGCAATGATTGAATTGGAAAAATCAAAAATGAAATAATAAAGCATTCCAATCGAGAAATAAATACACGTTAATAGTGCTAGATTAAGAAGGCATATGTTCCAATAATTTGAAGAGATAAAATGAAATCTATCGAATAAGAAAACACCTGCGAAATTAATCAATAAAATGCTGAATGCATATATAAATGAACTTATAAAAACTTGGATTGTCCTTCTCCGATAAATGTGGACTCTTGATGTTAATCGAACCATTATGTGCGGATGCTCATCTTCAATAAAAAAGCGATAAAATAGTAATAAAGGGATAATATAAGTCATCATCAAATTTTTACTCGAGAGATAGCCATCTACACTCGCACTTACATCAATGATTAATGGATACGATGGGTCTACTTGCTTTATTTTCAGATAATGAATATTATAGATCATCCATAAACATCCAAATAAAAGTAAAAGCAGCATTGATAAATATACTTTTTTTTGATTAGACTTCATCACTTTTCACCTTATAAATGAACCCGACCGTGATTATCGCTAAAAAAAGGATTGTAGATTTAAAGAAAATAAAAATGAAATCTTCTAAGTTCACTTCGTTAAAAGGTTGGATAATCAATGCTAATGAATGATGTAATCCCAAAATTTGCGAGAACCAAAAAACAAAGCTTAATGGATACGTATACTTCATATCAGGGAAACACCAACTAAGGACGGTAGCCATCCCTGCGCATAAACTAGTGAAAAAACCAAAAAAGATTATATAAATGACATTACTAATAGTAGGCATTGAATTAACAAGGATATATAAAGTATTTTCTGGGAACAGGTCTGGTGCCAACCCCTTGTCAAATTCACCATTCATAAACACCAAATATGCAATAAACATGTTCAATAACAAGCAACAAACAATGACTAAAAAGGAAAACGACATATTTCCGAATAGCATGGTTTTATAATAAGAGAATCGCCCTTTTTTGGTCGCGACGATATATCGGTATCCTGTTCTGTATTCTTGGATATAACTATCAGCACACATAATTAATAGAAAAATGGGCAAAAACCATATTAGGATTATTTGCATCATATGGCCTAATGAACTTCCCGCTAAAAAAGTGGCTAAATGGGGTGCTAACGATTCTGATGAATACAGTGTTGATGAAAAATTCCCCAAAAGAATAAATATATCAATAATAACAATCGCAACAATACATAACACTATGAACTTTGTTTTTTTATTATTTCTTAATCTATAGTAATAACTATTCATATTGTCTCCCTTTAGGAAGCCACCTTGAATAAAGAATCATCCAAGATGGCTTCACCATGATCATCATTTTTTTATTTATTATACTCAGTGGTGTAATAAGTATTATACTGTGAAGGTAATATTCTCCCCGTCTCCTCATCCCAATATCCGTTTACGGAATAGCTGCTAGAACTTAAATTATTATTCTCTGCCGTTAATCTTACATTAGCGGCATTAGCACCTGAATTGCCTTTAATATAATAATTACGCCCACTATTTGAACCGCCACTCCCTGCTTTAACATCCACTGTAGGAGATACATTCGTACCATTGCTTTTTTCCAACCAATAAGTAGTTAAAGTATTAGTTCCTTCTGTTGATTTATACATTCTCACTTTCCATGTATTCCGTTCCGTAGTCGTTTGGCGATACTCTGTACCTGTGTACGAGTTAGCTTGCTCTTTCTTAATCGTAAAGGAATATGACGTATTGTCATTCCCAGCTTCAACCGAAAGCGTTCCTAAGCCAATTGAACAAGCTAGAATAGTACCTAATGCTATTACTCTTCCTTTTTTCATTTTATTTCCTCCTGAATTTAGGTATTACTGCACTTTGACTTTTACTCTCTCTCTTCTCCTTTTCTCTAATAAAGATTTATCGTACAAGAAAAAAGCGAAGGTTTTATTTCAGAATTAAAACGCGAAACTCCATATCTGACATCATGCAATGACAACGCACAGATGAATACTCTTAAATAAAGCTTGGCAAAAGACACGCTCATGGCAAAAACACCGCTCATCATCGAGCGGTGTTTTCATTCGTTTTCTCAAAAAAAAGCCGTTTAACATGTAAGTTAAACGGCCTTCACCTCTTATTGCTATTTAGATTTTTTAACTGTTACTTTTGTTGCTTTTCCTGTATTGCCCGCTTTGTCTTTTGCTGAGACGTATAATGCGGACCCTGCTTTTTTCTTGCTGATTTTGATGGAGAAGTTCCCCTTACTATCAGCTTTTGCAGTTCCGATGTTTTTATTGTTGTACTTTACGGTAACAGTTGAACCGATTTCCGCTTTACCAGTTACTTTTGTTGCTTTGTCGTTTACTTCATTCACTTTCGGTGCACCTGGAGCGGTTTTATCTTTAACCGTTACTTTTGTTGCTTTTCCTGTATTGCCCGCTTTGTCTTTTGCTGAGGCATATAATGCGGACCCTGCTTTTTTCTTGCTGATTTTAATGGAGAAGTTCCCCTTTTTATCAGCGGTTGCAGTTCCGATGTTTTTATTGTTGTACTTCACGGTAACGGTTGAACCGATTTCCGCTTTACCAGTTACTGAAGTAGCTTTATCGCTTACTTCATTCACTTTCGGTGCATCTGGGGCTGTTTTATCGAGAACAGTCACGGTTGCCGCCTTGCTTTCACGTTTTGCTAAGTCTGTAGCTGTGACTGAAAGTTTAGTGCCAGCCTTTTGCTTGCTGATTTTCACTTTGAAATTCCCTTTGCTGTCCGTGTTACCTGAACCGATCACTTTTTTCGCACTGTTTTTGACCGTGACTTTCACCTCGGCTTGCGATTGACCCGTTACATACACGTCTTTGTCACTGACAGGCTTAACAGTTGGATTTTTAGGGGTTGCACCTTTATTCACGAATACTTTAATCGAAGATACTGCTAGTTTAGCAGAATCAGAGATATTCACAGTAAGCATCTGCTCCGCTTTTTGGACCGGAATTTTGATTGTGAACGTTCCGTTAGCTGCAGCTGTTGTTTTACCTAGTGATTTACTTCCGCTTTTCACTTCGATTGCCGAACCTTTTTTAGCCGATCCAGTCAGTGTTGTTTTGTTATCGAATACAGGATTGACTTTCGCTTGTAGATCCACTGCACTTAGTGCACTGTACGCATTCAATCTTCCATATCCTGATACTAAATCTTTACCGACAGGCAGTTCTTCTTCTGGTAAGATGATTTCCCCATCTTCATCTTCATATTCCTCATAAGGGTATGCATTATCTTCTTCTTCAAATTTCACATATTCCGATGTCTCATGAAGGATTTCCCTTACTTCATTCACTTTCAACCCAGGGTTTCCGGATAATAACAAGGCTGTAGCTGCCGCAACATGCGGAGCTGCCATTGATGTACCATCCATGTAGGTAACATTCCCATTAGGTACAAGACTCGGTATGCCTGTCCCTGGAGCGACCATGTCCAATTTCGATCCATAATTGGAATAATCGGATACTAAATCAAGGGCATTGGTTGCACCGACGGATATCGCGTATTTAGATGATGCAGGATAAGATAGACCATCCATCCCATCATTACCGCTTGCTACGACAACCATTACATTCTTGGCAGCGGCATGTTTCAAGGCATATTCAATCGTCCTGCTATATTCTCCGCCCAAGCTAAGGTTAATGACCTTTGCACCATGATCCACGGCATATTTAATGCCTAGTGCAATTTTCTCATTGTCTCCAAACCCTGAAGAGTCCAAGACCTTCACAGGCATGATTTTAGCTACTGGATTGATTCCTTGCATGGAATAACCATTATCTGCTTTGGCAGCGATAATTCCGGATACATGTGTACCATGGCCATTGTCATCGACTGCATCTACTTTCTTATCAATGAAATTCTTGCCTAAGTCCATGCGAACCGTATCTTTCAAATCCGCCAGTGAATCATCGACACCTGTGTCGATAACCGCTACCAATGTATCTTTTAAATTACGCTTCTTAATAAGGTTCTGCAGTTTTTCGTTATCGATGTCCGCTCCCTTTATGCCTTCTTCCCCACCGGCGTTATCTAAAGACCATTGATACGGTGATTGAATGTCGGCAGAAAGTGCTTTGTACGTTTTTACCGCTTCGATATATTCCACTTCTGGAAGTTTTTCGATAGTGGATAGAGCTGCTGTGCTCATTTTAGCTTGGTTCTTTAACTCTACGACATACATATCATCATACAGAACCTCTTGTTGCTTAGGTGCCGATAATGTTCCAAATCCTTTTCCACTTACCTTGGATTGGACAGCGCTTAATGACTTCCCAGGTTTAAGTTTGACGATATATTTGTTCTTTATATTTTTCGAAGCCGGAAGTTCGATTCCCGCTTTACTTGCGATATCGACGATTCTTTCACCCGCAAGCTTATCAAGATTGATTTTCTTTGCAATGCCGTCCATATCCTTTTTCAATCCAGCTGGAGCGACGTCTGCCGACTTATTGAATAAGGCCTTAATCGCTTCTTGCTGCTTGTTGCTAATGACTGCCGTGCTGCTTGCTCCATTTTCATTAAGATCCTCAATAAGGGGCTTAATCTCGACTAAGTGATTATATACCGCTTCCCTTGCCGTTTTATTACCAGCAAGATGAAGAGCCAGGAATGGCGAAGCCTTATAGTATAAAGAGGAAAGGGTGCGTCCCTCAGACGACTTCGTGAGAACTTCATCTCTAAACACGCGGAGTGTTTTCAACATGGATTCTCCCGTTTTCTTATCGTTTACACTCACTTCAACCGGGCATGATTCGAGTTCTTCGCCTTCGTCCCCGGCAGATGGCGGCAATGTCACTGAATGCGCATTGATGGAGTATTCAGCTACATTTTCCGCATCCGGGATAGGATTTCCCTCATCATCCGTATCGCCGAAATATTCAACTTTAACATAATATGTGCCTTCCCAAGCATATGGGAAATCGACTACAGCTTTTTCATCAGGATAAGAAGAGACAAAATAATTGCTCTCATCTTTTTCTGCTTTTTCTTTATCTTGATATACGGAAATATTCAAGATTTTGTCCGAATTGACTTCGAATTCAATATGGGAGAACTTTTGTATTTCCTCTGTTGTGGGACTGATTTGATACCATTGAACATCCGGTTTTTCAAACTTCCCGTCCAGAGTGTCCCCATTTTTAATCGTTTTTACATTTTCAATGGGTGTTACAGCTGCAGCTTGAGAATTTAGCGGAACCATCAAGCTGAAAATCAGTGCAAAAATTAGTACACACGCCGTAATTCGACTCACATTCTTAAATTTCACGTTTTTCCCTCCAATAATTGGTTAAAAAATAACAGTACTATACCAAACTATCACACTGTAAAATTTTATCAACCAATTTTTTCCCTTTTTTATGTCAAACGCTTGATTTATTTGGCCATTGAGCCGAAAAATGATTCCCATGTACCAATTAAGCTAGATATTTGAGTTCCGATGGGCATCTCATGACGATAATAAATTCCAACATTCGGCAGATTCATATTAATAGATTTAAATCGGTGAAAATCCTAACATGACCTAATCCCTACGTTCAGCCAATTTCTGCAAAAAAAAGCTGTCCCAGCAGTAAAAACATGCGGGACAGCTTCCAATCATTTTTATTTAGTTTGCGACGATATTGACTAATTTGCCTGGTACGGCAATCACTTTACGAATGGTTTTCCCATCGATTTGTTCTTTGATGGAATCATCACCCATCGCGATTTCTTCCAGTTTTTCTTTCGTAGTGTCAGTCGGCACCATTAATTTCGTTTTGACTTTTCCGTTGATTTGGATGACGATTTCGACTTCGTTATCCACTAACTTCGCTTCGTCGAAAGCCGGCCATGTTCCGTACGTGATGCTCTCGGAATGGCCCAGTTTAGACCAAAGTTCCTCGGCGATGTGCGGTGCAACTGGTGCAAGCAGCTTTACGAAGCCTTCGATATACACCTTAGGAAGCGAATCAGCTTTATAAGCATCATTAATGAATACCATCAATTGTGAAATCGCCGTATTGAATTTCAATTCCTCATAGTTCTCAGTCACTTTTTTAACAGTTTGATGATAGACTTTTTCGAGCTTGCCCGTGTCATCCGTCTCTGTCATCTTATCTGTGATCGCACCGTCATCGTTGACTAATAAACGCCAGATACGGTCAAGGAATCTGCGGGAACCGTCCAATCCATTTGTGGACCAGGCAATCGAAGCATCCAATGGTCCCATGAACATTTCGTACATGCGAAGTGTATCGGCACCATGACTTTCAACGATATCATCCGGGTTCACGACATTCCCTTTGGATTTACTCATTTTTTCATTATTCTCGCCAAGGATCATTCCTTGGTTAAATAGGTTTTGGAATGGTTCCTTCGTTGGCACGACACCGATATCGTACAGGAATTTATGCCAGAAACGAGCGTAAAGCAAGTGAAGCACCGCATGCTCAGCGCCGCCAATATAAATGTCGACCGGCATCCATTCTTTTAATTTTTCAGGATCTGCAAGTGCTTCCTTGTTGTCAGGATCGATATAACGAAGGAAGTACCAGCTGCTTCCTGCCCACTGTGGCATCGTGTTTGTCTCACGGCGCCCTTTACGTCCGTTTTCATCCGTTACATTCACCCATTCCGATATGTTCGCAAGTGGTGATTCGCCTGTACCTGAAGGCTTGATGTCCGTAGCTTTCGGTAAAATCAATGGAAGCTCTTCTTCCTTAACTGCAGACATCGTGCCGTCTTCCCAATGGATGATTGGAATCGGTTCACCCCAGTAACGCTGACGGCTGAATAACCAGTCGCGAAGGCGGTATGTTACTTTCTTCGTGCCGATTTCTTTTTCTTCCAGCCATTTGATCATGGTGGAAATGCCTTCTTCTTTATTCAATCCATCAAGGAATTCCGAATTCACATGAAGTCCATCGCCTGTATATGCTTCACTTGTCACATCTCCGCCAGCTACGACTTCCTTGATCGGCAAGTCGAACTTGACTGCAAATTCATAATCACGCTCATCATGGGCAGGAACGGCCATGATCGCTCCTGTTCCGTAGCTGATCAACACGTAATCGGCAATCCAAATCGGCATTTTTTCGCCGTTTACCGGGTTAATGGCATAAGCCCCCGTGAACACGCCTGATTTATCCTTTGCCAAGTCTGTTCTTTCCAAGTCGCTTTTATGTTTCACTTCATCTAAATAGGCTTCAACTGCCGCCCTTTGATCAGCCGTCGTAATTTTATCGACAAAGTGATGTTCAGGTGCCAATACGGCATATGTTGCACCGAATAACGTATCCGGACGAGTCGTGAACACCGTGAATGATTCACCAAAGCCATCGATATTGAATGTAACCTCCGCTCCCTCGGAACGGCCAATCCAGTTACGCTGCATATCCTTGATGTTTTCCGGCCAATCCACATCATTCAGATCGTCGATTAAGCGGTCTGCATACGCCGTGATACGAAGCATCCATTGTTTCATCGGACGGCGCTCAACCGGATGGCCCCCACGCTCACTTTTCCCATCGATGACTTCTTCGTTAGCCAATACCGTGCCAAGTGCCGGACACCAGTTAACGGCCACTTCATCAATATATGCAAGGCCCTTTTCATATAATTTCAAGAAGATCCATTGCGTCCATTTGTAATAGTCGGGATCTGTCGTGTTTATTTCGCGGTCCCAGTCATAAGAAAAACCAAGGGCTTTGATTTGGCGGCGAAACGTGTTGATGTTGTGCTCCGTGAATTCAGCAGGATCATTTCCCGTATCGATCGCATATTGCTCTGCCGGAAGTCCAAAAGCGTCCCAGCCGATCGGATGCAATACATTATATCCCTGCGCCCGTTTCATCCGTGCTAGAATATCGCTTGCGGTATAACCTTCCGGGTGCCCAACATGAAGACCGGCCCCTGAAGGATATGGGAACATATCCAGCGCGTAGAATTTACGTTTGCCGCTTTCTTCACCCGTTTTGAATGTCTTATTGCCTTCCCAATACTTTTGCCATTTCGTTTCTATGCTTCTATGGTCAAAACTCATTTGATTTCCTCCTAATTTCCGTATAAAAAACAATAAAAAACCCCTCATCCCAAAATAGGGACGAGAGGATTATGTATATCTTCCCGCGGTACCACCCACATTGGCGATAGCTAAAATCCGCCCAGCTTAAAACATCCGTAACATGGATTAAAACGCCAGGCATTACTTTTTACCTTCACACCCGGAACTCCAAGGCGAGTTCACGACCATCCCAGGTTGACTTGCACCATCCGTCAACTCTCTTTACTGGTTTAAACCGTTACTATTCCTCATCATAGTCTTTATGAGAATATTTCATTTTATTTCATTCTAGTCAATTTCACCGATAAATGCAATAGCCGTACATAAACATTATCGACAGGTTTTTCATTATATATGCGAATTCAGGAAAATTCGTGCAAAAAAAGGGAGCTATGCATTCATAGCTCCCTTGCTTCCCTTTAATGTCGCAGTAAAATCATTTCATTCCTCAATTCATTCAACTGCTGCTTCATCCGCGAAAGCATTTCTCGTTGCTGGTCATTCGAACTGGCATACAATCGTTCCATATCCGTCAAAGCCTCTTCGATATACCTTTGCGAATTTTGAAATTGTTCATCATCATAATGCTCCTGCCGTGAGGCCTCGTTAAATTCAAACTCTGCAAAATGGAGAGCCCCTTCACATTGCTCTAAAAAATGATCGACGGATTGTCTGGTTGCCATTTCAAACCCTCTCCTTCGCGTCTCATTTGGATGATTCGGAATCATCTTTTCTAGTTTGAGCAAATAACGGGTGAATTATCATTTTTTTTGAGAAATCAACCTTTATCCCAAAACTTCTCACCTTGATGGGAAATGAACTGCTCGATCCATTCGGCAAAGCCCATATGGAGCTTCTCGCCTTCTTCAAAATCATCGATATGGCCTTTTACCATTAAATACTCCTTATCGCCTTTAGCGACGGCTTCCCCATCGATGACGATATTATCTTGATAAATGCAGGCCACTTTATAGCATCCCTCGTAGGAATTTTCATATGTGTAATTTATAATATCATCAAGGCTGTATAAATCATTTTCCCCGCCCGATTCGACATTATCGAACAGACGGCATCCATTGGTTATTTTTAAAAACTCCTTATAATCCTCGGGCAGAAGCAGTCCGGTTTTCTTTTCAAAGGAATGAATTTGTTCATCCGAAGCAGGTGAATTGAAGGTGCAAGTGGCTTTGTATATGAACCCATCTTCATTTACTTCGATCACCTGATTATTTTCGGCTAATTTCTTTTTCATTTGATTAATCGCTTCTTCAACTTGACCGGTCATGTCCATCAGCTCCCGATAGGATATAGTCATTCAAAGATATACTGGAAATAGCAGCAAAATGTTTAGCCTTCAAGTATACAGTATACGCTTTTTTTTCAAAAAAAGACCTAGCTGCGAGAATGTTGTATAATATATGTTGCGATTTATTTTATTTAGGAGGTTGCTGATTTGAATCAAGCAAACCCGTTTATATATGCAACGGATAACAAACGATATCATACATGGAATTACCACCTTAGGGAACATTTTGGTCATAAGGTTTTTAAAGTTGCTCTTGATGGCGGTTTTGACTGTCCGAACCGTGATGGCACCGTCGCACATGGCGGCTGTACCTTCTGCAGTGCCTCAGGCTCTGGTGACTTTGCTGGCAGCAGGGTTGAACCCCTCGACGTCCAGTTTAAGAAGATCAGCGAACGGATGCATCATAAATGGAAAGATGGAAAATATATGGCCTATTTCCAAGCGTTCACGAATACGCATGCACCCGTGGCAGAGCTTCGTGAGAAATATGAAAGTGTATTGACCCAGGAAGGTGTCGTCGGACTCTCGATCGCGACGCGCCCGGATTGCCTTCCAGAAGATGTGGTCGAGTATTTAGCGGAATTGAACGAACGCACTTACCTTTGGGTGGAACTAGGTCTCCAGACGGTCCATGAAAAGACAGCGACGATGATCAACCGTGCCCATGACTTCGATTGCTACAAAGAAGGCGTCGACAAACTGCGCAAACACGGCATCCGCGTATGCTCCCATATCATTAATGGCCTTCCTCAGGAAGATTACGGCATGATGATGGAAACAGCCCGTGAAGTCGCCAAACTCGATGTGCAGGGGATAAAGATCCATTTACTTCATTTATTAAAAGGGACACCGATGGTCAAACAATATGAAAAAGGCCTGCTCGAGTTTCTTGACCGTGACGATTATGTCAGCCTGGTATGTGACCAGCTGGAAATAATCCCTCCAGAAATGATCGTTCACCGCATTACGGGTGACGGTCCGATCGATTTGATGATCGGTCCAATGTGGAGCGTCAATAAATGGGATGTCTTGAATGCCATTGACGCCGAATTGAAACGCCGCAACAGCTGGCAGGGGAAAAATCATCACATGGAGGTACAATCATGAAGCTTGATCGAATTTTGCCATTCGCCAGGATTCTGCTGGAAAAAGCGGTCCACCCCGGGGATATAACTATAGATGGGACGATGGGCAACGGCTTTGATACGGTCTTTCTTGCAGGACTTACAGGTGTAGACGGACATGTCTATAGCTTTGATATTCAGGAAGAAGCGATCCAAACCACAACGGCGAAACTGAACGCCGAGAATTTACAAGAGCGCTGCACCCTCATTCACGATGGGCATGAACATTTAAGCAAATACATCAGGAACGAACATTCCGGAAAGATCACGGGTGCCATTTTCAACCTAGGCTACCTTCCTGGCGGAGACAAATCAATCATCACCCAAGCCGATACGACGATATCAGCCATTGAACAGCTGTTCGAATTGCTGGCGCCTGAAGGCATCATCATCCTCGTCATTTACCATGGTCATCCAGGGGGATCGGCAGAACGGGATGCATTGATGGATTATGTACAGAACTTCCCTCAACAGAAAGCCCATATCCTTAAATACGGGTTCATCAACCAAGCAAACAATCCGCCATTCATTGTCGCGATTGAAAAGAGATGATGACTTTTGACACCGTTCTATACGAACGGTGTTTTTTCAATCCACACTCGCATGCAGCAGAATTACCAATCATAACTTTTTGAATTTTTCGTCTACAATGATTATAATGATAGAAAATAGATAAGAGGGTGCAGAAAATGAAACATTTGCCTACTTCAATACTGACGGATATACTGACTGAAAAAATCAAAAGGAATTCAAGTGAGCAATACGGGAATTTTGTCAGCTCGCTTAACTCGTTGACAGAAAAACAAAAAACCATGGAGGACCTCAAACAATTCGATCATCATTTTGATAAGTTCCTGCCACAGCTCGATTTAATGATTTCCACCCAAAACCATGAAGCAATCATGAATATGAAAGCGACGCTTTTGGACCTATTCGCCAATGATTTGACCTTCAAATCCATTTATCTTCTATCGATCGCATTATCCAATAAAAAAGAACTTACACATTTAAACCAATTTATGTATCCGGTTACTTTCTGGGCACCGGTCATCAAATCGAATGAAATGCTTAAAAACGCAGGCTGAACCAAATAAAAACAAGCCGCCGAGATCTAACTTCGGCAGCTTTTTCATTTATCGTGACAGTATGTACTGATCAAACGACATACCCTAAAATCTTTAAACGGTTTTCAACAAAACTCAGCGCATATTGAAATACATCATCACGCTCTGGTTCATTGAAGATTTCATGATAAAGCTTCGGCCATTCCTTATATTGCTTTTCACTGGCCAAGTTATAATTAAACCACTCACGAACCGCCTTCTTATTCACGATTCGGTCATCTCCGCCCTGCATGACCAAAAGCGGCACATCCTGAAATTCAGGAATCTCTTCAAAAGCATCCTTCATGGCCTGTGCCAACTCGCGATACCAGCGAATCGAAACCTTTGTGATATATAATGTATCGTTTCTATCGGATTCACGAACTTCCGCACTTCTCGTCGCCATTTCAGGTGTCAATCCGGAATCTACCCTGAACATAGGCATCACGAAGTTCAAACCATGCGAGATGGTTGTAAGGAACTTCCGCGGCTTCGTCACGAGGCCCAAGCATGGAGAAGAAAGAATCACCCCTGCAATGTCCCATTCCTCTTCCTGAAGAAGGCGTATCGAAATCAAACCACCCATGCTGTGTCCAAGTAAAAAGACCGGCAACGAATATTCGTAAGCCTCTTCTATCCAGCTTTTCACTTCGTCCAAATACTCATCAAAGGAATCGATATGTCCCCGGTAGGCGCGAGTTGTCATACCCTGCCCTGGAAGGTCGCCCATGACGACATGGTATCCAGCTGAAAGCCACATTTGTGTTACCCACTTATAACGTCCGTGATGTTCCATTGCCCCATGAATGATGACAATGACGCCCTTTGCGTCTCCTTCTGTCTCCCATTTCCACATTCGAAATCCCCCTTTCACTTTTCACTTGTTGTGTACGATCCATGATAGTTAAAATAATATATATAAATTATAACCATATTCGTGATTTTCGACAAAAAAGAAATCTAACAAGTTGTACATTGCTATTATAAATAGCCAAGTGTATTTGCATACGGTATATTAAAATAATACATAAAAACATTCACTTCGGAAAGGAAATGATTGAAAATGATTATTTATCCGTATAAAGGCAAAGAACCTGAAATTGCTGAAAGCGCTTATATTGCTGAAAATGCTGTCGTGACTGGTGATGTCAAAATTGGCGACGAAACATCAATTTGGTTCAATTCCGTCATTCGCGGTGATGTATCCCCAACCATCATCGGGAAAAAAGTCAGTATACAGGATAACAGCGTCCTGCACCAAAGCCCAAATAATCCATTGATCATCGAGGATGAAGTAACCATTGGCCACCAGGTCATTTTACATAGCTGTAAAATCCGTAAAGGAGCTTTGATCGGCATGGGATCGATTGTACTTGATGAAGCCGAAATCGGCGAAGGGGCCTTCATCGGTGCCGGCAGTCTCGTTCCCCAAGGTAAAGTCATTCCACCGAACATGTTGGCATTCGGGCGCCCAGCTAAAGTCATTCGCGAAATCAACGAAGAAGATCGCCAGGATATGGAACGCATCGTACGCGAATACGCCGAAAAAGGACAATACTATAAAACGGCGGAACGAATAAAGTAACTCACGAGCAATTGACTGAAAGTTACGAGTATTGTACTCAAACTCATGAGTAAAAGTTCCAAACTCATTAGTAGTTGACCCAAACAAACTTGTAATCGCCCCTAACTCACGAGTATTGCACGTAATTTGAATTTCTTTGGGATTTCTTGAATTATTCCCGCTGACGGCAAAATTAATCCATAAAAAAGGTGCCCCGCTATTGCGGGACACCTTTTTTTATGGATTACGCTTGTGCTTTTAATGTTTCTGCTTTGTCCGTGCGTTCCCATGGAAGATCGACATCTGTACGGCCAAAGTGTCCGTAGGCAGCTGTTTGTTTGTAGATTGGGCGACGAAGGTCAAGCATTTTGATGATTCCAGCTGGACGAAGGTCGAAGTTAGCGCGAACTAAGTCAACAAGGACTTCTTCGCTAACTGTACCAGTTCCGAAAGTATCAATAGAGATTGATACAGGCTCTGCCACACCGATTGCGTATGCCAATTGAACTTCCGCTTTGTCGGCAAGGCCGGCTGCCACGATGTTTTTCGCAACGTAACGAGCAGCGTATGCAGCAGAACGGTCAACTTTAGTAGCATCCTTACCAGAGAATGCACCGCCGCCGTGACGAGCGTATCCGCCGTAAGTATCAACGATGATTTTACGTCCAGTAAGACCAGCATCACCTTGAGGTCCGCCAATTACGAAACGGCCAGTCGGGTTGATGAAGTACTTAGTTTCAGCATCGATCAATTCAGCTGGAACGACTGCTTTGATCACATGTTCTTTTAGATCGGCTTGAATTTGTTCAAGCGTAATTTCTGCATCGTGCTGTGTAGAGATAACGATCGTATCTACACGTACAGGAAGGTTATTCTCATCATACTCCACAGTTACCTGTGTTTTACCATCAGGGCGTAAGTAAGGAAGAGTTTCATCTTTACGTACTTGAGCCAAGCGGAATGAAAGTTTATGCGCCAATGAAATCGGAAGCGGCATAAGCTCTTCTGTTTCATTACAAGCAAATCCGAACATAAGACCTTGGTCCCCTGCACCGATTGCATCGATTTCTTCCTCTGACATGTTTCCTTCACGAGCTTCCAATGCTTTATCGACACCAGCTGCGATATCGGCAGACTGCTCATCAATGGAACTCAATACGGCACAAGTTTCAGCATCGAAACCGTATTTCGCACGTGTGTAGCCAATTCCTTTAATCGTATCACGAACGATACGCGGAATATCCACGTAAGCGGACGTTGTAATTTCACCGGCAACAAGTACAAGACCTGTTGTTACACTAGTTTCACACGCTACACGTGCATTTGCATCCTTAGCAAGGATAGCATCTAAAATGGAATCTGAAATCTGATCACAAATTTTGTCCGGATGGCCCTCTGTAACAGATTCAGAAGTAAATAGACGTTTCTTTGACATCATATTTCCTCCTTGGAAGTTAGTATGTTGTAGGCATAAGCCTGTTTTTTACGGAACTCGTTTCCCTCATTAGTTTCAACTATAGACACAGAATTACTTATAAAAAACACAAAAACCTTCCCTGGCAAATGAGGAAAGGTTTAAAATTCTGTCTTCTATCCTTTCACTCTTATCGTTCAAGGGTTTTTTACCTTGCTCAGGTTAGCACCATCACCACTATTCCTTGAAGACCTTCGCTTTATTTTCGGCGATCGATCTTGGAGTCAAGTTCAATATGGCAGGTTGCTGGGTTTCAAAGGGCCTGTCCCTCCACCAACTCGGGATAAGAGAATCCGTACAATTTAAGATATTATCGTATCTAGCTGGAATTTGTCAATGCTTTTCTAAAAAGAACATTTCCACTCAGAATGGCGTTCATTTAAAAAAACATGTTGATACAACGTCCTAGAAGGGTTTACAATGCAAAATACGAATAGAAATGTTGTAAATTGCCATTAATAATAAAGTATTGAGCATACGAAAAGGAACGACATCCTGACTTTCCCAATAGACATGTATTGCTTACTTACTTCCTATTAAAATAAAATTTTCTTCATGAAAGTATATGCGATAATCCTGACTCGGTTCCTGCCGGATTAAAATGATTAACGCGACCAACTGAAAATAATCACAAATTAAAAGAAATAGTATAGACTAATTAAATGAATGTGTTATACTAATTGTAATCTAAAAACTTAAACAAAGGAAGGTACCTCATATATGAATTCTGTAGATGTTTCTAATGAGTTACACCAATTATTAACAGGAAACAATGTGCAAACTCAACTTTCAGTTCCTCAATTGGTCGAAAAAGTATTAAGCAGAAGTGAAGGCGTTTTAACATCAACCGGCGCGGTAAAAGCTGAAACTGGCAAATATACTGGTCGATCACCTAAGGATAAATATATCGTGGAAGAAGCATCAGTTAAAGATAAAGTTGATTGGGGTTCAGTGAACCAGCCAATTTCCGAAGATGTGTTCAATAAACTATATAATAAAGTAGTTGACTACCTAAAAGCAAAAGAAGAGATCTTTGTTTTTAAAGGTTTCGCTGGTGCAGACGAATCATCACGTCTTCCAATCCGTGTTGTTAATGAATATGCTTGGCATAACCTTTTCGCCCATACTTTGTTCATCCGTCCAAACGAAGAGGAACTAAGAGGTCACGAAGCAGAATTCACAATCCTTTCTGCACCTAACTTCAAAGCAGACCCAGAAGTGGACGGAACTTCATCCGAAACTTTCATCATCGTTTCATTTGAACGCCGTACAATCCTGATCGGCGGAACGGAATATGCAGGAGAAATGAAAAAATCGATCTTCTCGATCATGAACTACTTACTTCCAGAGGCTGGAATCCTTCCAATGCATTGCTCTGCTAACGTAGGACGTGAAGGGGACGTCGCTTTATTCTTCGGACTGTCCGGTACAGGCAAAACAACTTTATCCGCAGACACTAGTCGTAAACTGATTGGTGATGACGAGCACGGCTGGTCTTCTAACGGTGTATTCAACATCGAAGGCGGCTGCTATGCGAAAACGATTAATCTTTCACGTGAAAAAGAACCACAAATTTTCGATGCGATCCGTTTCGGTGCCGTACTGGAAAATGTTGTTGTTGATCCGGATACACGTGAAGCGAACTATGATGACAGTTCATTGACTGAAAACACTCGTGCTGCTTACCAAATGCAAGCGATCGATAACATCGTGAACCCAAGTATTGCAGGACACCCTAATACAATCATTTTCTTAACAGCTGATGCTTCAGGCGTTCTGCCTCCAATCAGCAAGCTTTCGAAAGAACAGGCAATGTTCCATTTCCTAAGTGGATACACTAGTAAATTGGCTGGTACTGAAAGAGGCGTAACTTCACCGGAAGCTACATTCTCCACTTGCTTCGGTTCACCTTTCTTACCGCTTCCCGCTCAACGCTATGCTGAGATGCTTGGTGATAAAATTGACGAGCACAATGCAAAGGTATACCTTGTCAACACTGGATGGACTGGCGGAGCATACGGAACTGGAAGCCGTATGAAACTTGCTTACACTCGTGCGATGGTACAAGCGGCACTTGAAGGTGAATTAGCGAACATCGAAACGATCAAAGATGAAATCTTCGGTTTGGATATTCCTCTTCATGTTCCTGGGGTTCCAGACGAAGTGCTTCAACCAATCAAGACTTGGGCAGATCCTGCCGCTTATAAACAAGCAGCAACAGCCCTCGCCGCTCAATTCCGTGCAAACTTCAAGAAATTCGGCAGTGTTCCAAGTGAAATCGAAGAACTTGGCGGACCGACAGCTCAATAAATTGTACACAAAAGGACCAAGCTCTTGCTTGGTCCTTTAAGTTTTTCGACAAGAAATGTTTCTTCCCGAAACATGATTTTAAACCAAGACTAGGTTATCCTACATGGTTTTTTTACTGTAATCCTTATTGGATTGAAGATAATTGCGACACTCCTGCCGAATAACTGGCTAGCCAAGCCCCCGCTAGATGCTTTCGGCGAGGAGGCTTGGCGGAAAGGGAGCGGATTTCCGAAACCAACTGGAACGCTTTTACATTCTGAAAGGACCAAGCTCTTGCTTGGTCCTTTTCTTCATTGGTTTAATGCCCGTCCCTCCAGTCAGATCATGATATTCAAAAAGGGCGCTGTCATGGTCAGCGCCCCCTTAATCCTTATTCCATTATCTATGTCTGTCCAAATTTTTAGATGATCGCTTTATTCCTGGCTTTTTTCATGGACATCGTTTTGTATTGATATATATTGCCCAGGTTGGCCACCGGTACATCGGTTTTAGTTGCATCAATGCAATTGCGTGTATCCAAAATCAATTTATTGCTCATGAGATTCGATAGCTTATCATAATCCATCTGTTTAAATTCATCATGGTCAGTCAGGACAAGTATCAAGTCTGCATCATTTACAGCGTCTTCAACTGATACGACTGGCATCTTTCCAGATTGGACATGCGGGTCATGCAAGGCTACATCCATGTTTTCCATCCCCATCAAGATATTGACGACATCAATGGCGGGACTTTCACGAATATCATCTACATTTCCTTTGTATGCAAGACCGAAAACAGCTACTTTTGGCTTCCGGATCCCCTCTAGCATCATCCTTACACAATTAACGATATAATAAGGCATCGATACGTTGGTATCACGGGCCAATTTAATGATTTTCGCATACTCTGGTGACTTTGCAACGACGAAATACGGATCGACCGCTAAACAATGGCCGCCAACTCCTGGTCCTGGTTGGTGTATATTGACTCGAGGGTGTTTGTTTGCCATTGATATGACATCCAAAACATTGATGTCCAGTTCGAAACAGACTTTCGTCAGCTCATTCGCAAGGGCGATATTAACATCCCTGAAAGTGTTTTCCATCAGTTTGGACATTTCAGCCGTTTTCGCATCCGTCTGAATGATCTCCCCCTGAACAAAGGTTTTGTAAACAAGACTTCCTTTATATGAGCATGTTTCCGTGATGCCCCCGACGATACGGTTATTATGAACCAACTCTTCAAGAATCCTTCCAGGTAAAACACGTTCCGGACAATGAACGAGGAAAATGTCCTTTCCGATGGTAAGGCCCGTCCTCTCGATCATCGGTCTAATATGATCATCCATGCTTCTTGGCGCAATCGTCGATTCGATAATGATGACATTCCCTTTTTTGATGAAAGGAAGAATGTTGGAGGTTGCATCCATGACATGAGTTAAATCACAGGATTGATGCATGTCCTTTTTATTTGGAGTAGGCACCGCGATAATGAAAACATCCGCATGTTCCGGGCTTAACGCAGCTCGGAACTTATTGGAAGTAATCACTTCTTCTAATACCTCATCCAATCCAGGTTCTTCGATATGGAGCCTGCCGCTATTCAAATTGGAAATAATCTCAGGATGGATATCCACGCCGACAACATCGACACCGTGTTTCGCAAACATTAAAGATGTTGGAAGTCCTATATAACCAAGTCCGATTGTACAAAGTTTCATATAAACCACTCCTATCTATTTTTCTGCTGCACTCAAATTTGTTAGGCTGTTTGATAGATTTCGATAAAGATTTCCTTCTCTTGTTTCCAATTGTATTTTTGCCGCGCCTTCAGGCAGTTATTGCTCATTTCCGCCCTTTTTTCAGGATGTTTCAATAAGTAATTGACGCCTTCGGCAATTGATTTTGGATCATGTGAATCGACGCACACACCGATTTTTTCCGTATCGACAACCTTTTGAATTTCAGGAAAGCTGCAGGCAACCACAGGCACACCGCTCATCATGTATTCAAACAATTTATTTGAAGATGCGGAGTAGTGATTAAAGCAGACATTATTCAATATCTGAAAACCTAAATATGCATTTTTTGTATAATGAAGCAGCTCGTCGACCGGAACCTTCGGCAGGAACTTCACACGATGCTCCAGATTCATGTCGCTTACTTTTTTCATTAATTCATCCTTGATCCTTCCATCTCCGATAAAAACTACCGTCCCGCCCTCGATCATCGGTACAGCATCAACCAATTGCTCTAACCCTCTTCCCATTTGAACGCCGCCTTGGTATAACAATATCGGTTCATTCTCTGGCAAATCGAGCAGCTCATGCAAATTCACGGCCGTACTTTCCTCAGGATTGGTTGGAATCGGGTAGTTATGGACCACCTTGGGATACAGACCATATAAGTCTTCGTTATACTTAGCTCTCGTATGGTTTTCGGCAATCATTTCATCGACGAATATTAATAGGAATTTCTCCATCATCCCGTAAATTCGGCTATTATATCCCGTTCTACTCGTTTGTACCTCATGCGAGTCATAAATCAATTTTTTTCTTCTCAACCATTTACTGCTAATCGCTCCCTGCATGAGCGTATTCAAGTCATTCGAATGATAAAAATCATATTTCCTTTTCCGGCCATGATAGATCATTTGACCAAAAATGTAGCTCCTTGTTAATAGTGTCGGCAGCTTCGTTTTAGTGATGATAAGGGTGCCCATCGCAAGGAGCGCAAGGGAACCGAACAGTATTGCCGATCCCAACCAACCGTTGATCAAGTTCAAATTCCACAACGTATTCCAGACCAATAAGGCCAATAGAACGATTTCAAACTTCTTTTTCTTTAATTTACCTACGACCCTGAGAATCCTATTAAGCGCCTCCCAGCGGTTATTCACCCTAGTGACAGAGAAACCATTTTGGTGCTTCTCCTTTTTGGGCAAATCCTTGATCTTCCAGTTATGAATGGCAATTAAATCGACTTCATAACCCGCTTCAGTAAGTGCTGTGCATTCTCTTAGAACCCTCGCATCGTTCGTAAAGTGATTCCACACGAACATACATACTTTCTTCGCCATGTTGTCCTCCACTTCCGGATTTTTTCAGCCTGACGCTTCCATCACATTGATGAGACCTTTAATATTTTTAGACCATTGAAAATGTTGTTTAGCATACCGATGGCCGTTTTCTCCCAGTTCTTCACGAAGTGCTGAATCTGAGGCCATGGTCAATATATGCTGACAGATTTCATCAACATTTCTGCTCTCTGCCACCAACCCGCATTTCGCCTCTGAGAGTATCTTCTTGGCCCTGCCGTCCACATCACCGACAATGGGTTTTCCGACACACATATAATCGATGATTTTACCAGGCAGAACCTTATTGAAGACTTCTTTTTCAACCAAGCTCACATAGGCAATATGGGACGTTGAAACTTCATGAAGAGTCACTCTTCGATTCATCGCATTAATCATTTTTATATTAGTCAGCCCTCTAGAGCTTATCTCCTTCTCCACTTCGGATATTCGATATCCATATCCAATCATCGAGAACTCGATTTGTTTATGTTCCCTTAGCTTTTCAGCTACGGCTATCAGTTTTCTCAAGTCCTGAGCCAGTCCGATATTCCCCGCATAAACGACCTTGATTACTTTTTCCGATACGGGTGTAAGCAAATTCCTTAACGTCAGCTCATCCGCAGTAAGCGAATTAGGGATGAATTGGATGGTCTCTTCCTTGACTCCCTTTGCAACGATATAATCCCTGAAACCAGGACTATTGATGATAATAAAATCTGAATGCCGATATAGCTTCCTTTCCAGGAAGAAAGCGATTTTCAAAACCCACTTATTAGTAAATACTCCTACACCTATCAACGATTCCGGCCATAAATCCCTGACATCGGTAATGAGTTTCGCCTTCATCTTTTTCTTGGCGATCAACGCTGCCAATGTTGGGAAGATCGGCGGGGTCGTGGCAAACACATAATCATATTTTTTTTCGAGACGGATGATTGTATAAATGAAAAGCCACATCGCTTCAAGATAATGAAGCAACCGCTTCCCCATATTGCTTGTATACCTCTTCACTTTGTCCGGTTTAATCCTGATGACATCTTCTTCAATGCTGTCTTCATCCCAAAACTTTGTATCTTGATATAAACTTTGATTAGGATAACTCGGCTTCAATGTGATGACCGTTACTTCAAATCCGTTTCTTTTCAAATGGAGATATATATTTTTCATTCTATTTCCCGCACTTCCGATTTCCGGATAAAAGTTTTGCACGATCATCAGGACGCTTTTCATATTCGCCTATCACCTCTATTCTGCTTTGCTTTACTTCCTGCTTTATATTGTAAATGCCAGATATTAACTGAAGGTTAAAGAAATATAAAGTCCTCATTAATATTGTAAAAATTCTGTAAATTATTGTTTCGTTTTTATATTTCCCATGAACTTCCCGTTATAATGGGGGAGACATTCAGAAGAGGAGGAAATGAGCATGCCTAAACAACGTATAAAGGTCATGACCGTATTTGGTACAAGACCAGAGGCTATCAAAATGGCACCAGTCGTTTTGGAACTGAAAAAGCATCAAGAAGAAATAGAAACCATCGTGGTGGTCACCGCCCAGCATAGGGAAATGCTCGACCAAGTCTTGCAATGTTTTCAAATAAAGCCAGATCACGATTTGGATATGATGAAGGATAGACAAACATTAGAAGAGATTACAACGCGAGGCATTGAAAAATTGAGTTCCCTCATGAAAGATATAAAACCAGATATCGTCCTCGTACATGGCGATACAACGACAACTTTCATCGCGAGCTTGGCCGCGTTCTATAATAAGATACAGATTGGTCACGTTGAAGCTGGTCTTCGTACTGGTAATAAGTATTCTCCATATCCTGAAGAAATGAATAGGCAGCTGACAGGCGTTTTAGCTGATTTGCATTTTGCCCCAACAAATCAGGCGGCAGAGAATCTAATTTTGGAAAATAAAAAGAGTGATTGTATCCATATTACTGGCAATACGGCTATCGATGCTTTGAAAACAACCGTACGGAAAGACTATGAACATCCCATTCTATCTGGTTTGAATGGAGATCGTATGTTATTGATGACAGCGCACAGACGAGAAAATATCGGAAAACCAATGGAAGAAATATTCCGTTCCGTCAAACGGCTGCTTGAAGATCACACGGATATCCAAGTTGTTTTCCCACTTCATAAAAACCCAGTAGTCCGTGAAATTGCTTACCGGATTTTTGGTGAAACGGAAAGACTTCACTTAATAGAGCCGCTTGAAGTGCTTGATTTTCATAATTTTGCGGCGCACGCCCATCTAATATTGACAGATTCCGGAGGGGTGCAAGAAGAAGCTCCCTCACTTGGTGTTCCTGTCCTTGTGTTACGCGATACGACGGAACGGCCAGAAGGAATTGAGGCTGGTACCCTTTTATTGGCGGGAATTGAGGAAGAACGAATTTATCAATTAGCAACAGACTTACTTACAAATGAAGAAACCTATAAAAAAATGGCGACAGCTTCCAACCCGTACGGTGATGGATTCGCTTCAAGGCGGATAGTTGAAATCCTATTAAAGCATTGCGGAATGAAATCCCCTCTTCCATTATGAAAAAAGCTCAAGAAAAATAAGATAATGAGAAAAGCCTGTCACGTAAGCGGCAGGCTTTTTCTATTCAGTCAGACTTTGAAACGGCTACTTCCTTTTTCATTTGCCCTTTCATTAGCGCCAGATTAAAGCAGTGAGTAGAAAACTAATCCTAATTCGAATTTGAAAATGTTAGATCCATATGTGATAGTTTGGGCAGATTAAAGTTTCATTGAAGTCTATCGCATTAGATTGAAAACTTTAAATTGCTTGGAGGTGTTTAAATGTTTGGGGAAGATCCCAAGTGTGTTAATTGTGGCAAAGAAATTAAAGGAGACGAAGTCGTTCTTGTGAAATTGCGTTATCCAAAGCGTAAAGGGATGACTGAAATAAAGGCATATTTAAAAAATGAAGGAAGTTTCATCTGCGAAGCTTGTTTTGATAAGGAAATATGATTTTAATTTTTTTTATAGGGAACTGAAGATGATTCACATTCGAAAATGCAGCTAAGCCATCAGTGCCTGCATGCTTTTCCCAGTGAATATAAAGGAGGATAAGATCTCCCTGTCGAATTGATAGTCATGACACGAAGCAGGAGGATTAGTATGAAAAATCAAGTTACCCCCTATTTAATTTTCGATGGTCAAGCAAAGGGCGCATTAGCCTTTTATGCAGAAGTATTTCATGCAGAGATTACCGATATGCAAACCTACGGGGAAGCTGATTTCCCAACACCTGAGGAAGCGAATGACCTTGTTTTGCATGCCAAAATCAAAAAAGGCGATATGTTGATCATGGTATCTGATACGTTTCCAGGCAATCCCCTTGAAGTCGGGAATAATGTAGCGCTGGTCCTTGAATGTGAAAGCGACTCGGAAATCCAGCATTTATATGATGTTATGTGTGAAAAAGGATTATCCTTAATGGAACTGCAAGATACCTTTTGGGGAGCAAAGTATGGTAAGGTCAAAGATCAATTTGGCATTCACTGGGACTTGAATTTCACAAAATGAATGTAAAAATGGCCGAAAATACAATTTGTATCCCCGGCCATTTTTAATAGGAATCATTCGCTGAAACCATCCATCATAACACATGAAAATAATTAAGGACATTTTTCCCAATCAATAAAATCGTGACGCAAATGAATAATATACGTACATAGGAAGCGCCTTTTTTAATTGCGAAATTCGTTCCTACCAATGCTCCTGCGACCATTGCAAGACCCATCGGTATTCCATAGGTAAAATTGACGGTCCCCATAGATAAGAAAATGATAAGTGCGGCAATATTGCTTCCAAAATTCAATATTCTTGCATTCCCGGCAGCCTGGACAAAATCAAACCCAATGATCAAAAATGAAAATAATAAAAAGGAACCTGTGCCTGGTCCAAGAAAACCATCATAAAAACCAATCGCAAATATTATGACTATCAAAAGAATCATTTTCTTCCTTTTCAGCCCTTTATACTTTGCATCTTTACCCCAATCCTTTTTTACCAACGTATAAATTGCGACAATAACCAACAAAATCAAAATGAGGGGCTTCAGTATCTCTGCGGAAACGAAATGAACAACGTATGCTCCTAACGCCGCTCCAATTACAGTAATCGGAAACAGCTTGATGACGAATTTGAAATCCACTTTTCCAGCCCGAATGAATGAAATCGTACTCGTTAAAGATCCCATTGTACCCGCCAGCTTGTTAGTGGCAAGTGCCGCTGAAGGCGAAATCCCCGTGAACAATAAAGCCGGAATGGAAATTAAACCGCCCCCGCCCACAACGGAATCGATGAATGCGGCAATAAAACCCGCAAGTACTAAAAATAGCAAAGTATAGAGATTGATATCCTCCATGTATTCCCCTTCTTTCAAAAGCACCTTCTAAAATGCCATTACTCATTTTTCATCCAGATAATCGAATAACCTTTCCTCTGAAATGACCGTGAATCCATGCCGCCTAAGCAAAGCCGCGGTCACTCCATTCCCGACCTTCTTCTCCCCCTTGAATTCCCCATTATAAATCGTGGCACTCCCACAGGATGGACTATTTTCTTTTAAAACGACTAACGTCGCCCCTACCTCCTGGGCTTTCAATAACGTAAGATTCGCTCCCTTTATGTACAATTCCGTTACATCCCTGCCCGACTTTTCGATGATCTTCGCTTTTCCATCAAGGACATCCCCACCTTCACCGCCAACTATCTCAGCAGGTTCCCTCGGTGTCGAAAAACCCCCAAGCAACTCAGGACAAACCGCTATAGCCTTTTTCCCCCTCATTAATTCCATAATTCCATCATCCAAGCTGTGTGTACCATTGTATCTCACCTCAAGACCCGCTAAACAAGAACTCACCAAAATCATCAAATCACCCCACCCGATGCGCTTTACACCATTTTACCACTCTTTTAGTGACAATCATTTCGAAGATTGAATATCCAGGATTTTGCGCTGACAAGTCGTAGGTTGGATTATTGGTGCGGAGGTCGAAATATGGGCGTGTCGGTCGAATTAGTTGGTGCATTGGTCGATTTATAGGCGTGTAGGCTGAATTATTGGTGCACAGGTCGATTTATGGGCGTGTCGGTCGAATTAGTTGGTGCATTGGTCGATTTATGGGCGTGTAGGCTGAATTATTGGTGCACAGGTCGATTATTGGCGTGTAGGGTCGGATTAGTTGGTGCATTGGTCGATTTATAGGCGTATACGGCCAAATTAGTTGGCGCATCTGATCAAATTCTGCAACACAATTAACAAAAGCGCTTGCTGCGAGACGATTCCCGGCAAGCGCTTGTCTATTTAGTTAGTTGAGTTCAGTGATAGTAGTTGGTACGTAATGATGGTCTTTCCACTTGTCCATTCAATTTTTTGGATAACGGCTGTTCCGCTTGAGTCAGATTGAATCGTCTTGCGGACATCGATTGGAATATCGATAGGGTATAACCTGTAACCATCTTTCGACAGCCGAAAAATGTTTTCTTCTTCACGGGTTTCGTTCCCTTTTGTAACGATCATGGTATTCAGCTCCATAGGCATGCCCATGTGTATCTCCTCCTCTTGCCAATATATACTTCATTCTATCATTTTTCGGTTTTACTTTTCATCCAAGATGTTAAATCTTCGACTACTTTTCTATTCACGGCCGGTGGGAAGTAATGCGTGAATTGAGGGAAATACCAGCTTTCGACCTCTTTGTCGTGCATTTTCAATCTTTTTTCCAAACGGTACGCGTGTTCAATGGCGACATTGTCATCTTTTTCACCATGAATGATCAGGATGGGTACATTCAAATCTTCAATCGCAAACAATGGCGTACGGTATTCATATTGATCAGGGCATTTTTTAGGTGTTCCGCCGATGACCCGCTTCATCATCCGTCGCATATCGACACGTTCGACATATGTTAAAAACATATCCGACACACCTCCCCATGTGACAATCGACGCGGCATTCCTGCAGTATATCCCAGTCCAAAGCGCCATGATGCCGCCACGGGAAAATCCGAGGATATGAATGTGGTCCTTGTTCACTCGGGGGTGCTGTTCAAGAAGATTGAATCCTGATATCGCATCGAATCTATCTTCGCCTCCAAAATCCTCATCTCCCTCTCCGCCTTGATTTCCACGGTAAAAAGGGGCAAAAACGATGAAACCTTCTACGGCATACTGCACGATCCTTGCGGGCCTCACCTTGCCGACATTTTTAATCCCGCCGCGTAAATATAAGAAGGCATCATGTATTTCGCCATCAACCGGTTCAGCAAGCAACCCCTTTACCTTCAAGCCTTGTGATATGTATGTAACTGAATAAAGATGGATTTGTGGATGCGGTGATGGAAACCGCCGTTTTGAAATAATCGTTCCGTTCTCCAATTTCCACTCTCCTTTCTCTTTAATCTTATTGTAAAACATCCGCTTGTTTTTATCCCCCAAGAGGCATTCACATTTTTTTCTTCCGTTCATACGATAATGTAGGCAAAATACCTATATATCAAGGAGGAAGGAATTTTGAAAAAATGGTATAAAGCAGGTGTCGTATTTTTACTTCTGTGCATGCTGGTGATCCCGCTTGGAGCATGCGGCAA
Organism: Peribacillus simplex NBRC 15720 = DSM 1321; assembly: GCF_002243645.1. Lineage (NCBI taxonomy): Bacteria > Bacillati > Bacillota > Bacilli > Caryophanales > Bacillaceae > Peribacillus > Peribacillus simplex. The sequence continues at coordinate 3,182,854 of NZ_CP017704.1, read as the reverse complement.
CAAGGAAAAGGAAACAACGAAAGTCAGGGTGGCCGAAGTAACCCGCTCCCTTTTCTATACACCGCAATATGTAGCGATTGAAAAAGGATTTTTTAAAGATGAGGGTCTAAGCATTGATTTGAAAACGACGGCAGGCGGCGACAAGACGATGACCACGCTTCTGTCCGATGGGGCGGATATTGCTCTCGTTGGCTCTGAAACATCGATTTACGTTCGGGCACAAGGTTCGAACGACCCCGTCATCAACTTCGCTCAATTAACACAGACGGATGGAACGTTTCTTGTTTCACGTGAAAAAATTGAAAACTTCAATTGGGATATGCTGAAAAACTCTACATTCCTAGGCCAGCGAAAAGGCGGGATGCCGCAAATGGCCGGCGAGTTCGTATTGAAAAAACATAACATTGACCCGAAAAATGATTTGAACCTCATCCAGAATATTGATTTTGCGAATGTCGCAACTGCCTTCGCTTCCGGAACCGGCGATTTTGTTCAATTGTTCGAACCAACGGCAAGTGTGTTTGAAAAAGAAGGAAAAGGCTATATCGTCGCTTCTTTCGGCACCGAGTCCGGGCATCTTCCCTATACAGTTTATATGGCTAAGGAAAGCTATTTGAAAGAAGACAAAGAGACTGTCGAAAAATTCACGAGGGCATTGAAGAAAGCACAGGATTGGGTTCAGGAAAATGATGCTGCCGAAATCGCTGAAGTCATTCAGCCGTATTTTGAAGATACCAATATCGAGACGATGGAAACAGTTATCAATCGCTACAAAGAACAAGGATCCTTTGCCACGGACCCCATTCTTGATGAAGAAGAATGGAACAATCTGCAAAACATCATGGATGAAGCAGGCGAGCTGCCTTCACGTATAAGCCATGAAGAGCTGGTCAATACCGATTTTGCTGAAGAAGTCACAAAATAGCATAGCTAAAGGTAAGGAGGATGTCCGATGAGCTTTTTAAAAATCCAAGACATTCACCATACTTATTTTTCAAATCAGACGGCAGCGACCGCACTAGCGGACATTTCCCTCGACATTGAAAAAGGTGAATTCGTCTCTTTTCTAGGTCCGAGCGGCTGCGGAAAAACCACCCTGCTTTCCATCATCGCCGGGCTATTTCCGCCCACTGCGGGAAAGATCCTGCTCGAAAACAAACCGCTGAAAGCCAACAGTGACCTTTCAATTGGCTATATGCTGCAGCAGGATTATCTATTTCCATGGAAGACGATAGAAGAAAATATATTATTAGGATTGAAACTGATTAAAAAAGATGAAGGCCTTGAGAGAATAAAAACGCTGAAACTTTTAAGTGACGTTGGATTGGGAGGCACCGGAAAATTATATCCGCGCGAACTCTCAGGAGGAATGAGGCAAAGGGCTGCACTGGCACGGACACTGGCGGTCGACCCAAAAATCCTTTTGCTTGATGAACCATTTTCGGCTCTTGATTACCAAACGAAGTTGAAGCTTGAAGACCTTGTATTTGAAACCCTGAAATCCTTCGGAAAGACAGCCGTGCTCGTCACCCATGATATCGGTGAAGCCATTGCAATGAGTGACCGCATCTATCTGTTTTCCGCAAACCCGGGAAGCGTGCACAAAACATTCAAGGTGCCCGATGAACTGCGTGAGCTCACGCCTTTCCATGCACGCAACCACCCACAGTATCCGATGCTATTCCAAACGATCTGGAAGGAGCTTGAGAGCCTTGAATATTGAACAGCTTCATAACCAATATAAAACCTCATTAAAAAAAGAAAACAGGCTCATTCGCTTTTATCAGATCCTGATTTTCATCGTTTTTTTCAGCAGTTGGGAACTTTTATCCAGGATGGAAGTGATCGATCCGCTCATCTTCAGCTCCCCAACAAAAGTATGGCATCTTTTCATACAGAAATTAGGTGATGGAACACTGCTATCCCATTCCGGAGTGACGCTATTCGAGACTGTTCTCGGCTTTATCATAGGGACACTGCTTGGAACGATCCTGGCATCCCTGCTTTGGTGGTCGCCAAGATTATCCAAAACACTTGACCCCTATCTCGTCATTTTAAATGCCATGCCGAAAGTGGCACTCGGCCCCATCATCATCGTAGCATTCGGCCCTGGCTTTCCATCCATCATCTCGATGGGGGCGATCATCTCCATCATCATCACCACCATTGTCGTCTACACAGCATTTCGCGAAGTGGACCCGAACTACCTGAAGGTACTCCAAACTTTTGGCGCCACAAGAACACAAGCTTTTCGGGAAGCCATATTACCCGCCTCCTTCCCAACGATCATCTCGACTTTGAAAGTGAATGTCGGCCTCTCCTGGGTCGGCGTCATCGTAGGGGAATTCCTTGTTTCGGCGAAAGGACTCGGCTACCTCATCATTTATGGCTTTCAAGTTTTCAACTTCACCCTCGTAATGCTTGCCTTGATGATCATTGCCGTCTTTGCCACAATCATGTATCAACTAGTCGAACTGCTCGAGCGAAAATTAATCAAAGACTAACCAAACTGCCGATAACCCTCGGCAGTTTTTCATACATGCTGAGATAAAACATGAATTTAGTTTAGTTTGGGCGATTTACTCGTGAGTTCCCGGCGATTCACTCGTTTCTCAGCAAAATACCATCATCCAGTCTGGATAAGCTCAACGGTACAATCTCATCTTTCATGATGAAGCTAAACTCCTCACCGAGTACATCCGGCAATGCTTCCAAAAAAATCGGACCTTCCGTTTCCAGGTAATTCTGTTTCTCCTCTACTTCACGCAATGCAGCATAGTATATTGATTTAACGAATGGCTTCACTGGATCATGTACTTTATATTGTCCCAAAAATTGCAGTTGGCCCACCACACCTCCTGTTTCTTCATACACTTCCCGTATGGCCGTCTCTTCAATCGATTCCCCAGCTTCCCGCTTTCCTCCGGGGAACTCCAATCCCCGCTCACTGTGTTTGGTCAATACCCACCTGCCCTTATATCTGCTAAGCACAAAAACATGCCAAGACTCTCCAAAGACAGGATCCTCGGAGAATTCCACCTTATATCCGTTCTTATCAAGAAAACGTTTCATTTTTCCCCTTCTCTCCATATAAGAAATAGTGCTATGACCCTTCATTCATTATATGGGTTAAAAAAACCACTATCCAGCCAGAATCTGCAACACATCAAAAAAAACGATGGACCCTCAATATTCGAGGCCATCGTCTGTTGGTTTTGCCTGTAAAATCCCCATGCTTTCTATATGCCGTCTTCCTTCTTCAGTACCCAGAGCATGAATCATCTCGTAAATTTTTTGGAGAGTGATATCCTGTTTATCATTTTCACGGTCAAAATGATATTGAAGGTATGGGACATGTGCCCGGTAAAAATTTTCTTCCCCCTCTGAATAATTATAATCAAATAATTCACGTAATTTGATGATTTCATTATCTGTCGCCTCGATCTCGAAATTCCATGGAGAACTTTCCCTATCTTGTGTTATCTGTCCATTTGGAATCCAAATGTAATATTTTTTCCTTTTTTCAGACACATTCATCCGCCCTTTCCATATTTCCTACGCTTATTTTTCACGTATTTCCCTACTTCATACAATGGAAAATTTTGTTTACAGAAGAACAAAGATGTTAAATAATAGATTAAAGTATCTTTCAAAGGGTAAAACATATAATAAGCCCAAGCATCCCTTAAGATTTTTATATGCACCCAGAGGTTTTTTTGATAACCTACATATAAAGAGATAACGGATTTCTAATAAATGTGAGGTGAGAGTTTTGAAGTTAATTGAAGAATTATACAATATGTACCGTGATAAGTTGACTGGTGATGAAGAAGATATTGATATGCTTACTTTTGCGGTTCTGGAACAGCTTGACCGCAAGGAAATTTTCGAATTGCTTCAAGAGATGGATGATCAAGAACTAACCAATCTAATGGGCCTTTACATTATTGAAACGTTAAAAGGGAAGTTCGCTCAAAATAGTATGAACGACACGAAACCTACACATTTTCCGCCTAGGAATATTCATTAATACATACCTTGTCAGGTGTCCCTCTTTTGATGGATGCCTTTTTTATTGTTTTAACCAAAAAAAAAGCCCTACCGAAGCAGGGCTTTTCCTATATCTTAATGTCCTAAATACGCACGCAGCATCCAAGCATGTTTGTTTAAGCTTTTCTTCATGCCTGTCAGCATATCAGCCGTAACCGGATCTTCTGTTTCGGCAACTTCGATGATTTCCAGGAACTCTTCGGAAAGCTTCTCAAAATCATTGATGACGCTTTGAACCATATCTTCTGTATTTTCCTTACCTGTCGCTTCTTCAATCGTAGTTAATTCCATGTACTCTTTAAGGGTAGCAACCGGCTTTTCACCAATGGCCAATAGTCTTTCAGCCAATTCGTCATAGTTGGATGTCACTTCTTTGTATAATTCTTCTAATTTTTGGTGAAGTTCAAAGAAGTGCGGTCCATTCACGAACCAGTGGTAATTATGAATTTTCGTATAAAGAACACTGAAATTTGCAATTTCCTTATTTACTAAAGTTCCTAATTTTTTCTGAGCCATAAATATCTACCTCCGTAAGTTGGTTATACCTTTATAATTCCCTCTATTCGAAAATTGAAACATTATCTGACTCGGTTCTTATGCTAAAATGAATCTAAATTGTGAACGTTAGGAGCTGTAAAGTATGATTACGGTTTTAGTTATCTCCATTATTGTGATTCTGATTGTATTGGCCTTATCGGTCCTAACAATCGGAAAAGGTTACAGCTACAAGCATACAGTGGATCCGGTCGATCCTTTGCCTGAGGATGAGGGGAAAAAAGAAGAACCCGAAAAATAAAAAAAGTTCCTGTCACAAATGGACAGGAACTTTTTTATTAACCGAAAACTTTATGAAGATCTTCTTTATCTTGTGTAAGCCAGAAATTCATTAATTTCTTAGCTCCTTCAAGATCATGCAATTTTGCTTGGCCGCATTGTTTTTCGTTTGCAGCAGGAATTTCTGTAATTGTAACAGCATCCTTGAATGTATCTTCAAGAACATCGATGATTTCCGTCACTGTCGGCTCGCCGCTGACCACAAGGTAATATCCTGTTTGACATCCCATTGGTGAAATATCGATTATATCAAAGTGATCGTAGCGCTCGGAATGCTTACGGATATTGAATGCAAGCAAGTGTTCCAGGGTATGGATCGTATCCGGCTTCATCGCTTGTTTATTCGGTTGGCAAAAACGGATATCAAATTTATTAACAACACCATCTGTTCCTACCTTATGGACACCGCAATGTCTAACATATGGGGCTTTAACAGCATTATGATCTAATTCAAAGCTTTCAACTGAAGGCATTTAATTCACTCCTTAATTGTATGTCATATCTATTTTACCTTGAATAACAATATATTTCATCCTTTAAAATTAATTCTCATTATATCAATCGGATTACCAATATGCTTATTCCTTTTTTACCCTTATTGGAAATTTAGAAAATATGCTATAATGGAGGGTAGTGAATTTACTCGAAAAGAGATGAAAGCATTGTGTTGAAAAAAATATTAATGGGAATCATCCGTTTTTACCAAGTTGCCATTTCTCCATTAAAACCGCCTACCTGCCGTTTTTACCCAACTTGTTCCCATTATGGTTTGGAAGCGATCAATCGTTTCGGACCTATTAAAGGAAGCTGGTTA